>JBEGTT010000189.1:0-4237 GCA_041179245.1 Pseudomonadota bacterium
GTTGAAACAACCGTTGCACCTTACGTTAATGACCTAGACCGCGTTTATTTGCACCGTATGAGTAAAGGTTTCATGCGCGTCATCATTCATTACGGCTTCATGGAAAGCCCTGATGTACCAGGTGCTTTAGAGGGTTGTAAACGATTTGGCGAAAAATTTGATCTGATGGAAACCACGTTTTATCTGTCTCGTGAAACGATTGTTCCCTCGCTAACCCGTTCGTTTACACCGTTACGCGCGCGCCTGTTTTCCGTGATGTCGAAGAACGCTACCAGTGCCAGTGACTTCTTCAAAATCCCGACGAACCGGGTTGTCGAACTTGGAACACAGTTAGTTCTTTAATCTTTATTGGTTTTTAGAATAACGAGATGAACTTTTGTTCTAAATTTGGCATTAAGCCCTTGTTACAATCTCAGCACTCAATATCCTTAGCGGATTCAACGTAATGACTCAACGCAATACACTTTCTCACCTCGACTGGCTCGAAGCCGAAGCCATCCATATCATGCGCGAAGTGGCCGGCCAGTGTTCCAACCCGGTGCTGCTGTTTTCCGGCGGCAAAGATTCTCTGTGCCTGCTGCGTTTGGCTGAAAAAGCTTTCCGCCCGGGCAAGTTTCCCTTCCCCCTGATGCACATCGACACCGGCCACAACTACATGGAAGTCGTCGCCTTCCGCGACCAGCGCGCCGCCGAACTCGGCGAACGCCTGATTGTGCGTTCGGTCGAAGATTCAATGAAGCGCGGCACCGTCGTGTTGAAGCATGAAGGCGAATCGCGTAACAAGCATCAGTCGGTGACGCTGCTCGAAGCCATCGAGGAATTCGGCTTCGACGCCTGCATCGGCGGCGCCCGTCGCGATGAAGAAAAGGCCCGCGCCAAGGAACGCATTTTCAGCTTCCGCGACGAATTCGGTCAGTGGGACCCGAAAAACCAGCGCCCAGAACTGTGGAGCCTATACAACGCGCGCAGCCACAAAGGCGAGAACATCCGCGCCTTCCCGATCTCGAACTGGACGGAAATGGACGTCTGGCAATACATCGAGCGCGAAGGCCTGGAACTGCCGTCGATCTACTTCGCCCACACCCGCCCGGTGGTCATGCGCCAGGGCGCCATCGTGCCGGTCAACGTACCGCTGGTTTCTGGCGAGATTGCCAATCCATCCAAGGCGGGGGAAGAGATTATCGACTTACAAGTGCGCTTCCGTACCGTTGGCGACATTTCCTGCACGGCGCCGGTCGAATCGGATGCCGACAACGTTTCCAAGATCGTTTTCGAAACCGCCACCACCACCATCACCGAGCGCGGCGCTACCCGTCTGGACGACCAGACCAGCGACGCCTCGATGGAACAACGGAAAAAAGAAGGTTATTTCTAATCGGGAAGGGATCAAACGGGACATTTGGTCTGCAGGCTGCGGAACTCGCTCGCTTCGCTTACTCAAACAGTCCTCGCCTGCGCCTCAAACATCCCATTCGATGCCTTTTGATAAGGAACACACAATGTCCCAGAAAAACGAAATCCCAGACCACGGCCTGCTGCGCTTCCTGACCTGCGGCAGCGTCGATGACGGCAAAAGCACGCTGATCGGGCGGCTGCTGTTCGATACTAAAACCATCCTTGCCGACACGCTGTCGGCCATCACGCGCACTTCCGAAAAACGCGGCATGGGCGCGGTTGATCTCTCGCTGCTCACCGATGGCCTGCAAGCCGAACGCGAACAGGGCATCACCATCGACGTCGCCTACCGCTATTTCAGTACCGGGACGCGCAAGTACATCATCGCCGACGCCCCGGGCCACGAGCAATACACCCGCAACATGGTGACCGCCGCGTCAACCGCCAACCTAGCGATCATCCTGATTGATGCGCGCAAGGGCGTCCTGACGCAAACCCGTCGCCATTCCAAATTGGCGTCGCTGGTCGGTATCCCGCACCTGATCGTTGCCATCAACAAGATGGACCTCGCCGATTACTCGCAAGAAACCTACGAGCGCATCAAGGGCGAATACCTCGAATTCGCCGCCAAGGTTGGCATTGAAGACATCCGCTTCATCCCGCTCTCGGCGCTGAACGGCGACATGATCGTCGACCGTGGCGATAAGCTGAACTGGTACGAAGGCCCGACCCTGCTCGAAATGCTCGAAACCGCCCCGGCCGCCCATACCGAGGAAAATGTACAAAAGCGCGAGAAATTCCGTTTCCCGGTCCAGTACGTTTGCCGCCCACAGGATTCGGCCAACCCGGAGCTGCACGACTACCGTGGCTTCATGGGCCGGGTCGAAGCTGGTTCGATCAAGGTCGGTGATGCCGTCACCGTATTGCCCTCCGGCCGCGAGTCGACCGTGAAGGCCGTACAACTCGGCGGCGTCGATATCGGCGAAGCCTTCACCGAACAATCCATTACGCTGCTGCTGGCTGACGAAATCGACACCTCGCGCGGCGACATGATCGTCAAATCGAGCGAAGTGCCGGCTGCCGTCAAACAGATCGAAGCCACCGTCTGCTGGATGGCCGAAGCGCCGATGGACCGCGCCCGCACCTACCTGATCCGCCACACGACACGCGACTCGAAAGCCAAACTGGCCGCCATCGACCATCGCCTCGACGTGAACACGCTGGAAAAAGTCCCGGCCGAAAAGCTGGCCATGAACGACATCGCGCAAGTCACCTTCAAGCTGGCCCAGCCGCTGTTCGCCGATCCCTACCTGGAAAATCGCGGCACCGGTGCTTTCATCATCATCGACGAGAGCAATAACAATACGGTTGGTGCAGGCATGATCCTATAAACTACCGACCCTTCGGGGTCGGGCCGTGTTTCACTGTTGTGAGTTTGGCGCTCATTCCCCCGCATCTAAAGGTCACTATGAACGCAAATAAGCACCCCAATCACAATGTTGAAGCACTGCTACTGTTAGCCATTGCACTTTCATCCAAACGTCGTCCAGCTCAATTACTGGAAATCATCGCTGCTGCAGATCTGATCGAAGGGCTTATCCCTGGACAGATTCGACTGCGTGATGCTTTTTCTCGCATGGCGACCCGTGGTCTGATTATCGAAACAGAGGATCACGGCTTCTCGCTAACTGAGTATGCACTCCCCCTTGTTGCTGACGCTTCCAAGAAAGATGATATGGAACAACGGCTAAACAAGGTCAAAACCAATCTCGCCGCTTACGAACACCCGGGTGATTTGCCTGGATTACTGGTCACACCGGATCGTTTTGATTTGGCTATTCTGGCCCACCGTGCAGCGGCTGCATTAAAAGTCAAAAACCTGCTGGTTCCTAAACCGAAAACCGATGGTCAGAAAAGCAGACCAGGCCAACGTCAGCGTAAGCCTATGCCGGCAAAGAAAACTCGTCAGCGTAAGGGTTAACCCGTGGACACTTCCTTGAACTCCCCCTTATTCAGCGAGCTTGAATTACCGCCAGCGATGCTGGCGAACCTGACACAACTTGAATACCTGACGATGACGCCCATTCAAGCGGCCAGTTTGCCCTTGGCGCTGGCGGGTCAGGACCTCATCGCTCAAGCCAAAACGGGTAGCGGGAAAACCGCTGCGTTTGGCTTACCGCTGCTGCTCAAACTCGACACTCGCCGCTTTGCAGTTCAAGCAATGGTAATTTGCCCAACTCGCGAACTAGCCGACCAAGTGATGCAGGAAATCCGCCGCTTGGCCCGTTTTGAAGAAAATATCAAAGTGCTGGCGCTGGTCGGTGGCACCGCCTTACGCAATCAAGCCAATAGTCTGGAAAAAGGCGTTCATATCGTGGTTGGCACACCGGGCCGGATCATGGATCACCTTGAACGCGGCACGCTCAAACTCGACGAACTCAACACCCTCGTGCTGGATGAAGCCGACCGCATGCTGGATATGGGCTTCCACGACGACATCGTTTATGTGGCCAAGCGCTGCCCACCCAAACGTCAAACGCTGCTATTTTCCGCAACCTATCCTGAAGGGATTGCCAAACTGGCTCAGCGGTTTTTGAAGAATCCGCAAGAAGTGAAGCTGCTGGAACAACACGCTGAAACCAAGATTCGCCAACGGTTTTACGAAGTCAAACACGAAGAGCGGCTGCAAGCAGTTGCGAAACTGATTAAGCATTACCGACCCACTAGCACTCTCGCCTTTTGCAATACCAAACAACAATGCCGCGACCTGCTCAATGTCCTGCGTCACGAAGGCATTCATGCCTTAACGCTGAATGGGGATCTGGAACAACGTGAGCGCGAT
>JBEGTT010000190.1:0-7099 GCA_041179245.1 Pseudomonadota bacterium
TGTAGAAAATCATCGCCACGATGGAAGGAAAAGTTCCGATGTAGAGCAGGGTCAGCAAACTAGGTAGCGTGAGTTCAGCAACTCGTCCATCAGCCACTTCCATCGCCAAGAATGGTAACAAAGCCAGCAAGCCGACCACCATCAAAACGGTGAGCAATCCCAGCCGATCAATGCCTGCGGGTAAGCCTCGCAAAACCAAGGTGTACAGCGCCCACGTCAGCATCGCCAGCAGAATGATGCCGTCACCGGGGTTAATGCCGATTGTCAGCAAGTGCAAAGGATTGCCTTCGCTCACGATGGTCAATACACCGACAAAAGAAATCCCAATCCCCGTGATTTGCCGTCCGTGCATGGGCTGAGCAAAAAATAGCCCGCCAAGCAAGATGATGAATATTGGAATCAGCGAGTTGAGCAGCACGCTATGGGTGGCCGTGGTGCTTTGTAGGCCGACATAAACCAGCGTGTTGTACATGCCAATGCCGGTCAGCCCAAGAATCAGGATTCGCCGCCAATGGGAAAGCAATAAATGGCGTTGCGTCCAAGCGCGAGGAGCGCCAAAGGGAAGAAGCAACACCAGTGCGATTCCCCAGCGTCCGACCGATAAAGCCATCGGTGGCAGGGCGGCGTTCATGGCTTTCGCCAGCACCACGTTGATCGACCAGAACAGCGCCGTCAGCGTGAGTAGAACATAGGCCGCGCGCTGGGTTTTAAACATTAGGCCATGCCGTTGTGCCGCAGTAAGGCATCCACACTCGGATCGCGGCCCCGGAAGGCGCGGAAGGATTCAATGGCGGGGCGGGAACCTCCGACAGAAAGAATCTCATCCAGATAACGTTTACCCGTTGCGGCATCGAATGGTGAACCAGCTTCCTCAAATGCCGCATAGGCATCGGCGGACAAGACTTCCGCCCACTTGTAGCTGTAATAACCCGCCGCGTAACCGCCGCCAAAAATGTGTGAAAAGCTGTTCGGGAAACGGTTCCATTCGGGCGGAATCAATACGGCAATTTCTTGACGCACGGCCTGCAGCACATCCATCACGGTTTTGCCTTCAGCGTTGTTCGGGTCAAAGTCGCTGTGCAACAACATGTCGAAAATCGAAAACTCGATCTGGCGCAGGGCCATCAAACCGCTCTGGAAATTTTTCGCTGCAATCATCTTGTCGAATAGGGCGCGGGGAAGCGCTTCGCCAGTGTCAACGTGGGCAGTCATGTCTTGCAGCACCGACCATTCCCAACAGAAGTTTTCCATGAACTGGCTGGGTAGTTCGACCGCATCCCATTCCACCCCATGAATGCCGGAAACGCTGAGTTCATCAATGCGCGTCAGCAGATGGTGCAGACCGTGCCCGGCTTCGTGGAACAGGGTTTGCACTTCATCGTGGGTAAACGTGGCAGGTTTATTGCCCACTGGGCGAGCAAAATTGCAGTTGAGGTAGGCAATCGGTGTTTGAATGCCGTCAGCAACCGTACGGCGCGACCGTGCCTCATCCATCCAAGCGCCACCACGCTTTTCTTGGCGGGCATACAAGTCCATGTAGAACTGACCCACCAGCTCGCCAGAGGGCTTCTCAATGCGGTAAAAACGCGCATCTTCGTGCCAGACGGGCGCGGTATCCGCTTTGACCTTCACGCCGAATAGGCTTTCGATCACTTTGAACAAACCGCCGACCACTTTGGGTTCGGTGAAGTATTGCTTCACTTCTTGTTCTGAGAAGGCGTAACGCGCGAGCAGCAGTTTCTCTGATGCATAGGCCACATCCCAAGGCAGTAGCGGATCAAGGCCCAATTCGTCGCGCGCAAAGGCACGAAGTTCGTCGCGGTCTTTTTCAGCGTAGGGCCGGGCTTTGGTGGCCAGTTCGCGCAGGAAGGTTTGCACTTGCGCTGGGGTGTCAGCCATTTTTGGCACGAGGGAGACTTCGGCGTAATTGCTAAAACCGAGCATCTGCGCGTCTTCCCGTTTTAGTTCCAAAATACGCTTCATGATGGGTGTGTTGTCCCATTCGGCCTTGCTGCTGCCGTCGCCGTTTTCAGCATGGAACTCAGCAGCTCGGGTGGAATACGCCCGATACATCCGCGCGCGTAGTTCGCGGTTTTCAGCGTATTGCATCACCGGGCCGAAGGAGGGCGCTTGCAGGGAAAATTTCCACGAATTTTTTAGACCGCCTCGCTCCGCTGTTTCTTTGGCCACTTGCTTTACGTCGTCCGGCAAACCTGCCAGTACTGCTTCATCGGTGACGATTTCAGCAAAAGCGTTGGTGGCATCGAGCAGGTTTTCGGAGAACTTGGCCGACAGCTTGGACAGATCTTCCATGATTTCTTTAAAACGAGGCTTTTGGTCATCCGGCAATTCCGCGCCGGACAAACGGAAGTCCCGCAGTTCGTTTTCCAGAATGCGTTGTTGAACGGGATTTAGCTTGGCGAACTCCGCACCATTACGCAGGGCTTTGTATTTGTCGAACAGGGCAAGGTTTTGGCCCAAGTCGGTGAAGAAGCCTGAAACCTCCGGCAGCATGGCGTTGTAAGCGTCGCGCCAGACCGAAATGTCATTGACCGAATGTAAGTGCCCGACAACCCCCCAAGCACGATTGAACTGTTCCAGACCATCGGTCAGCGGTTGCGCAAAGTCCTGCCATGTGGCGGGTACTGCATCGCTGGTTAAGCGCTCAATCAGCGCGCGGTTGTCAGTTAGCAATTGGCTAATGGCTGGCTGGACGTGTTCGGGCTGGATGAGGTCGTAACGGGGCAGGTCGGTGAAATCGAGAAGTGGGGTTTTTTGGATGTCAGTCATGTTGGAATACCTGCGATTAGCGCCAGCATGAACAAGGGCATTTGACTCGATGCTGCTGCGGAACTCGGCACTGCGTGCCTCAGACAGTCCTCGCAGGTCTCATCAAACACCCTTATTCATGCTGTATGGAATATAGGTGTGCAAATAAAAAAGCCCCAAATTACTGGGGCCGCAAAGGGAGAATCATGGTGTTTGCAGAGGGTTGCGAGGACTGTCTGAGGGGCATAGCCCCGAGTTCCGCAGCAAGCCCGGCGCAAATACCGGGGTTCTCCCAAGTATTATCAGAGTTTTTTACCGGTCAGCTTTTCATAAGCCTCAACGTATTTTTCGCCTGTCTTATTCAGAACATCAATAGGCAGTTTGGGGCCGGGTGCTGTTTTATTCCAGTCCAGGGTCTCCAGATAATCGCGCACGAACTGCTTATCGAACGACGGAGGGCTAATGCCTTCCTGATAGCTGTCAGCGGGCCAGAAGCGAGAAGAATCAGGGGTTAGCGCTTCGTCGATCAGGTGCAATACCCCATTACTGTCGATGCCAAATTCAAACTTGGTATCGGCAATGATGATGCCGCGTGTCAGCGCATATTCCGCTGCCGCTTTGTACAAGGCAATGGCTGCATCCCGCGCCTGTTCGGCAATTTCAGTGCCGCTCACGCCAGTGCCTTCAAGGTCAGCAGCCAGCGCGGTATTGCAATTAATTTGCGCCTGAACGAAAGAGATATTTTCGTCGTGATCACCAACCTCAGCTTTAGTAGCGGGGGTGAAAATCGGCTCAGGCAACTTGGCAGCTTGTTTCAGGCCTACCGGCAGTTTGATGCCACAAATCGCGCCAGTATCTTGGTAATCCTTCCAGCCAGAGCCAATCACGTAACCACGAACCACCGCCTCAATTGGCAATGGCTTCAGACGTTTAACCACCACTGAGCGACCACGGACTTGCTTACGCTCGTCTTCGGCAACTACGCTTTCAGGATCAACGCCGGTAAGCTGATTGGGGATGATGTGACCGAGCTTTTCAAACCAGAAATTTGCCACAGCGGTTAGCACTTCGCCTTTGCGCGGAATTGGGTCGTCAAGGATGACGTCAAAAGCTGAAAGACGATCAGACGTAACAATCAACAGTTTGTCTTCGCCCACGGCGTAAATGTCACGCACTTTCCCTTGGGACAACAAGGGCAGGCTTTTAATGGAGGATTGGTAAAGAGGTTGGCTCACAGTGGGCTCCTGATTAAACGAGCGCGAATTATAGCCATTACCGCCCACTTGGTTGATTTAAGCCATAAATTCGTGCAAGGTGGCGTACCTTCGCCCTTGCAACATTTCGTTTGAAATCAAGATGAAACAGTCTTCCTCTAATCTTATTATTGCCATTCTCGTCCTACTAATTTCCATTGCAGCCATTGTTATTGGCTGGATGATGGCTAGTGACAAAAAACCTGTTACGTCTAAAAATCACGAAGCGCCTGCGTATTTATTGCTAGAAAAAGAAATCTCAACCGCCATCAATGGTGACAACCGGGGATCGGTAGTGGTCAAAGTGGCCGTTGAAATCAAGGATCAGGAAACCCTGAAAAAAACCAAAGGTTGGGAACCCATGATCTCTGCCGAAATCAGCAGCTACTTGAATCGTCGAACCTTTAATGAACTCGAAGGCCCGGAAAATATGGAGAATATCTCAGAAGGTATTAAATCCCGCCTCAACGAAAGTTTGAGGGATAGCGGATTGAAAGATGCAGTGAAATCTATCCTGTTTGCCAAATATATCGTCCAGCAGTAAAAGCTAGTCCAGCATTGGCAAAGCATCGAGTGTTTCATGGGCTTCAAGCCAACGGATTTCGCAGTGATCCAATTGTTCGCGTAATTCACTTTGGCGTTTATTCAGTTGCTCAAGTTTTTGTCGGTCCGCGCCCGCTGCATAAATAGCAGGATCAGCTAATAGCGCCTCCACCGATTCTGCCTCTTCATTCATTACAGCCATCTGAGTATCAAGTTTTTCGATTTCTCGGGTTAGCGTGCGGCGCTCTTTCTGTAAGGCCTGCCGTGCCGCTTGGGCCTCAGCCCGTTGTTGCTTGCGGTCGGCTTTTTGTTCGCCAACTTCCCCTGCTGGCGCTTTTTCAGCGCTTTTTTTATTACTTCGCTGGATGGCTAACCAGTTAGCGTATTCGTCCAAATCGCCTTCAAACAAGGTCGCTTTGCCGCTATCCACCAGCCAAAGCTCATCGGCAGTGGTGCGCAGCAAATGGCGATCATGTGAAACCACGACCACGCCACCTTCGTAGTCTTGCAAGGCCATCACAATGGCTTCGCGCATTTCTAGGTCAAGGTGGTTAGTCGGTTCGTCGAGCAGCAACAGATTTGGGCGTTGGCGAATCAGCAAGGCCAAGGCTAAACGGGATTTTTCTCCGCCCGAAAACGGTCCAACCAAGCGCGTCGCCATTTCTCCCCGGAAATCAAACCCCCCCAGATAATCGCGCAGCTCTTGTTCCGGCGTCGTGGGTTCCAGATGCTGGATGTGCCACAGCGGGCTTTCTTCCGGGCGGAGTTGTTCGAGTTGATGCTGGGCGAAATAGCCAATTTTCAGCGCTTTAGCTTCTTTCCGTTCGCCGTAGGTCAGTGACAATTTACCCGCCAACAGCTTAATCAAGGTCGATTTCCCCGCACCGTTACGGCCTAACAAACCAATTCGGCTACCGGGACGCAAAGTGAGTTCCAGATTATCCAGCAAGGTTTTATCGCCGTAACCCGTGGCACCTTTGTGCAGCGTCAGCAGCGGATCAGGCAAATCAACGGGATTACGAAAAGTAAAATTGAACGGCGAATCAACGTGCGCGGCGGCAACCAACTCCATCCGCTCCAGCGCTTTTACCCGACTTTGTGCCTGTCGTGCTTTGGTGGCCTGGGCTTTGAAACGGTTAATAAATTTTTGTAGATGCGCAACTTGCTTTTGCTGCGACTCGTGCGTTGCTTGCTGCACGGCCAATCGCGCCGCCCGCGCTCGTTCGTAATCAGAATAGCCACCCGTCGTCAGCGTCATGCGCTGGTGTTCAATGGCCAGAATATGGCCTACCACGGCATCTAGGAAGTCGCGATCATGGGAAATCAAAAGCAGCGTGGAGCGCGTATTTTTCAGCCAGTTTTCCAGCCACAGTACCGCATCTAAATCGAGGTGATTGGTCGGCTCATCAAGCAGCAACAAGTCCGCACGGCAAGACAGCGCCCGCGCCAGATTCAGGCGAACCCGCCACCCACCGGAAAATTCAGCCACCGGCCGATGCAAATCGGCTTCAGAAAATCCCAAACCATGCAGTACTTCGGCTGCGCGCGAACGAGCGGTATATCCATCTAAGTCTGCGTAACGAATGTGCAGCAGAGCGATTTCTTCACCATTGCCGCTGTGCTCGGCTTCACGAATGGCCTGCTCGACGCGGCGAAGCTCAAGATCACCATCGAGTACAAATTCCAATGCGGGAATTTGTAGCGCTGGGGTTTCTTGGCTAACGCGGGCAATGCTCCAAGAAGGAGGCATGGTGCAGTCACCGGACTCAGGGTGTATTTCACCCGAAACGAGCGAGAACAAGCTGGACTTGCCGCAGCCATTAGCCCCAACAAGGCCAACGCGCCAGCCGGTGTGTAATCGCACGTCGGCATCCACCACGAGGGAACGTCCGGCGCGGGCAAAGGTCAGATGGGAAAAGGTAATCATAAGTGGCTGTTCATCATGGCGCGCGCATTATAGACCTCAGGATGCGCTAGAATTGCCCGCTCTTGATACGCCAACGCATCATCTGCAATCCCGTAAGCGCCCCCACTAAGTTAACGCACATCACCTGAACCGTTGGATAGAACAGCATGGCAAAGAACTTCAGAATTAAAAAAATCAGTACCGCCGAGCTCATCCCAGGCATGTTCATTAGCGACCTGAATTGTGGCTGGCTTGACCATCCGTTTGTCGGCAACTCCATGTCCGTCAAGGATGACACCACGGTCAACAAAATCCGCCAACTGGGTATTCGTGAGGTTTATATCGATCCCTCGCGGGGGCTAGATTTGCCCAATGCCCAAACTGCAGAAGAGGTCAGCCGCGAACTGGACGAACAAATCGAAGCCATTGCCACGACGGCCCCTGAAATTCCCAAGGCAGTGACGCTGGCAGAAGAAGTTACTCGCGCGAAGAAATTACACTCAGAAGCCAATCGGATCGTTAAAAACCTGATGGGTGACATTCGGCTTGGGAAACAAATCGAACTGGATAAAATTGATCCTATGGTTGAAGGGGTTGTCGATTCGATCTTCCGTAACAAAAATGCGCT
>JBEGTT010000191.1:0-4130 GCA_041179245.1 Pseudomonadota bacterium
CAAAGCGGTCGTATCCGCTGGGTCAAGTTTTAACGGTTTGAAACGAATGGTCTGGCTTTTATAAGAAGAAATGGATGTAGCGTAAGTCCGCACCAACAACATTTTGAATTCGCCGATTAGCCGTTGTTTTTGTGCCACGCTGGCACCGCGCCAATTTGTTTTACCAACGGTGTCAGCAGTCATGCTTTCAAAATCAAAATACGGAAGAATTTTGGTGTCGACCAAATCCATGGCCTTTTTCAAATCTCCGTTCTGCAAATCTTTATCCGTGCGCAGCGTTTGCAACACATCGTCAGCCACACTTTTCACCAGCGCATCCGGCGCCAAATCCTGTTGGGCAAAAACACCCGTTGATAAAAATAATATCGCCAGTAAGGCAAAAAGAGTTTTCATGCTGTCCTCTGAAACGTTGGTTTGAGAATTATTCTTCTTGTTGTTTTAGTGAATTTTCTAGCTCCGATGGCATATCCCCATCGTGAATCAAATATTTTCGGTGCTGCAAATAGGCTTCGCGGATATAGGTATAGGGATCATCCGTTGCATCTTCTAGAATCGCATCCGTGGGTAGCAACATAGCGCGGGTATGCACCACCTTCAAGCCAATAAGGCTATTTCGAACAGCTATATCGGTTGTATTACTGACTAAAGGATCCGCTTGCAGATCCACAATCCAAGCTGCTCCATCACGAACCGTGCGAGGCCCGGCGATAGGAAAAAACAAGTACCCACCACTCCCTACGCCCCAAGTAGCCAAAGTCTGCCCGAGGTCTTCGTCGTGTTTTTGGTAACCCAACTCTGAAGCCACATCAAACAGACCAAAAATCCCCAAGGTGGAATTGATTACAAAACGGGCCAAATCAGTCCCGGCATCCGCCGGTTTGGCTTGCATCAGATTGTTTGCGCTGATCCACAGATCCCCCGCGTTGCCAAACGCGTTACCTAAGCCAGCACGCGCAGGCAAAGGCATGTGATCGTCGTAGGCTTGGGCTACCGGCTTCACCACCACGTCCATCGCTTGATGAACGCGGTACATACTGCGGTTAAAACTTTCGTAAGGGTCATTGGCGCTGGGTTGCGGTACAGCAGTGCATGCGCCCAGCAACACTGTGATCCCAACAAACAGGGTTATCCGCAAATTCATTTAACCGGGTCCTGACCTTCAGCGGCTTTGTTAAACAAGAATTGGCTAATCAGTTTTTCCAGTACAACCGCTGACTGCGTCCGGGACAACTTCCCTCCCGCTGCCAACATGGTGTCGCTGCTACCCGCATCCAAACCGATGTACTGCTCACCCAACAATCCCGCAGTCAAAATTGACGCATAGGTATCTTTGGGAAACACATAACGGCCATCGACATTCATGGTTACCACCGCTTCGTAGGTTTGCGGATCAAAGGTGATGTCATTCACCCGACCAACCACTACGCCGGCGCTTTTCACCGGGCCACGGACTTTCAGCCCCCCGATATTGTCGAATTTAGCGGTTAGCTGATACGGCTGTTGCAGATTCGCGCCCGACAAATTCCCCACTTTCAGGGACAAAAACAGTAAAGCCGCAATACCGATGGCGACAAAAATACCGACCCACAGGTCAATGGTTGAACGGTTCATCAAGCACCCCGGAACATAAAGGAGGTCAATACAAAATCAAGGGCCAAAATGGCCAAGGACGAAGTCACCACAGTGCGGGTAATGGCGCGTGAAACACCCTCTGCTGTCGGCACCGAGTCATACCCTTCAAAGACAGCAATCAAAGCGACCGCCACCCCAAATACAAAACTTTTGATCACGCCATTCAGGATGTCAAAACGAAAATCCACCGCCGCCTGCATCTGCGACCAGAACGCACCATCATCGACACCAATAAACACCACGCCGATCAACCAACCGCCAAACACACCCATCATCGAAAAGATCGCCGCCAACAGCGGCATGGTGATTACACCACCCCAAAAGCGAGGCGCCACCACTCTGGCTAGCGGGTTAACCGCCATCATATCCATTGCCATCAGTTGTTCTGTCGCTTTCATCAGCCCAATCTCGGCCGTCACCGACGTGCCGCCTCGCGCTGCAAATAACAGTGCCGCGACCACCGGCCCCAATTCGCGCACCAACGACAGCGACACTAAAACACCCAATGCTTCAGATGAGCCATAACGCTGCAAAGTTTCATAACCCTGCAAGCCCAGCACCAAGCCAACAAACAACCCCGATACGCTGATGATGATCAACGACAGCACACCGGAAAAGAAAATCTCGCGCAGCAATAAGCGGGGACGTAAAAACGTCGAGGCCGATTGGCGCAAAACGGCGATAAAAAACCGGCTGGCAAAACCCAAACGCCAAATACGATCAATCGCACCTTGCCCCAGCGCCTGTAACCTTTCTCGCAATCCCTGTAATAGATTAGCCATGCGTGGCCCCTAAAAACGCTTCCGCTAGCGAAGGAGCAGGCACATGAAATGGCACTGGGCCATCCACTTCCGCATGCACAAACTGATGCACAAACGGATCGCTGGATGCACGAATTTCATCTGGTGTACCTTCCGCCACAATCTTGCCCGCTGAGACAAAATAGATGTAATCCACAATCTGCAAAGACTCGTGAATATCGTGCGTCACCATCAACGACGTTGCGCCCAGCGCATCGTTGAGCTTGCGGATTAACTGCCCAACAATCCCTAGCGAAATCGGGTCAAGCCCGGTAAACGGCTCGTCGTACATGATTAACATCGGGTCAAGCGCTACCGCTCGGGCCAAGGCCACGCGCCGCGCCATACCGCCAGACAACTCGCCCGGCATTTTGTGTGCCGCACCGCGCAACCCCACGGCTTCGAGCTTCAAATACACCAGATCACGAATCATGGATTCGGGCAAATCGGTGTGTTCGCGCATCGGAAACGCAATATTCTCGAACACGCTAATGTCAGTGAATAAAGCACCGAACTGGAACAGCATCCCCATCTTGCGACGCAAGGCATACAACCCCGTCTCATCAAGCTCATGCACAACCTGCCCAGCAACCTGCACACTCCCTGTGCTCGGTTTCAGTTGACCGCCAATACAGCGCAGCAGGGTCGTTTTCCCGCACCCCGAGCCGCCCATAATTGCCACAACTTTACCCTGCGGAATATGCATATCAATGCCGCGCAAAACCTTCGCACCAGCATAGCCGACGTGCAAACTATCAATAGAAATCAGGGGGGTAGAAGACATGCGCAGCAAAAAACCGTTGGAGGCACCGTAAAAAGGACGAGCATTTTAGCAGAACGGCCCCGCCAGACATCGTCATAAATTGGTAAGCGGGCTGGATTTACCCCCCCGTTTGCAAGAGAATCACCGACCTGACGCCAAAATAAGGCGAGCAATACATCACAAAATGGAGACACAACAATGAGAGAACTTTCGAATATCCATCGTTTTTTAGGGATTTTGTGTGGCTTCGTTTGTAGTTTCGTTTTACTCAGCCCAATGCCTTCTTTTGCGGCGGGTGAATCCAGCGTTTTCCGTATTGGTGTCGCCCCCCACACCAGCGCCCGTGTGATCATCGAAATGTACCAACCCTTGCGCCTGTACCTCGAAAAAACGCTAGGGCGCTCAGTAGAAATTTCTACCGCCAGTGATTTCACAGAATTTGCCAAACGCGGCATGCAAAACCAGTATGACATTGCAATCACCACTGGACACCAAGCTCGACTGCTTGAATCAGACGCCGCTTATATCCCTTTACTGACCTACAAAGCGGACTTCAAAGCCGTTTTACTTTCAGCCAAAGAGAGTCGCTATAAAACACCCGAAGACATTTCCGGTACCACGGTAATTGGCCTTTCCCCTGCCTCACTAGTAACGATTTGGGGAACCCACTGGCTGCAACGCAACAGTGTCAAAAACACTGCGCTACGTTATGTCAGCGCCTCAGATAGTGTTGCACAACTGGTCATTAACGGAGAAGGAAGTATTGGCATGACCTCCTTGGCTAATTATCAAAATCTACAGCCAACAGTTCGAGAAAAACTACGCATTTTTGCTGAAAGTTTGCCATTGGCCGGCCGAGTTTATATGTTGAACAAACGTAATGCCGATATCAAAGATAAAGTTGACACAGCTTTATGGAGCTTTGCCGAAACGAC
>JBEGTT010000192.1:0-13999 GCA_041179245.1 Pseudomonadota bacterium
CCAAGATTTTTCGGAAGATACCTACCGCGTGCTCACAGCGGTGGATGCTGCGGTGATGGTCGTGGATGCAGCTAAAGGTGTAGAAGAGCAAACGATTAAGTTGCTGGACGTGTGTCGCTTGCGTAATACCCCGATTATTACCTTCATCAATAAGATGGACCGCGAGGTTCAAGACCCGGTGACGCTACTGGATGAAATTGAATCGGTTCTAAAGATACATTGCGCGCCGGTGACTTGGCCGATTGGCATGGGTAAAAGATTTCAAGGGGTTTATCACTTATTAAATGATGAGATTTTGCGTTTTGCGCCGGGTGAAGAACACGCAAATCAGTCTGTTGAGATTCTTAAAGGCTTGGATCACGAGTTTCTTAATCGTGATTACGCGATGGAAATGGATAACTTCCACGGGGAAATTGAATTGGTTCAAGGCGCAGGTGCGACCTTTGAATTAAGCGAATTTTTAGCCGGAAAACAAACACCGGTTTTCTTCGGTTCCGGGATTAATAATTTTGGTGTTCAGGAAATTCTCAGCGCCTTAGCGGATTGGGCACCTTCGCCGTTAGCGCGTGCTGCTGTTTCTAGAATCGTCGAGCCAACGGAAAAACCTTTTACTGGATTTGTTTTCAAAATCCAGGCCAATATGGACCCCAATCATCGGGACCGTATTGCTTTCTTCCGAGTGTGTTCTGGACGTTATTCACCCGGAATCAAGGTTCAACACCGTCGTTTGAATCGGCAGATGAAAATTCAGAATGCCGTAACTTTTATGGCCAATGAGCGCTCTTTAATGGAAGATGCGGTGGCGGGCGATATTATCGGGATACATAACCACGGTAATTTACAAATTGGCGATACGCTAACCGAAGGCGAAGATTTGCAATTCAAGGGGATTCCTTATTTCGCGCCGGAATTATTCAGCCGCCCCCGTTTAAGAGATCCGCTACGGGCTAAACAGTTGCTTAAAGGTTTGCAGGAGTTGGGCGAAGAGGGAGCGGTCCAAGTTTTTTACCCTATGGTTGATAACACCCCATTATTAGGCGCTGTTGGGCAATTGCAATTTGAAGTGGTTGAAGCCCGCCTAAAAGCAGAATACGGTGTTGATGCGATATTTGAGCGTGCCGAAATCAATACGGCACGTTGGGTAACGTGTGACGATGCGCAGGTGTTGGCTGACTTTACGCGTTTGAACGGTTCTCGCTTAGCCAAAGATGTTGATGGAAATCTGGTTTATTTAGCTGAGTCTCGATATAACCTGAATGTCGTCAAGGATCGTTACCCCAAAATACAATTACATGAGACACGGGAGCATGGTCAGCGACTTGATGAATAAGTGTTAATTTTTTTATTTATTCGTTAGAATGAAATTTCAGTATTTTCTGATTAACCAACGGAGAGCAGAATGAATTTAACAACCTTGAGTCTGGTTGAATTAAAAGAACTTCAGCAGCGTATTCCCGCTGAAATGAAGCGCCGTGAAGAAGCTGAGAAAATCGCTTTCTTGAATGAAATGCGCGAAATGGCGCAGCAACGGGGTTTGTCCTTGGACGATGTGTTGGGTAAAGCCAAAAAAGGCCCGCGTGCAGGTGGTTCGGTGAAAGTGAAATACCGCCATCCTAGTGATGCTTTATTGCAATGGACCGGCCGTGGTCGCAAGCCTGTTTGGGTTCAGGCGTGGCTAGATCAAGGGAATCCTATTGAATCATTGCTGGTTTAATTAAACCTTGAGTGACTAAAAACGCCGAGTAGATCGGCGTTTTTTTATGTCGGATATTGTTGGATATACCGCTCATTGGTTCATATGAAAATATTGTTGCTGGGTAAAAATGGGCAAGTTGGCTGGGAGTTACAGCGTTCGCTGGCACCGCTTGGGCAATTAATTTCGCTGGATAGGAATGGTGCTAGTTGCTTAAGCGGTGACTTATCCAATTTGCCCGCTTTGGCCCAAACCATCCATGAAGTCGCACCGGATGTGATTGTGAATGCCGCTGCCCACACTGCGGTAGATAAAGCTGAAACTGAGTTTGAGCTCGCTTATCGTTTGAATGCCGAAGCGCCTGCGGTAATGGCGAAAGAAGCGAAAACACTGGGTGCGCTGCTGGTGCACTATTCAACTGATTATGTCTTTGATGGTTCTGGTCACAAAGCTTGGCTGGAAGATGATCAGACTGGCCCACTCAGTATTTATGGCAAAAGCAAATTAGTAGGTGAGCAGGAAATTGCCTCAAGCGGTTGTCGCCATCTGATTTTTCGCACGAGTTGGGTTTACGCTGCACGTGGCGGTAATTTTGCAAAAACGATGTTGCGTCTAGCCGCTGATCGAGATCGCTTGACAGTGATTGATGACCAGTTCGGCGCACCGACCAGTGCAGAGCTAATTGCTGATATCACCGCACATAGCATTCGACAAACTCAGGCTAACCCAGCGTTGTCCGGGCTTTATCACTTGGTGGCTAGCGGTGAAATTTCTTGGCATGGTTATGCAAAATTTGTGATTGCCTTTGCTCGTCAGGCGGGCCTTCCAATCAAAGTCGCTGAAGAGGCGATTTGTGCTGTGCCAACCACGGATTTCCCCACCCCAGCAACACGGCCTCTGAATTCCCGAATGGCAACAGACAAACTCCGGTCAACATTCAATCTTGCCTTGCCGCACTGGCAGCTCGGTGTTGAGCGGATGTTGCAGGAAGTTTTGAATCAATAAAGGATTGTTATGACTCGTAAGGGCATTATTCTCGCCGGGGGTTCCGGTACTCGTCTTCATCCAGCCACCTTGGCGGTTTCTAAGCAACTACTGCCGGTTTACGACAAGCCGATGATTTATTACCCCTTGGCCACGCTGATGTTGTCGGGAATACGCGACATTCTGGTGATTTCAACCCCACAAGATACGCCGCGTTTTCAGTCTTTGTTAGGGGATGGAAGCCAATGGGGTTTGAACTTGTCGTATTGCGTACAGCCTAGCCCCGATGGTTTGGCTCAAGCATTTATCCTAGGACGTGATTTTGTCGGCGGTAAGCCAAGTGCTTTAGTGTTAGGTGACAACATTTTCTATGGACACGATTTTCAGCGTTTATTGAAACGGGCGAATGAGCAGACAGCAGGCGCTTCTGTTTTTGCTTACCACGTCACTGATCCTGAGCGGTACGGTGTGGTTGATTTTGATAAAGATCAAAAGGCGCTGTCGATTGAAGAAAAGCCCAAAGCACCCAAAAGTAATTACGCGGTAACCGGCTTGTATTTTTACGATGAGCAAGTTTGTGGCATCGCGGCTGACACAAAACCTTCGCCCCGAGGTGAGTTGGAGATTACCGACGTCAATGCGCGGTATTTGGAACTAGGCCAGTTAAACGTTGAAATTATGGGCCGTGGTTACGCTTGGTTGGATACCGGAACCCACGATTCATTGCTCGAAGCAGGTCAGTTCATCGCCACCATCGAAAAACGCCAAGGGCTGAAGGTGGCATGTCCCGAAGAAATTGCCTACCGTGCGGGTTGGATTGATGCAGAACATTTGGAAAAACTGGCGCAGCCGCTGTTGAAAAATGGGTACGGTCAGTATTTAGTCAGTGTATTGGCTGACAAACTGGCATTTTAGTGACACAACACCTTGCCCGGATTCATCAGGCCTTGGGGATCCAAGGCCTTTTTTATACTGTGCATTAGGGTCATCTCAACCGGGCTTTTATAACGCAGGATTTCATCGTGTTTGAGTTGCCCCAAACCGTGTTCGGCCGAAATGCTGCCGTTAAATCGAGCCACTTGGTCGTGAACACGCTGGTTAATGTCGGTTTGGTTATTCAGGAAATTGCGGCCTTTATCATTGGCAGATGCAGGGGATGACAGGTTGTAGTGCAAATTGCCATCTCCGGCATGACCAAAGGCAACGATGCGAATATTCGGGTAAGCAGTATTGAGGATTTCACCCGTGGTTCGTAAGAATTCAGGAATGCTCGACACTGGTACGGCTATATCGTGTTTGATGCTAAACCCTTCAATTTTCTGGGCGTCGGAGATGTTTTCGCGTAAGGCCCAAAGCGCTTGGGCTTGTGTTTCATTTTGGGCGATTACCGCATCGGTAATGAGCCCGGATTCAAACAGCTCGCCAAAAAAGTTTTCCACCTTGCTGCGGAGTTCGAAATCGCTGAGATTTTGGGCAGAGAACTCACACAGAACAGACCAGGGGCTGTGCTCTGTCGTAGGTTTGCGGGTATTCGGGAAATGCTGCAACACTAGGTTCAGGCAAATGTATGAAACTAGCTCAAAGGCGGTTAGCTCATTGGCAAAGGTTGCTTGTGCCGTATTGAGCAAATTAATCGCGGATGCTGGTGTCGGTAGGTCAATCCAGGTGGTGACTTGCGCTGTTGGCTTGGGAAACAGCTTCAAAACAGCCGCCGTAATAATCCCTAACGTGCCTTCAGCACCAATAAACAGGTGTTTAAGGTCGTAACCCGTGTTGTCCTTGCGTAGCGCCCTCAAACCATCCCAAATGTCGCCATTGGGCAGCACCACTTCAAGACCTAGCGTTAGGTCGCGAGTATTGCCGTAACGCAGCACCTGAACTCCGCCGGCATTGGTCGATAAATTGCCGCCAATCTGACAACTGCCTTCAGAGGCTAGGGTTAAGGGGAAAAGCTGCCCAATTCCATCGGCGGCCTGTTGTACGTCGGCGAGCGTAACGCCAGCTTCAACGGTCAGTGTGTGATTGATGGCATCAATCTGGCGAATGGACTTCAGACGGGAAAGGCAAATCAGCACCGCTTGGCCTGTGCTATCGGGCGTGGCCGCACCACATAAGCTGGTGTTGCCGCCTTGGGGAACCATGGCTAAGCGGTTGTTGTGGCAATACCGAACTACCGCTGAAACCTCAGCCGTATTCTTCGGATACACCGCACACATCGCTTGGCCTTGATAACGACCGCGCCAATCGCTTAACAGCGGCGCTAGTGCATTACCCGTTAAAACATGTTTATCCCCAACCAGCGAGACAAACCTTGCGATGTGTTCGGTGTTCATGTTGATTTAACGGTGAACAGGCTTGGCGTAAAGATCGTGTGAATCCGCGTCGATGATCTGCACCTCTAGGAAATCACCCGGCTCCGCGTCAAAGAAATCACTGACATACACCAAACCGTCAATATCCGGTGCATCCCCTTGGGAACGCGCAATCACACCTTCTTCGTCGACTTCATCGACCAAGACCGTCATGGTGCTGTCAATTTTTGCGGCCAAGCGGTCTGCGCTGATGTCTTCTTGCAACAGCATCAAGCGCTGACGACGATCTTCGCGAACTTCTTCGGGTGGCAAACCTTCAAGTTCGTTGGCCGTTGCGCCATCGACTGGGGAGTACGCAAACGCGCCAACCCGGTCAAGCTGGGCTTCACAGAGGAAATCGAGCAACTGTGCAAAGTCCTTCTCGGTTTCGCCGGGAAAGCCGGTAATAAAGGTTGAACGAAGGGTGATTTCAGGACAAATGCTGCGCCATTTTTTGACCCGCGCCAGCACATTTTCAATGTCGCCTGGCCGTTTCATGGCCTTCAGAATCCTCGGGCTAGCATGTTGGAATGGCACATCTAAATACGGCAGGATTTTGCCTTCCGCCATCAGCGGAATCAGGTCGTCGACGGAAGGGTAGGGGTATACGTAATGCAGTCGAACCCAAATCCCAAGTTTGGCTAGTGCTTCACACAGTTCTTTTAAGCGAGTTTTCACGGGTTGGCCGCCCCAAAAACCTGTGCGGTATTTCACGTCAACGCCGTAAGCGCTGGTGTCTTGGGAAATGATCAGTAGCTCTTTAACACCCGCTTCGGCCAGTTTCTCTGCTTCATGCAGAATGTCGCCAATCGGGCGAGAAACCAGCGGGCCACGCAGAGAGGGGATGATGCAGAAGGTGCAGCTATGGTTGCAGCCTTCGGAAATTTTTAAATAGGCAAAGTGATCCGGGGTTAGGCGAACGCCTTGCGGAGGCACTAGATCAAGGTAAGGGTCGTGGGGTTTGGGCAAGTGCCGGTGAACGACATCCATGACTTCATTGGCTGAGTGCGGGCCTGTGACAGCGAGTACCTGCGGGTGCGTTTCCTGAACGATGTTGCCTTTGGCACCCAGGCAGCCCGTGACAATCACTTTGCCGTTTTCGGCGAGGGCTTCACCGATAGCATCGAGTGACTCTTCAATCGCAGCATCAATAAAACCGCAGGTATTGACAACAACCAGATCGGAGCCTTCGTAGGACGGCGAAATGACATAGCCTTCAGCGCGCAGACGGGTGAGAATTTGTTCAGCGTCACTGCTGGCTTTGGGGCATCCTAGGCTAACAAAGCCGACGGTGGGGATTTCTGGTTTCATATTGCGATCAAGTTCAGTCGATAACGGGCGCGGATTATCTCAGAGGACTCTGGTAAATCCACCCGTAGAAGCGACAGATAGGGACTTTTTGTCATTAAGAGTCAATATTTTGATTGGGCTTTGGCGCTTTTGGCGAACATTGTTTTTTTAAGCCTTCCCTTGAGCCAGGAATTTCGCTACGATGCATCAGCTTTCGTTACAGGGCCTTTTGTGAGTTCTTCCAAAGGCCCGATTTTTATCTCCCCAAGAGGATTTCCATGAGCGAACTCATTCACCACGTTACCGATGATAGTTTTGAAGCAGAAGTGCTCCAAGCCCAGCAGCCTGTGCTGGTAGATTACTGGGCCGAGTGGTGTGGCCCCTGCAAGATGATTGCCCCCATTCTGGATGATGTTGCCAAGGAATATGCTGGCAAACTCAAGGTGGTAAAGGTCAATATTGACGATAACCAACAAACTCCAGCCAAGTTTGGCATTCGTGGCATCCCGACCCTAATGATTTTCAAGAACGGAAATGTTGAGGCAACTAAAGTGGGTGCCTTATCCAAGTCGCAACTAACCACATTCGTTGACGGTAACTTGTAAAAGAACTCTGAATGTTCCGGGAGTTTTTCTGCTCCCGGACTCATTGGAAGTCGCAAGTCTCTTTACTGTTTCAAGCTTTTCACAATACCTTCCCCCTCTTTGTCGTTCAGGTTGTTTCCCTATCCCCTTCTGTCTGATTGTGAATTCATCCTATTAGGCAGGTCAGCTTTGGTTTTTTATTCTCACTCCCACACTCATTCCTAAATATGCATCTTTCAGAAATTAAAGGCTTGCACATCAGCCAACTGGTTGAAACAGCACTGGCCTATGGTATCGACAACGCTAACCGCCTCCGCAAACAGGAACTGATTTTTGCTTTGCTTAAAAATCAGGCAAAAAAAGGGGAGGCGATTTTTGGTGATGGAACCATGGAGGTCTTGGCTGATGGTTTTGGGTTTTTGCGCTCTCCCGAGACGTCATACCTAGCTAATGCTGATGATATCTACGTTTCTCCATCCCAGATCCGCCGCTTTAATTTGCGGACAGGTGATACCGTTGAAGGTGAAATTCGAACTCCCAAGGATGGCGAGCGTTATGTTGCGCTGACCAAATTGGATCGAATTAATGGGGAAAAGCCTGAACTCAACAAGACTAAGTTGATGTTCGAGAACTTAACGCCGCTGCATCCAACTCGCCATCTCCAATTGGAGCGTGACGTTAAGGTGGAAGAAAATATCACTAGCCGGGTTATCGATATGATTGCCCCAGTGGGTGCTGGTCAGCGAGCCTTGTTGGTTGCACCACCGAAGTCAGGCAAAACGGTGATGCTCCAGCATATTGCCCATGCGTTGACGGTTAATCATCCCAATGCAGTGCTGATTGTGTTGTTGATTGATGAGCGCCCGGAAGAAGTGACCGAAATGCAGCGTACGGTCCGGGGTGAGGTGGTCGCGTCTACGTTTGACGAACCGGCTAACCGTCACGTACAAGTTGCGGAAATGGTCATTGAAAAAGCCAAACGACTAGTCGAAATGAAGAAAGATGTCATTATTCTGCTTGATTCGATTACCCGTTTAGCGCGTGCCTACAATACGATTCAGCCTGCGTCCGGCAAGGTGCTATCCGGCGGTGTGGATGCCAATGCGCTGCAGAAACCTAAACGTTTTTTCGGTGCAGCCCGGAATATTGAGGAAGGCGGGTCACTGACCATCATCGCAACGGCGTTGGTTGAAACGGGTTCGCGGATGGATGAAGTGATCTACGAAGAATTTAAGGGTACCGGTAACTCGGAAATTCATTTGGATCGCCGCATGGCCGAGAAACGCCTTTACCCAGCGGTTAACGTTAATCGTTCTGGTACCCGTCGTGAAGAATTACTACTCAAGCCAGATGTGCTCCAGAAAATGTGGGTACTTCGTAAATTGATGTACAACATGGACGATCTTGAAGCGATGGAATTTTTGCTTGGCAAGGTCAAGACCACCAAGTGTAACGATGAGTTTTTTGATGCGATGCGCCGTGGTTAATGGCAAAACCCAGAATTTCCGTTACAGTAACCCCCTCATAACAACAACCGTGGAGTCACACCATGAGTAATAAAGGCCAGTTGCTGCAAGACCCCTTTTTAAATGCTTTGCGTCGTGAGCATGTGCCAGTGTCTATTTATCTGGTCAATGGTATTAAGTTACAAGGACAGATTGAGTCGTTTGATCAGTATGTTGTCTTGTTGAAAAATACGGTTACGCAGATGGTTTATAAGCATGCTATCTCGACGGTTGTTCCTGCGCGTCCTGTGACGTTGCAGCAGCAAGAGGAAGTGACAGAATAACGTTTGCTCGCAATGCGAAGGCAACACGGTTTACTTGGCCGCCAACCTGTTATCAGGCTGGTGGCCGTTTATTTTTGTGGGGTTGGTAGATGAGTAAGCTGAGTGTTTGATCGGCCATCTGCAGGTGAGCGAGCGGTTATCGTTCAACTTGATTTCGGTACGGTTGATTTGGCGGAGCAGATTGAGGAAGCTACGTTACTGGCGGAGTCTGCTGGGGCGACAGTTGCTACCGTTGTGCAGGGACGTCGGCAACGGCCTGATCCAGCGCTGTTTGCAGGTAAGGGAAAAGTCGAAGAAATTCATTCGGCTTTGCGGGCATGTGAAGGGGATTTGGTTATCTTCAACCACATGCTTTCTCCCGGACAGCAAAGAAATCTAGAAAAGTCTTTGCAATGTCGAGTGGTGGATAGAACCAGTTTGATTCTGGACATCTTTGCGTTGCGTGCTAAAAGTGCCGAGGGGAAGTTGCAGGTCGAACTTGCGCAGTTGGAACACTTGTCGACTAGATTAGTTAAGGGGTGGACGCATTTGGAACGCCAACGAGGCGGTATTGGGATGCGTGGGCCTGGCGAAACTCAGCTTGAAACGGACCGGCGTTTATTGGGCATTCGGGTGCGAAATCTTAAGGATCGCCTAATAAAACTTTCACGCCAGCGAGGCACTCAACGGCGTGCTCGATTGCGGGGAGACGTGTTAACGGTATCGTTGGTGGGATACACCAATGCCGGGAAGTCCACGTTGTTTAATGCCTTAACCCATGCCGATGTCTATACGGCGGATCAGTTATTTGCCACGCTAGACACCACTTCAAGAAAGCTTTGGGTAGAAGGCGCCGGAAATGTGGTGATTTCCGATACGGTTGGGTTTATCCGGGACCTTCCGCACAGTCTAGTGGACGCGTTTCATGCCACCCTTGAAGCCACGTTGGACGCTGATGTTATTCTTCATGTGGTTGATAGTGCTAGCGCGGTTCGAGATGACCAGATTCAGGAGGTCAATAAGGTGCTTTCCGAGGTGGCAGCCCAAGAAGTTCCTCAGGTACTGATTTGGAACAAGATTGATCTAGGGTGTAGTGCACCAGAAGTTGAGCGAGATGCCTATGATAGAATCCGACGCCTTAGGCTGAGTGCTCGGACGGGGGATGGTTTAGACCTATTGCGAGTGGCGTTGGCGGAGTGGGTGCAGGATAAACAGGCCAATCGGCTGGCATTAAAACCCGAAGAACTATCGATGGATTTCCTTGTCGAACTTGGCGGTAATTTGGAAAATAACCAGCCTGTCTAAATTTCAAACAATCCTATTATTTCTTTGCATTGGCAAATCACATGATTCCAAGTGTCGGTATTTTGATGTCCTTGAATGACCCCCGATGGGGCGGTCGTGAGGATCAGCAACAAGATAAACCCAAGAAATCCAATGGTGAGCAAGGCCCGCCAGACTTAGAAGTGCTTTGGCGAGACTTCAACAAAAAGCTGAGTGGCCTTTTCGATAAGAAAAATGGGGGCAATAACCCCAATAACGGCGGTCCACAACGGCCTCAGATACCTGACGAAATTGATCCGAAAATGATCAAAGGGGGATTGTGGCTGATAGGCGCCGCTGTCTTGGCTTTGTGGATGGCGTCCGGGTTTTATATTGTGGATGCGTCGCAGCGTGGCGTTGTCCTGCAATTTGGAAAGTATTTGGAAACGATTGAGCCTGGTTTGAGCTGGCATTTTCCTTATCCATTTCAGTCCCATGAAGTCGTTAATCTTTCCGGGGTAAGGACAGTAGAAATTGGCTATCGCGGCACAGAAAAGAACAAAGTGCTTAAGGAAGCGTTGATGCTGACAGATGATGAAAACATCATCAACATTCAATTTGCGGTGCAGTACTACTTAAAAGATCCGGTGGATTATCTGTTTGAAAATCGTTCGGCTGATGACTCCGTGATGCAGGCGGCTGAAACGGCAGTGCGTGAAATTGTCGGCAAGAGCAAGATGGATTTTGTGCTGTACGAAGGTCGCGAGCAGGTAGCTACGCAGGCGGCAAAATTGATGCAGGACGTGCTTGATCGCTACAAAACGGGGATCATTATCTCCAAGGTAACGATGCAAAATGCCCAGCCACCTGAGCAGGTTCAGGCGGCCTTTGATGATGCTGTCAAAGCGGGGCAGGATCGTGAACGCCAGAAGAACGAAGGCCAAGCGTACGCGAACGATGTGGTCCCAAAAGCAAAGGGAACCGCAGCGCGTTTGCTTGAAGAGGCCAGTGGTTATCGTCAGCGTGTTGTCGTTTCAGCAGAGGGCGATGCCAGCCGTTTTAAACAGGTGCTAACCGAATATGCCAAAGCCCCAGAGGTAACCCGTCAACGGATGTATCTGGATACCATGCAACAGGTTTATACCAATACCAGCAAGATCATGGTGGATGCTAAGGGACAGGGGAATCTGCTGTATTTGCCGTTGGATAAACTGATGCAGGTTGCAGCTCCAGCAGCCGGAAATCAAGATCCTATTACTGAAATTGCTGCGCAGCCTAGCCGTCAGACTTCAGTCTTTAGTGGCGAAGTTCCTCCTCAATTGGATCGCACTGAAAATAGCCGCGAAAATCGTGCTGAACT
Source organism: Pseudomonadota bacterium (assembly GCA_041179245.1). GTDB lineage: Bacteria > Pseudomonadota > Gammaproteobacteria > Burkholderiales > Rhodocyclaceae > JBEGTT01. Next base: position 11,294 of record JBEGTT010000192.1, read on the forward strand.
TCGTTCTAGAGAAAATTTGCGTAGTCGTGACCGGGAGGCTCGTCCATGAACCCCAGAATTCCATTGCTGGCAGGGATAGCCGTCGCTGCCCTGCTGTTCCTTTCTGCGGCCATTTTTACGGTGGACCAGCGCCAGTTTGCGATTATTTTCCAGTTGGGTGAAATCCGTCAGGTTATTACTGAACCGGGTCTCCATATCAAGGTTCCAGTCGTTCAGAACATTCGTTTCTTTGATAAACGAGTATTGACGCTAGATTCTAGTGAGCCAGAACGCTTCATTACCTCTGAAAAAAAGAACGTGTTGGTGGATTCTTTTGTGAAGTGGCGAATTATTGATCCTCGCCTTTATTACGAATCAGTTAATGGTGATGAAGCCCGCGCTCGCACTCGTATCTTCCAGACGGTGAATGCAGGTTTGCGTGAGGAGTTTGGTAAGCGCACGGTCCATGATGTGGTTTCTGGTGAACGCGACAAGATCATGGAAGATATGCGTGGTAAAGCGGATCTGGACGCACGCAAGATCGGCGTCCAAATTGTGGATGTACGCCTGAAACGCGTCGAGTTGCCTCAGGAAGTTAGCGACGCGGTTTACCGCCGGATGGATGCGGAGCGTAAGCGGGTAGCCAATGAACTACGTTCAGAAGGTTCTGCTGAAGCGGAAAAAATCCGTGCAGATGCAGATCGACAGCGGGAAGTCATCATTGCTGAAGCCTATCGTGAAGCCCAGAAAACCAAGGGTGAAGGCGATGCCAAAGCCGCTGCGACTTATGGTCAAGCCTTTGGGCAGAATCCTGAGTTTTACGCCTTCTATCGCAGCATGGAAGCCTATCGCGGTAGCTTTAAGTCCAAAAGCGATGTCATTGTGCTGGACCCTAGTTCTGACTTCTTCAAATACATGAAGAGCACAGGCCGTTCAGGTAAATAGGACTCGGATTAATGACTGAAACGCTGTTGCTGGCTTTCGCGCTGATGCTGGTTTTTGAAGGCGTGATGCCTTTTGTTGCCCCCGCTGCTTGGCGCGAGACCTTTAGTCGTCTAGTGCAGCTTTCGGACGGGCAGATTCGATTTGTTGGCTTGACCTCGATGATGGTTGGGCTGGTGCTACTAATGGTGTTCCAATGAACTGGTTGTTACCTGAGTATCTTTCTGACGCATTGCCTGCCGAAGCGGCGAATGTCGAACGTCTCCGTCGTGAAATTCTGGATTTGTTTCGGGTTCGTGCGTACGAACTGGTCATTCCGCCGCATCTGGAATACATCGAGTCCCTATTGACGGGCGCTGGGCAGGATTTAAATCTGCGAACGTTTAAGCTGGTTGATCAGCTTTCTGGTCGCACCTTGGGCGTGCGGGCGGATATGACGCCACAAGTGGCACGGATTGATGCGCATTTGCTTAATAGACAAGGCGTCACGCGTCTTTGCTACTGTGACAGCGTATTACATACCTTGCCTGCCAGCATCGCAGCCAGTCGGGAACCTGTGCAGCTTGGTGCTGAAATCTATGGGTATGCGGGTGTCGCGGCTGACCTAGAGGTTATTTGCCTGATGGCCAGCGTGCTTGAGCGGGCGAAATTGTCGGATGTTCGGATAGATCTTGGGCACGTTGGGATTTTTAATTCGATTGTTGAGTCCGCTGGTTTGTCCGTAGAAAGCACGGCCAATTTCTTTAGCTTGTTACAAGCGAAGGACGTGAGTGGATTGGCTGATGCCTGCGCCGATTACCCAGAGAACTCCCCAGTGCAAGCTTTGACGTTATTGCCTTCATTGTATGGCGGGCAAGACATTCTGGTTAAAGCGCGTAGTTGTTTGCCTGCTTTGCCTGGCGTAACGGCAGCCCTAAATACCTTGGAAACCGTATTCGCTGAGTTGCCCGAGCTTTGTTTGTCGGTCGACTTGTCCGATTTTAGAGGTTATCTGTATCACAACGGTTTGGTTTTTGCCGCCTACTGTGCTGGTTATCCTGCTGCGATTGCGCAGGGTGGGCGATATGACGGTGCTGGTGCCGCTTTTGGCCGGGTACGTCCGGCAACGGGATTTTCGACAGACCTACGGGAACTGGCTAGATTAGGCCCATCTCCAGTAATTGCCAAAGCTATTCTGGCCCCCTATGTTCCCGGTGATGCTGCATTGGTTGGCTGTATCGGTGACCTTCGTGCTCAAGGTGAAATCGTTGTTGAATCTCTGCCTGGAGATATTCCAGCGGACGGGCCGGTCTGTGACCGCAAATTGGCGCTGAATAACGGTGGCTGGGAAGTTCAGTCACTGTAGTTCATGCCGCTTGATGGCGGTGCTGGAGTCTTCCGGGTGGCCAAGACGAATGCGTTGGGGGTTCGTGAGGTTCGGCAAAAATTATGATGATTCCTTTAAACGAAGATGAGATCGAGATAACCGCCATCCGCGCTCAAGGTGCTGGCGGTCAAAACGTGAACAAGGTTTCAAACGCCGTTCATCTTCGTTTTGATATTCCTCAATCGTCTTTGCCAGAATGGGTCAAGACGAAATTATTAGCGGCTCATGACCAGCGAATTAGTTCGGGTGGGGTTGTTGTTATCAAGGCTCAGTCATTTCGTAGCCTTGAGCGCAATCGAGAAGATGCGATTGTTCGCCTAAGAGAGTTGATCGCAATGGCCGCACTTGTCGAAAAGAAGCGCTACCCAACCAAGCCGACCGCTAGTTATCAGCGAAAGCGCGTGGATTTAAAAGTTAAG
>JBEGTT010000193.1:0-9322 GCA_041179245.1 Pseudomonadota bacterium
TTACAAGGTCGGGAAAAGGTTCTTTTTGGGCAATTTTCAAGGCTTTCTCACCGTTGACTGCAGCTTTTATTTTGTAATCTGCGGGGAGCACGCCCTTTAGCAGATCAATATTAGAAGGCTCATCATCGACAATCAAAATTATCACTGGGTTGCTCATTTGGCTAATCCTTAATTCCTGAGTGAAGTGAGAAACTGAGATAGCGCCCATACGCCATGCACACTGGCAAAGAGCGCGCAGTTGAGATCCATAAATCAAAGGACGCAATCATGGAAAATTTATATCTCAAAAAAATATCAGATCTCACCGCCTTATGATTTCGTTTAAGGCTTCGAGTGCTGCATCAAAGTCATAACCTGCCATCGCATTAGCAACTTTCTTCAGTTGGCTGGCAAGAGGTGTTCCGGTAAGGCTTTCGCTAATTTCGTCAAGCAAATCTGTTGCTGACGAGTCACTGTCCTCCAGCAATGCACGTAGTTCGTCCAGCTTTTTAGGATCAATGTGTGATTGGTTGGCTACCGCCGGTGTTGTGCCACCTTCAGGTACGCCGATTACATCGGCGATGCCTGATAAGACGATCACAAGCAGCGATTGAGCACTGTTCATTAGTCTTTCGAGCTCACTTGCTTCCGCCTTGGCTAAGCAGGCTTTTTCCAGTGCTGCAGCGGCAGCTTGTACGTCTTTGGCGCCAATATTTCCTGCGGTACCTTTCAGGGTATGTGCAACGCGCGTAGGTGCATTAGGGTCTTGACCTGCTAAAGCCTCGCCGAATTGCTGTGCAAAATTAACCTGCCCCTGTTGGAATTTGCCTAGCAATTTTTTGAACAGCTTTTCATTGCCCATGCAGGTTGCCAAACCGGCAACCAAATCGATACCTGGAAGTGCTGTCAAATCGTTTTGTTGTCCAGAATTCACTGTTGCAGACGGTACGTTTTGTGATGGTGCTTGTAGGGCAGGTTTAATCCACTTGGCGATGGTGGCAAACATCACACCGACATTAAGTGGCTTGGCAATGTGATCCCACATGCCAGCATCGATCACTTTCTCTTTGTCACCAGCCATCGCGTTAGCCGTCATCGCAATAATTGGCAAGTTTCTCCATGCGGGATTTTTGCGGATTTCACGAGTCGCTGTGTAACCATCCATTACCGGCATCTGGCAGTCCATGAGGACGCCGTCAAAGCGGTCATCTTTGTCCAGAATATCCAGCGCTTCTTGGCCGTTATTTGCTAGCACTGTTTCCATGCCGGCATTTGCGAGCAGCTCCACGGCCAGCTCTTGGTTCATATCATTGTCTTCAACCAGCAGAACGCGCGCACCTGCGAGTGCTTTCATGGTGTCTGCGTAAGCATCTGCTTTTTCGTGAGCACGGGTTTCGTTGACAACGCCTTTGCCTAGTGACTCACCGATAGCCTCAAGTAGGGTTGATGGAGTGACAGGTTTGGTCAATACGGAATGTAATTCGACGCCTTGGCTTTCTGCATTGGAAAGTGCCTCTTCGCGACCGTAGGCCGTCACCATGATGACGGCAGGTGTGTGGCCTTGATATTCTTCTTGCAGACGACGCACGGTCTCAACGCCATCCATACCGGGCATCTTCCAGTCCATGAGGATAAGGTCGTAGTGCAGATCTTTGTTTTCAGCTTCACGGATCAGTTGCAGGGCATTCATGCCATCCCACGCCACATCAACTTCTAGTCCAAAGGTTTTAGCCATCGTGGACAGAATTTCCCTCGCGGAAGCATTGTCATCAACGACAAGTACGCGCAGCCCCAGCAATTCCTCTGCTCGGAACATGCGGCGTGGCATTGGGTTAATTTGCAAACCTAGTTTGACCGTAAAGTGGAAAGAAGAACCTTTACCCACTTCGCTTTCAACCCATATCCTACCTTGCATCATTTCAACTAGATTCTTAGAAATTGCGAGCCCTAAGCCTGTGCCACCGTACTTACGTGTTGTGGATGCATCAGCCTGACTAAATGATTGGAACATCTTGCCGCATTGCTCAGGTGTCATTCCTATGCCGGTATCGCGCACCCAGAAATGCAGTTCAACAGAACCATCTGACTCTGCCAGTTGTTCAACGCCAACAACAACCTCTCCTGCTTCGGTAAATTTAACGGCGTTGTTTCCTAGATTTATCAAAATCTGGCCTAAACGCAGAGGGTCACCAATTAATGCGGTGGGGACGTTTTGAGCGGCGCTAAACAATAGCTCCAAGCCTTTATCTTCGGCCTTCATACCAACCAAGTTGGCAAGATTGTCCATCACATCTTCGAGTCGGAAATCAACAGTTTCCATCGACATCTTGCCGGCTTCAATTTTTGAGAAATCAAGGATGTCGTTGATGATGCCCAGAAGATTTTCGGCAGACCGATGAACCTTTTCGATGTAATTACGCTGTTTCTTGTCTAGCTCGGTTTGTAGGGCAAGGTGTGACATCCCTATTATGGCATTCATGGGAGTTCGAATCTCGTGGCTCATATTTGCCAGGAAATCACTTTTTGTTTTGGTCGCTTCTTCAGCAGCCTCTTTGGCTCGCATCACGGCCTGCTCTGCTTGCTTGATTTCTGTCACATCCTGTGTCACGCCGTACATAAAGAGTGGCTTCCCATCGACATCACGCTCAATGTTGCCAATGGCGCGGATCCAAACAGTCTTATCATCAATCGGACGTTTGTAGCAGTAGGTGGCGTCATAGCGCGGGGTCGTACCGTCAAGTGCTGAGCTATATAGCCTTCCTGTTTGTTCAGCAACTTCTGGATCAGCTTCGACAATACGGCTCAGCCATTCGTCCGTCAGGTGATAACGCCAATCCGGCTTTGGATGCTCACCAAAAATAGCGGCAGCACGTTCGGAGCTGGTGTAGTAACTGGGGTCCCTGTAGTCAATCAACCAATAACCAGCCTTGGTCAGATCCAGAGCAGTATCGCTCATAAAATTGACTTGCTTAATAGCAGCCTCCATACGCGTACGCTCAGTGATGTCACGGAACACAATCACTGTGCCAACTAATGCTCCATCTTTATGAACTGGAGTGGTTGAGTATTCAACTGGAAGTGCAGATCCATTTTTGTGCCACAGAACTTCATCTGCAACGGTACGAACTACGCCATCGACAGAGGTTAAATACATCGAACAGTTCTGACGCGGGAACTCTCGTCCATCTGGGTAATGGTGATGAACTAGTTGGTGTAGAGGTTCGCCCAAAAACTCGTCTTCACTGTAACCAACCATGACATGCGCCGCCGTGTTGGTGAAGGTAACAATGCCTTGTGTGTCTAATCCGACAATGCCATCACTGACAGAACTGAGAATTAAGCGGCTTCTTGCTTCAAGCGCAGCTAAAGAATCGGATGCCTCACGCATTGCCTGCTGTTGAGCTTCCAATTCGACAGTCTGTTCTTCTAGTCGGGCTGCTTGTTGCTCCATGCGCAGCGCTTGTTCCTGCGCCTCAAGCAGTAATTCCTTGGTTTTTTCACTCCGATCAAGCACTTCAAGACTAAGTGCGAGCACGGGCAAAACTTCGTCCATCAAGGCTTGCGCTTGCTCACCGTAGGGTTCGAAGGTGGCAAGTTCCAAAACGCCAAGCAAATTATTGCCTCTCAACACAGGCAATACAGCAATCGTGCACGGCACGCTCTCAATTAGGCTTGAGGCAATGCGTACATAGTTTTCTGGGGGTTGCGTAATAATAAAAGGCGTTCGTTCAATCGCACATTGCCCGACCAGACCTTCTCCCAGATTGAAAGTCTGGTTAAGTTCTTTACGTTCTCGGTATGCATAGCTTCCCATTAAACGTAGGTGTTGTTGTTCGCCTTGGAATACGTAGAAAACTCCGTGCCCTAGACGGACCAACGGCGCAATGGCTGAAAGCAGCTTTTGTGAAAGTTCTTCGATGCTTTCAGCCGATTGCATTACCTGTGAAATTTCTACCAAGCTACTCTTGATCCAGCGCTTGTCTTCCATTCGCTGTGCTTCTGACTGCAGTACTGCAATTGCGCGAGCCAATTCACCAAGTTCATTTGGGTAGTCGGTATGCGGAACTACTTCATTAAGTTTTCCTTGAGCAAGTTCAACCACGCTTTCTCGTAGCAACTCAACTGGCCGTCTTACTGAGCGCCCTACAAAAACGCCTAGCAGGCTGCCAAACAACACGCCGGCAACCATCAAAACAACTGTTACCGTAATACTTTCTTCCGCAATTTCCGTTGCCGAATCGGCAATAACTTTTGCGTTTTTCTCTTTGGAGTACATCACATCAGTAAGTAATCGATTTGACTGAATACCTGGCTCAGCAAATTCCGGTGATGCAACATATATACGTGCTTCATTAATCTGTTCTGCCTTCAGCAAAGTTAGAGCCTTATTTATGTTGCTGAGATAGGTTTTTAGCGGTGACGTAAGCTCAAATAGTTTTTTTCGATCTGTATCGAAGGTGGTTTTCTGGCAGTCTTCTAATATTTTTCCAAGTTCGCTTTGTGCAATCGTAAGCTGCTGCAAGGCAACTTCCCTGCTGTTGGAATCTGTCGCTAAAGTTGCCTGACGTACCGTACGGCCAAGAGTGGTAAATTGAATCTGAGCATCCTTGATTTTGGAGATGCCCACTAACTCTTTGTCGTAGAGAAGCCGGATTTCTTCAGTCATGGTGCGTTGGCTGCCGAAGTTGTGCACGGCTTGAATCAACATCAGTAACATCAGTGCAATGAAACCTAGCGTTAGCTTGAAGTTTAGTGAGCGTTTCTCAAGGGCAATAACGAGTGATTTCATAGCAGCGACTCCGGGTTACCGGCTTGAATTAGTAGTTTTTCTTGGGTTTGCAAATTTCGTTGCAACACGTCTAGGTTTAAGGCAAGTATTTTCACCAGCCCTTCAATCCGTTCGATCACTTCCGCTGATGGTGGCTTCAGCATGGCCAATTCCAACGCACCAAGGACATTTCCTTGGAAGATGATTGGTGAAATAAATAATGCCATCGGACGTGTATTGCCTAAACCCGAACGGATAACCCAAGGGCTGTTATCTGTACTAACAAGCACGCGCGACGATTTTTCAAGAACGGACTGGCCCAACATTCCCTCTCCCAACCTAATCACGGTAGGCGTTTTTAGGCTACAGCCAAAGGTCGCTTTTAATGCTAAGGACTCCGCATCACCAGCAAGAACATAAAAAGTACCCTGCAGCGTTTGGAATAGAAGAAGGCAGTGAGAAAGAAAAACTTGGCCAAGCAGTTCGACCGACTGTTGTTGCTGAAATTGGGTATTCGCTTCTGCAATTTTCTCGCGGTGGTTTGCCCAAGCGACTTGGTTAGCTGCGTACATTTCGATTTGACGAGTAGCCTCAACCTGAGAGTGATGGCTACGCAGAATGTGCAAACTGAGGACCGAAATAATAAGCAACACAATGCCCGAGCCCAATGCATTGAGTAGAATTTGATCAGAGTCTATGCTTTGCGTAACATCTTCCGTAACGATCAATGACCAGTGTCCATTGGGGTCCTGCCAATCAACAGGGATTTTTATAACCGCGTGTCGGTTATTTTCAATAGACGAGAAACTATCGTCTATTGAGAAGCCAAGCGGTAGTGGATCTTGATTATCGAAAAGAGTACCGAATTGACGAACTCGGCGTATATCTTGGATAAGGGCAGGATCAGGTTTATTTGCCAAGCGCCCAATCCATTCTGGCTTGCTTGATGAGAAAACCATACCTTGAGGCGATAAAAGCATGGCAATACCTTTGTGCTCGTTTAGAAGCTGATCAAGCCGTTCCAATCCTATTCGTGCTACTACCACTCCTATAACGGTGTTCTCTGCGTTACTTGTTTGCTGCATCGGAACAGCAAAGTAGAGCGAGCGTTTCCCAGTGGTCGTACCAATTGCGGCATATACGTTGGCATTGCCCTTTAGTGCTGATTGGACATACGGACGAAACGTAACATCAACATTCGTCAGGCTCTTACCACTGCCCCATGAGGAGTGAATTAGCTTGTCAGCTCCGACAATGAAAAGCCCGTCAGCCCCATGGTAGCTGCCCACTTTTTCGAGAATCTTTGTAATGGCGTCAGAATTAAATTCGCCTTGGGATTGTGCGTCGTGCCGAACAATAGGATCAACTATGCTTAAGGTCGATAACGCACCAATTAGGCTGCCGTTGACAGTCTGTGACATCAACGCCACAGCTAGACGTTCCGCGCGAATTTCAAGCATAGACAAGCGATCAGCCTCAGCTCGATGCTGACTAAACCATGCAACACCTAATGAAGAGCAGCCAATCAGAACAATCGCCAATATCCACGCCAAGATAGGGCGCTGCACCACAAACAGGGCAAGACGGTTCACGCTAAATTCCTCATCGAAGCCAATCTGGATAGGTCCGAGATCATATAGTTTTCAACATATATCCGCTTGGATAAAGGTGTTGTGGCACAATCAAAAGATCCCATTTCATTAGCATTGATGAGCATTTGATATGAATTTTCCATTCCTGAGCACTCAAGATAATCAACAACTCGATAAACTCATTAAGAGTGGAATTTTTCTTGTCGTAGATGATTTTGACTCTATGCGAAAGGCGACCATCAGCCAATTGCGCCAGTTAGGCGTTACCAAAATTTTCGAAGCGGCAAATGGCGCAGAAGCCGTAAAGGTACTTGAGCAACAGCCGATTACTGTCATTCTCTCAGACTGGAATATGCCCATCATGACCGGCATGGATTTGCTTCTGACAGTCCGTAGCTCCCCTGATTTGTTCAGAATTCCATTTATGATGATTACATCCGAAGCGGATAGAGCACGAGTGACCCAAGCGATTCAGGTCGGTGTATCGTCTTTACTAGTAAAACCATACACAGCAGGAAGTTTAGCTGACCGCTTGGGTAAATTAGTTCAATGGAAGCCACGCCACAATGAACCAATTGATGCAGAAGCTGTAGCAAATGCATTGGGTATTGCCGCTAAAGTGGCACAGACAACTAGAGGCGGTGTACCTGCCAAGAAGATCGAACTTCTCAAGCTTGATACCGTTAAACAACAGGTTCAGTTGACTGTTGCTAGCCCCAATGTATCTGCAACTCAACCTCAGCCGCAAGAAAAATCAACGATTCTTGTGGTTGATGACACTCCTGACAACCTGACTCTTTTGGCCCACCTATTCAAGGATGATTACAAGGTCAAAATTGCCCACCGTGGCGATAAAGCCGTAACTATTTGTCAGTCCGACAGCCCTCCTGACCTTGTGTTACTGGACATTATGATGCCAGAAATGGATGGATTTGAAGTTGCAAAGCTGTTGAGAGGCCATCCAGCTTCCGAGCATATTCCGATTATTTTTGTGACAGCGCTAACGGATGATGCCTCCAAGCAAAAAGGCCTTGAGTTGGGGGCTGTCGATTTTGTTACGAAGCCAATTGATCCGAATGGGTTAAAAATTCGAGTTAAGAATTTTATGCGTTACATTGAGTTGCATCGTGCGCTACAAGGCGATTATGACAATCTAATGCAAATGGAGCAGCTAAAGTCGGACGTGGAGCAAATAACTCGACACGACATGAAGGCGCCTCTTTCCGGTGTAATCGGTTTGGCACAAGATTTGTTTAACGCAACCAATTTGACTAGTGATCAGCGCGAACAGATTCACATGATTGAGGAGACTGCAATGCAGTTACTTAACATGTTCAATTTGTCGAATGAGATTTTCAAAATTGAAGCTGGGCGTTTCCAGCTAAATCGTCAAACGGTAGATGTCATGCAAATTTTGCGACGAACTGTTCTGCTGATGGATAAAACATTTTCAATAAAAGGTTTACGCATAAACCTCCAAACGCAGTCAGATTTGCCTGATAGTCAGTTTGTGGGCGCTGGCGACCCGATGCTGTGTTACTCAGTTTTTCTGAACTTGCTAAAAAATGCATGCGAAGCAGCGCCAGACAACAGTGTAATTTCGCTATTGGTTAGCAAAAAGGATGCAATTTTGATTCGAATAAGCAACTCAGGTGTCGTCCCTGCCCAAATTCGAGAAAGCTTCTTTGAAAAATTTGCCACGGCGGGGAAACCACTAGGAACGGGCTTAGGCACTTATTCTGCGAAGCTTTTGGTTGAAGCTCAACACGGCTCGATTGATATGAAAACGAGTGATGAGGACAATAAAACTTCGATCACAGTTTCACTTCCTATTCAAAAATAGGTAACGAACAATTGATTTGGTCTTGCACCAAATAAAGCTCGGCTCGATTTTTGTATCAAAAACCATCTCCGCTTTGGGAGTTGGTAGCAGACCACTGAACAGTCACCAACGGCTGCTTTTTGAGTTCAGCAGCTATTCCGGTGACAGCTATTTCTCTGGAACAAATTTCCGCTGTTGGCCCGACTTGAGGCAGAGGGGTTGTGAATTTGCCTTCCAAAAAGCAGCCATTCGACCTGCTCGATATGCTACACAATGATTGAAATTTGAGACCGAGTCCGACAGGCGGGTTATGGCCGAGGACGGAAATTCCAGCTGATAGAGACCCGGACACTCAATCAGTGGTTTTAATGGCCGGAGCTGGAAAAATTGAATGTCAGCAAAGGCCGAAAAACAGCCACATATAGCCAGTTCCTATTTCATCCGCTGTAGCAATCGCTACTATGTAGCGACAGGAAACTCGAACAAGTCCTTAAGCCCAAGGTCCTGCCCGTTGAGAACCCTGATTGCGAAGTAACTCGGCATTTTTTTGTTGATTTTTCTGCCATGTACTAGTCGCAGCCTTTCGGATAACTGATCCAATATGTAGGATGTCCTTAAATAGTGGAAATTTTCAAAATCAGGTGTCGTGTTGTTGTAGCCAAGTTGGCTAAATATCCTTTCAACGTACACATCAAATAGCCGATCCGCGATTTTTTGCTCATCAAGTTCTGGGCCGATGATGAGCAAAACTCTGTAGATGGCTATTGCAAAAGTCCATGCTAGTTCAGTGTCAGCACTTTCTTGAGCTAGCCGCAGGAGAATAGTCAATACGGCAAGGCTATCCAGGCATGCTCTACGCTCCAATGAACCAACATAGTGCTTACCCGAGCTCAGGATCAATTCGTAATTTCTCGAAAATACAATCGACTGGATTTCCGGAACTAATTCACGAATCCAATCTTTGGCATAACTCGTAACAACCCCATTGGTTCTCAAAACGCGCCAAATGACATGATTTAGAGCCCATTCAGAGCCGTTTACTATGCGGTCGACGTGCTTTACGAAGATAGGGTGTGGGACATGCAGCCCTTCTGCATATCCTTTGAACTTGTTGTTCCGAATCTTTTCTCCATGTGCATCTTCCCCTGTAGATGAAGGGGC
>JBEGTT010000194.1:0-6061 GCA_041179245.1 Pseudomonadota bacterium
CTTGGAAATAATGCCCGCCAAGAACCACGCCCATTTCAAGAACCATTAACGTGCCAATAACCACCCCAAGCGGCAAATATTTCCAAAATCCCTCACGAATTCTATCCATATTAATGTCTAACATCATGACCACGAATAGGAACAAGACCATTACCGCGCCTACATAAACCATGACTAGCGCAATAGCCAAAAACTCTGCTTCCAATAAAGCCCAAATACCTCCTGCAGTGAAGAAGCACAGGACAAGATTTAACGCCGCATGCACCGGATTACGCGCAGTAATAACGCGCAATGCTGCGAATATCAGAATTGCTGAGAGGAAGTAAAAAACACTAGCTTTAAAGTCCATAATCAATTCCTATTAGCGGTACTGAGCGTCTAGCGCACGATCCTGAGCAATCTGTGATTCATAGCGATCGCCATTGGCCAGCAGCATTGCTTTTGTGAAGTACAGATCCCCGCGTTTTTCACCGTGATATTCGAAAACACGTGTCTCAACGACTGCATCAACTGGGCATGCTTCTTCACAAAATCCACAGAAAATACATTTTGTCAGGTCAATATCGTAACGAGTGGTACGTCGAGATCCATCATTTCGCTCACCGGCCTCAATGGTAATAGCCATTGCAGGGCACACGGCTTCACATAGCTTACAAGCGATACATCGTTCTTCACCATTTTCGTAACGACGCAATGCATGCAAGCCGCGAAAGCGAAAACTCTGAGGCGTTTTTTCTTCTGGATACTGAACCGTAATTTTCCTAGCGAAAAAATACCGTCCCGTAACCGCCAAACCCTTAAACAACTCCTTAAGGAGCAGGCTATTGAAGATTTCCTTCATGGCACCCATGTTTGCCTCTTAATTCCAGATATTGAGTGGGGACATCATCCACACACCCACAACAAAGAACCACACCAAAGTAACAGGAATAAACACCTTCCAACCCAAACGCATAATTTGGTCATAGCGATAACGCGGAAAGGTTGCCCGAAACCACAGGAATAGGAAAAGAATCGTCGACATTTTCATTGCTAACCAGAAAAAACCTCCTGGCAAGAAATCGAGCGGCGAATCCCATCCACCCAGAAATAGTATCGATGTCAAGATGGCTACCAAAATCATATTTGCGTATTCAGCAAGAAAAAATACTGCGAACGCCATTCCTGAATACTCCACATGAAAACCGGCAACGATCTCGGACTCCCCTTCTGCCACGTCAAACGGTGCCCTGTTTGTCTCCGCTACACCTGAGATCAAGTAAACAACGAACATTGGGAGTAAGGGTAGCCAATTCCACGAAAGGAAATTGAGGCCAAAATCTGCAAAAATACCGTGCTGCTGAGCTTGTACTATTTGTACAAGATTTAAGCTGTTCGAAACCATTAACACGCAGACCAACGAAAATCCCATCGCGATCTCGTAAGAGATCATCTGTGCAGCTGAACGCATCGCACCCAGAAAAGCATACTTTGAGTTAGAAGCCCAACCGGACAGGATAATCCCATAAACACCCATTGATCCGATCGCCAGAATATAGAGCAAGCTAGCATCAATATTTGCGAGTACCAAGCTGTCAGTAAAGGGAATCACTGCCCATACGGCCAATGCAGGAGCAAACGCCAGCATCGGTGCAATCAAGAAAATCCCTTTATTAGCACCTGAAGGAACAATAATTTCCTTCAACAGAAGCTTAAGGCCATCGGCAATAGGCTGCAACAGGCCCAACGGACCAACCCGATTGGGCCCAATTCGAACTTGCATGTAACCGATAACTTTACGTTCAGCCAAGGTCAAATAAGCAACTGACAAAAGCAGTGGTGCAATGATCAGCACAATTTTAATTAGCACCCAGACAGCCGGCCAAAGACCACCGAACATGCCTTGCCCAAAATGCATCAATACGTCCATTATGCACGCTCCACAGAAATCGGGCCAAACATCGCGCCAAGTTGAGCAGTAGACCAGTGCGCTGCAGAAACGAGAACACAGTTACTAGGCACTTTGTCATCTAGTTCAGCCAATAGATCAGCTGAACCCCCACCTTGCTTAACCTTAACCATCTGCCCTGAAAGCAGTTCTAGAGAAGCCAACGTAAGTCCATTCATGCGAGCAGTCGGCTGGCGAGCATCATGCGTACTTTGCAAAGAAGTTGCACGTCGTACGAGTGCGTCAGTGAAATAAATAGGCACATCAGCAATCCGTTGAAGCGTTGCTGTCCGGGGAACAACGTTCAGATTCAACCCTTGTAGGGTCGAATTAAGACCTGTTGCAAACAACGCGTCTTTACCGAAAACTTCGTCACGGACCTCTTCACTGCTGTTGTAGTCGAATCCAGTGCAATTCAGAATATTCGCTAATACACGAAGAACTTTCCAGCCAGGCCGAGTTTCACCAAGAGGCTTAACCAAACCACTAAAGCTCTGAATACGGCCTTCAATATTGACAAAAGTACCGGACGTTTCTGTATATGGAGAAGTAGGCAGCAATACGTCAGCGTATTTCATTACCGTATCTGATGCGAAAGCGCCCATATGGACAACTAATTTTGCCTCAGCTAAGGCAGAAAGCGCAATCTGTGAGTCATAAAGATCGCTTTCGGCTTCCAATCCCATCAGAAGATATGCCTGCCTAGGTTGCTCAAACATCTGCTTAGCATTTGCGCCCTTAGGTGTTGCGCCAGCCAAATACCCACCAATGCTGTTTGCACCATCACCTAAAACACCAAGGCTTGCACCAACGACTTGGGCTAAAAACTGTGCTAACAACCGAATCTGTGCAGCATCCTCACTCTGTTCAGCCACATTCCCTAGAAGGACTGCGGCCTTCTCACCAGAGACAAGACTTTTTGCAATTGCAACAGCCTCAGTGCTTACGTCAACTTCAGGTAAGCCAATGGGCAATGTAACAGCGTTGATCTGCGCTGCCGCCTTCACAATGCTTGCCAGCACCGTAACTAATGCTGAGGGCGCAACAGTAATTTGTGAGTGGAGTTTGATCAGCTGATCATCTCCAGTCACAGAAACCAGACTAACTTCAGTATATTTCTTGGCTGCTTGGCGTAAACGTTGGGCCAGAAGTGGGTGATCCTTCCTAAGGAAAGACCCTACAACCAGAACTGCATCTTGATTCTCAAGTTCAGCAACAGGAAGACCTAACCAAGGAATTCCGGCACGATAATCATCAGCGGAGAAATCGCTATGCCGTGGCCTAAAGTCAATGTTTCCACTACCTAATGCCCCAACTAATCTTTGAATAAGATACAACTCTTCAACCGTTGAGGAAGGAGAGGCTAGTGCGGCTAGGCTATCACCACCTGATGTGGCGGTAATATCACGAAGCGCATGCGCAACATAATCAAGAGCCACATTCCAAGGGACCACTTTCCACTCGCCACCTTGACGAACCATCGGTTTGGTTAAGCGTTGTTCTGAATTTAGCGCCTCATAAGAAAAGCGCTCTTTATCACTAATCCAGCACTCATTTACGGCTTCATTTTCAAACGGCAATACGCGCATCACCTTGTCATGCTTAACCTGCACAACTAAGTTTGCACCTAGCGAGTCATGAGGGCTAACCGTTTTACGCCGTTGTAACTCCCAAGAGCGCGCAGAATAACGGAACGGCTTAGAAGTTAGTGCGCCGACAGGGCAGAGGTCAATCATGTTGCCTGACAACTCAGAATCAACCGTGCGCCCAAGAAACGTCGTGATTTCTGAATGCATATTTCGACTGGACATCCCCAGTTCCATCACGCCTGCAATCTCCTGCCCAAAACGGACGCAACGGGTACAGTGAATGCAACGACTCATCTCTTCCATGGAAATCAGTGGACCGACTTTCTTATGGAAGACAACACGTTTTTCTTCTTGATAGCGACTCTTTATGTCACCGTATCCCACTGCCATGTCCTGCAATTGACACTCACCACCCTGGTCACATACTGGGCAATCTAAGGGGTGATTGATCAACAAAAACTCCATCACACCCTTCTGGGCTTTAGTTGCAAGTTCAGAGTGTGTAAATACCTTCATACAATTGGTTACAGGTGTAGCACAGGCAGGTAAAGGTTTTGGTGCTTTCTCAACCTGCACAAGACACATCCGGCAATTAGCCGCAATGGAAAGTTTTTTGTGATAGCAGAAGTGCGGGATATACACCCCTAGCTGCTGCGCAGCGTCCATGACGGTACTTCCGTCCGCCACCTGCGCTTGTTTGCCGTCGATTTCGATTTCTAGCATGTCGCTACCTTGGAACTGAATTAGTTAGCTGGCGGTTGGTGGAAACCACTACCAGCCCACTGGACATCACGCGGCACAAGACAACGCTTGTGTTCGATGTGATAAGCGAACTCGTCTCGGAAATGCTTAATGAAACTTTGGACAGGCATTGAAGCCGCATCCCCGAGTGCGCAAATGGTACGACCCATAATGTTATTCGTAACAGAACTTAGCAAATCAAGATCATCAGGCCTACCTTGACCATTCTCAATACGATGCACAATCTTGTACAGCCAAGATGTACCTTCGCGGCACGGCGTACACTGACCGCATGACTCTTCGTAATAGAAGTAAGACAAACGATCCAACGCCTTAACCATACAAGTCGTCTCGTCCATCACAATAACCGCACCAGAACCAAGCATTGAACCGGCTTTGCTGATGGAATCATAATCCATGGTCACGTCCATCATGACGTCTCCCGGCACTACGGGTGATGATGAACCACCAGGGATCACGGCTTTAAGCTTACGACCACCTCGCACACCACCACACATTTCCAACAATGTTGAAAACGGTGTCCCAAGAGGGATTTCATAATTTCCAGGCTTATTAACATGGCCAGAAACAGAAAATAACTTTGTACCGCCATTGTTTGGCTTACCCAGATTCAGGAAGCTTTCACCGCCCATCTTCAGGATGAACGGAACCGCCGCAAAAGTCTCGGTGTTGTTAATCGTTGTAGGTTTGCCATAAAGGCCAAAGGATGCGGGGAATGGCGGCTTGAATCGAGGCTGCCCTTTTTTACCCTCAATAGATTCTAGCAATGATGTTTCTTCACCGCAGATATAGGCGCCATACCCATGGTGGGCAAACAACTCAAATCCGAACCCTGAACCCTGAATATTCTGACCAATAAGACCTGCAGCACGCGCTTCATCAAGTGCTGCTTCGAATCGTTCATAAATTTCGAAAATTTCACCGTGAATATAGTTATAACCACGGGTTGCACCCATCGCGTAGGCGGCTATTGCCATACCTTCGATAACCGAATGAGGGTTGTAACGAAGGATGTCCCGATCTTTAAAAGTACCAGGCTCACCTTCATCGGTATTGCAGACAACGTATTTATCGCCAGGGAATGAGCGTGGCATAAAAGACCACTTCAAGCCTGTTGGGAAACCGGCACCGCCACGGCCACGAAGTACCGATGTTTTCATTTCACCAATAACTTGCTCTTGTGGAATTTTTTCCGAAAGGATCTTGCGCAGCATTTCATAGCCACCGCGCGCAACGTAATCTTTAAGTTGCCAACCGTCGTCACTGGTCGCACCGGCCATCAAAACCGGATTAATTGAGCTGAGGATCGCCATTTACTTAAGTTCCTCCAACAGAGCGTCAATTTGCGCAGGCTGCATAAAACTACACATGCGATGGTTGTTGACAAGCAAAACAGGCGCATCACCACAGGCGCCCATACACTCGCCCTCTTTGAGCGTGAAGCGGCCATCGGCAGTTGTTCCACCCAGTCCGACCCCGAGCTTTTTCTGCAAATACTCAGCCGCGTGGTACCCACCAGAAAGTGCGCATGGCAGATTTGTACATACCGTGATCTTGTGGCGACCCACGGTATTGAGATCGTACATATTGTAAAAAGTAGCGACTTCTTGAGCCGCCATCGGTGGCATTCCAAGATAGTTAGCAACTAATTCAATTGCCTCGCCAGGCAACCAACCCAGTTCAACCTGAGCAATAGCCAAACACGCCATCACTGCTGACTGCTTTTGGTCAGCGGGATATTTGGCAACCTCTCGGTCAAATTTTTGTAGAGTCTCAGCGGATA
>JBEGTT010000195.1:0-33638 GCA_041179245.1 Pseudomonadota bacterium
CCGCCGATGGGCAACTTCTCGGCACCTATTGCCACGGCGTACTCGATCATCCCGATGCCTTATCCGCTATCTTAAGTTGGGCCGGAGCCGGTGATAATCTTCAACGGGTTGATTTTGCCGCCCGTCGCGAAGCGGATATCAACCGCTTGGCTGACGCTACCGAAGCTGCGTGGGATTGGGAAAAAATGGCGGCGCTGTGGGGTTGTGGGGTTGACTAGCTATCGCGCCTCGGCAACACAGTTCCTGCCGTCCCCTTTGGCTCGGTACATCGCTTGATCTGCCGCATTGAGTGCCGTTGCTTCGTTCTCATCCTCTGTGCTCGCCACCGCCATCCCAAGACTAATTGTCACCTTACCGACTACCGGTGCGCTGGACTCTGAGACCGCCTGCCGCATTTTTTCAGCGATGACCCGAGCCCCCTCATCAGTATTTGGAAGCAATACGACGAATTCTTCGCCTCCCAAACGAGCGACAAAATCCGTCACTCGGGCTGACTCCTGCAAGATTGCGGCAACGTGCTTAAGAACAATATCGCCGGTTTCGTGACCATAACCATCATTGACCCGTTTGAAGTGATCGATATCAATAAGGACCAAGGCATATCGCTCGCCCGTTCGCTGCATGCGTAAGTATTCATCACGCAGGCGATTGGTGAAGGAGCGGCGATTGTGGAGACCTGTTAGTGAATCATGCAGGGCCAGAAACGATAAATCGAGATTGATTGCTTCTAATTCGGCGGTGCGCTCCTGCACCTTCTGTTCGAGTAGGCGATTGATTGCCTCCATTTCGAGTAAGCGTCGGCGTTCGCTAATGTCGGCCACCATGGCAACCACCTGCAAACTCCCATCGTTTCCCTGCATGTAACCTAGCCCAACCTCAACTGACAACGTGCTGCCATCCTTACGCTGTCCCAAGAGATCCATACCACTTCCCATTTGTCGCGTGGTGGGAGCGGCAGCAAACTGTTGGCGTAAAACAATGTGATGTTCTCGAAGCATTTCGGGCAGAAGAATTTCGACCGGTTGGCCCAAGAGTTCACCTCTTGCATAACCAAATAGCCTCTCCAAGGCGGGATTGGTCAGAACGATTGCCCCAGCCGCATCAGCCACCAGCATGGCTGCTGGAGCCGCTTCAACAGCCTGCTGGAAACGCTCATATTCCCGGAGCAGTGCTTTCTGCGCAGCGATCCGCTCAGTGATATTCTCAAAGGAAACAACCGCCGCAACGACTTTGCCCTGCTCAAAAATCGGTTGTGCATGTACTGATTTCCAAACCATTTGGCCATCAGGCGTCACATCCCCAATCACGACCTGCTGTGAAGTCACTCCTTGGCTCAACGCCAGCGACAAGGGAAGTTGATCGATTGGAAAAGCACTTCCGTCTTCCCGTACCGGCTTCCAATCGCCAATTTGCTGGCGATTGGCCTGCATGTTGGCAAAACTAAGCCCAAGTATGTGTTCCGCTGCAGGATTAGCGTGGAGTACTCGCCCCGCCGAATCAAAGAGCATGACGCCTTGCTGCAGCCCTTCGATAGAAATCCGTAGATAATCGAGCGCTATGCTGGGGGAGTCACTCAGGATTTCATCGCGTAACATTTTTGCTTTTCTCGGCGGCTATCGCTTGAGCCAGTCGTGCACTTTATTTATGGCTTGGCAACATGCCAGACGTTGTTAAAGCCATCACCGGTCTTATCACCAGGCTTCATATCTTTGACCCAGTAATAAAGGGGCTGGCCTTTGAATGCCCATTGTTTTTTACCATCGTCACGCATCACGATGCTGTACTCGGCAGTGGCCACATCACCATCAGCAACGATTAGAGCAGGCCAGTTCCCCGCACAAGGGCCATTGCAAACGCTTTTGCCACTACCCGCAGCATCCTTGTCGAAAGTGTAAAGCGTCATCCCATTCGCACTCCCGGTCAGAATATTCTCAGAGACGACTGCCGGCGCTGCAGATCGAATACTGTGAGTGCTGCAAGCCGAAATAGACGCAGCCACTATGACGGCCGCAATAACTGTTAATGAGTTCATTTTTCTCTCCTGGTTTTAAGTTGCATTGGTTGGATAACCAATACCTCTATTAATTCCAATCCGTTGTATTTCGTCGCAATATCCTCCAAATAATTTTAGACGGGGTTAACCATATCAGCAGGCCTAACCCATTGATCGAATTCGGCTGCTGATACATAACCCAGTGCTAACGCTGCCTCGCGTAATGAGCTACCGCCTTTGAGGGCTTTCTTGGCAATCTCTGCCGCACGGTCATATCCAATATGGGGAGTTAGTGCGGTGACCAACATCAATGAACGTTCTACATGCTCACGAATACGATCACGATCAGGCTCAATTCCCTGCACACAGTACTTTTCAAAGCTCGCCATCCCGTCTGATAACAAGCGAATGCTTTGAAGTATATTGTTAGCAATCAGTGGCTTAAAGGCATTGAGTTCAAAGTTTCCAGAAGCCCCCCCGAAACCAATAGCCACATCGTTACCCATCACCTGACAACAGATCATCGTCAACGCCTCGCACTGCGTTGGATTCACCTTCCCCGGCATGATGGAGCTTCCTGGCTCGTTCTCAGGAATGTGGATTTCGCCAATTCCTGATCTCGGCCCCGAGGCTAACCAGCGAATGTCGTTAGCGATTTTCATCAAGGCCACGGCAAGGGTTCTGAGCGCCCCGTGGACGGCAACGATTCCGTCATGAGCGGCAATTAAGGAAAATTTATTGTTCGCTGAAACAAAGGGGAGATTGCAGGTTTTAGCCAATTCACCGGCAACGCAGTCACCAAACTTTGGATGAGTATTGAGTCCAGTACCTACCGCCGTACCGCCAATGGCTAACGGGTACAACGACACCATAGTGGTATTGATCAGCGACTCTGCATGCTCAAGTTGCGCCGCGTAACCTGAAAATTCCTGCCCCAGCGTTAACGGAACTGCATCTTGCAAATGGGTTCGACCAATTTTCACGATCTCCGCAAATGCTTCGGACTTGTTAGTCAAGGTTTGGCGCAGGTTGGCTAGAGAGGGTAGTAAGGATTGGCTGATACCAATCGCTGCTGCAAGGTGCATTGCGGTTGGAAATACATCATTCGTGGATTGACCCATATTGACGTCGTCGTTGGGGTGCACCAAACGATGCTTTCCCCGCTCTCCGCCCAGCAATTCGGACGAACGATTGGCGAGAACCTCGTTCATGTTCATATTGGTTTGGGTGCCAGACCCGGTCTGCCACACCGAAAGCGGAAATTCAGTTGAGTGTGATCCAGACAACACTTCCTCAGCAGCGCTAACAATAGCACCCGATTTGGCACTAGGTAGCAGACCAAGCTCACCATTCACCTTGGCACAGGCGAGTTTTATGTGGGCAAGTGCATTAACGATTTCAACAGGCATCTGCTCGTTTGAAATGTTAAAAAACGACAATGATCGTTGCGTCTGAGCACCCCAAAGCTTATCGACAGAAACCTCAACAGTTCCCAGCGAATCCGTCTCAGTGCGAGTTGCTTTTTGTGTGAATGCCATTTGTTGGGCCCAGCCCCTTTGCCCTGTGCCGTCCGGCGCTAATTAGTGCAACAGACTATTCATCTCATCAATCACCATCGCCCAGTCGGCATCCTCAATGATTTCTTCCTTGAGAAAATTCCGCTGAGATTCTGACCAAAACGAGGCCCTATAAAGGGCGACCTCGTTACCCAATGGACGCCGTAATTCAAAAAACTTATCCATCTCTTCTGGGCTGTTTGGCAACCCAAGCTGGGAAAATAGATTAGTCATGCTGTGCAGATTAGTATTCATGTCAAACTCCTAATTGCCCTTGGGCCCTAGCGAACCCAAACTGGTCTTAAGTGAGACAAGAATACTAAGGCGAAGTTCAGGGACTAAAACAACTGGCTGACACCGACCCAAATGATTGATGGTTTGGCGCTGGGCGAAACCACTGTTGCCAATATTGAAATTTACAATTGAGCAACAGCATCTATTTGGCAACAAATTGAACGGCTATAGTTCGCCCAGATAAAAGGAAAACAGAATGAATACCTACACTCCATTAGCTAAATGGTTGCATTGGTTAATGGCCGGTTTATTGATTGGCCTATTAGCACTCGGGGTTTTTATGCACGACCTACCGCTTTCACCCCAAAAATTACAGCTCTATTCTTGGCACAAATGGGCAGGGGTGACGGCGTTTTTGTTGGTTACGTTCCGGCTGATTTGGCGTGTGTTGCATCGCCCGCCAGCGCTACCGGAATCGATGCCTAAGCGGTTACAACAAGCCGCTCACCTTGGCCACCTCGTTTTATACGTTTTGATGTTTGCTATCCCGCTGAGCGGTTGGTTGATGAGTTCGGCAAAAGGATTTCAAACAGTCTATTTCGGCCTGTTGCCAATCCCCGACTTGCTGGGCAAAGACCTTGAGCTAGGCAAGCAGCTCCACGCGGTCCATGAAGCGCTCAACCTGCTATTTGTTGCTGTCATTGCGGGGCACGTTGGGGCAGCCCTAAAACACCACTTTATTGACCGTGACGA
This sequence comes from Pseudomonadota bacterium, assembly GCA_041179245.1. Taxonomy (GTDB): domain Bacteria; phylum Pseudomonadota; class Gammaproteobacteria; order Burkholderiales; family Rhodocyclaceae; genus JBEGTT01. Next base: position 4,537 of record JBEGTT010000195.1, read on the forward strand.
CATTTTGAAACGCATGTTGCCTCATCACTCAGGAACACACAAAGGAGCGTTGAAATGAACAAATTGCTAAAACTAGCGTTCGCAGTGGCTATCGCGGGAACCCCATTTGTTGCCCAAGCGGTGGAATACCAGCAAGTCGTCGCCGACAAAAGCGCGATTCAATTTACCTATCAGCAAATGGGCGTTTCGATGGACGGCAACTTTCGCAAGTTTGCCAGCCAGCTCAAGTTTGACCCCGCCAAGCTCGCTAGCGCCAAAGCGGCGATAGCGGTGGATTTGGCCAGTATTGATACCGGCGCACCTGAAGGCGACCAAGAAGTCGCGGGCAAAACTTGGTTCAACACCAAAACATTCCCGACCGCCCAATTCGTTTCAAGCAGCGTCAAATCGCTTGGCAACAATCGTTATGAAGTCTTGGGGAAATTAACCATCAAGGGCAAAACGCAAGACGTCATTGCACCGGCAACTTTTACACCTCAAGGCAACACGGCTGTGTTTGAAGGCAGTTTCACGCTGCGCCGAGGGGATTTCGCGATTGGCGAAGGCGCTTGGTCCAGCTTTGACATCGTCGCGAATAACATCACCGTCAAGTTTCGTATCACCGCAACAGGCAAGTAAGCGCAGTTGTTACCCAAAATCAACCTTAACAGGAGATTCATCATGAAAAAACTCAGCAAAATGTCCACCGCACTGATTCTTGGCGCGTTAATCGCCGCACCGATTAGCCAAGCGGTTGCCGCACCAGAAACCTACGCGGTTGAAGGCAGCCACACCTTTCCTCGTTTTTCTTACAGCCACTTGGGTTATTCCACCCAGTTGAGTCGCTTCAACAAAACCACCGGGAAAATCGTGTTCGACAAGGAAGCCAAAACAGGTTCTGTCGATATCGTGATTGATGCCAAATCGGTTGACACCGGTTTTGCAACCTTTGACGAACACATTCAAGGCGAAGATTTCCTAGACACTGCGAAATTCCCAACCGCAACGTTCAAATCGACCAAAGTGATTTTCGAGGGTGACAAGCCAGCTGCGATTGAAGGCAAGCTCACGTTGAAAGGTGTAACCAAGCCAGTAACACTGACCGTGACATCCTTCCAAGCGATGCCACATCCGATGCTGAAGAAAGACGCCATCGGCGCCAATGCCTTTACCGTGGTAAAGCGCACTGACTTCAACGCAGGAAAATACGCCCCTTACGTCGGTGACGAAGTGCGCATCGATATCGCGCTTGAAGCTATCAAAGAATAAAACGATTCTTGAAGAGAAACCCCCGACGCATGCTAAATGTGTTGGGGAAATCAAAAAGCCCAACTCCTAAAAGTTGGGCTAGCTGTTTGAGTACTTGGTGGGGCGTGACAGATTCGAACTGTCGACCTACGGATTAAGAGTCCCCAACTTTTGGCATTTTTCAGCGTTGAGCGGCATTCACGAAAAACATTAAATCACGTTAAATCAACCAATTAACAATGTAGCCAATAATCCGCGCATTGAATAATGTTGATTAACATCCTATAATCTGGCTACATGGTGGCTACATGGCTACAGAGAGGCCGGATTATGGAACGTGTGAGACTGACTAACGAACGAATAGCGGCCTTCGCCTGCCCACCTGAAAAGCAGCAAGCTTTTCTCTGGGATTCTGAAGCCATTGGCCTTGCCGTGCGGGCTACCGCATCGGGGGCGAAGTCGTTCATTTTTGAGAGCAAGCTAAACCGCAAAACCATCCGCATTACTTTGGGAGATGTTCGGGCGTGGGTGCTTAACTCTATCTGGAGCGGCAAAGGGGAAGACAGGCGAGAGGTTCAGAGAGGGGCGCGGGAAGAGGCCAGCCGCCTAAAAACTATAATCGACATGGGCAAAGACCCGCGCCAAGTATCAGCCGACGAAGTAGCAGCCGAGCAGGCCAAACGCGACAAGCAGGAGGCCGCAGTGAAGGCAGAAGAACGAAGCGCCAGCCGTGGACAAATCACCCTTGGGGAAGTCTGGCCGGAATACATCAAGGCCCGCCGTGCCAAGTGGAGCGAACGCCACCTATTCGACCATCACAAGGTGATTCTTCCCCAGAGCACCAAGGGAATCGACGAAGCAACAAAAACACTGGCCGGGGGCGTGCTATCCCCTCTGGCACCGATACCACTTTCTAACCTGACTGCGGAGCGAGTGGGCGAATGGCTAGAGGTGGAAACGCCAAGGCGAGCAACACAGGCCGCTTTGGCCTTCCGGTTGCTGCGTGCGTTTATAAACTGGTGCAATGAACGCGACGAGTACAAAGGTATTGCCGACCTGTACGCATGCGCGCGCAAGGTGAGCCGGGAGCATTTACCGAAGGCCAAGGCCAAGAGTGACGCATTGCAGCGCGAGCAGTTGCGCCTCTGGTTTGATTCCGTGCGCCGCATTTCCAACCCAACCATTGCCACCTATCTGCAAGGGCTGCTTATCACTGGTGCCAGAAGGAACGAGCTAACCGGCCTGCGATGGGAAGAGGTTGATTTTCAGTGGAACAGCATCACCATCCGGGACAAGGTGGAAGGCGAGCGCACCATTCCATTAACACCCTACCTTGCCAGACTGTTACGTGACCTGCAAAGAAGGAACGAGTCACCACCCACCGTTCGCCGTCTGAATGCCCTTTTGGAATCCGGGAAGCCGTGGAAGCCTTCGCCGTGGGTATTCAGTAGCCCAACATCCGCATCGGGACGCCTTGAAGAACCGGGAGTTGCGCACCGGAAAGCAATCGCCGCCGCTGGCCTGCCCCCGCTTTCTCTGCATGGCCTGCGCCGCTCATTTGGAAGCCTGTCGGAGTGGTGCGAGGTGCCAGTGGGCGTAGTTGCTCAAATCATGGGACACGCGCCCTCTGCAACCGCTGAGAAGCATTACCGGGAACGCCCGCTTGACCTGCTGCGCATGTGGCATACAAAAATTGAGGGTTGGATTCTTGAGCAGGCTGGTATCGAGCAGCCCCAAGAGGCGACCGCGCCGGCATTGAAAGTAGCAACCGCAGCCTGACGGATTCAGGCAAAGCGGGCCGGGATGATGTTAGCGCATCATTCCAGCCCTAACCACAACTTGAAACGGAGATTCAAATCATGGCTGGAAGCAATACTACAACAAGCAATACAACCAAAAGCATAACCACACAGTCACAAGCTGCGGCAAATCAACACGCACAAACTCAAGCACAAGTTCAGGCAGTCAAAGACCTTTTAGGGGCGTGTCCAGAGGGCGCCTTGTACGGCTACAAAACCGGGTCTGACGCACTCGGATGGCTTGAAGAAATCTTCAAGACCATTCAGCAAGACGCGATGGACGAAATCAAGAGCTACCGGGTCAAAAGGCTGGCGGAGCTAGGAGCTTATGTCGCGGGCGATTTATCAAACTCGCTACATCAAGAGCACGGCGGCTACATCAAGCGCCTAAAGGATGCCGGGATAAAGGTTTGCTTTGCGTATGACGCGGAGGGCGAGCTATGAGCGCCCCACAAAACCCAAGATTTAGCGCGGCGATTGAACGGTTTGTAAAGAAAAACGAACGGCTTGCGATGGGCCGTACTTTGCCCGAGGACGGTTATGGCAAAGGAAACGATGCTGGCAACATGGCAGCGGTGGCTATTCTGCAAGCCAAACCAAGCGGGCATTATGGCTGGCAGCATCCGATTATTGACTGCTTGCAAGACGCGGGGCACGACCTTAGTGACGAAGTTAAAGGATTTATTGTTGGCTATGCCTATGCAATCCAGTGCTGCACAACAAACGAGGGGCGCTGGCTATGAACTGCCCACCATCCCCATTTCCACCCGCTAACACTTCCGCAGCGAGTCAAAGAAGCGGTGAAAGAAAGTGAATTATGAGCGAGCGAATCATCAGACTGCCGGAGCTAATCAAGCTTGTCGGACTATCAAAGCCAACCATTTACAAGCATATCAAGACGGGGAAGTTCCCGGCGCAAATCAAGCTCAACGGGCCTCTGTCAGGGTGGATTGAATCAGAAGTTCAGGCTTGGATTAACCAGATGATTGCGGCAAGACACATGGCCGCGAGCAGTGGAAAAGCTGCCTAGCGATGCGAAAACCGTATAAGAAACCGTATAACGTTATGCGGTTTATTCCCGAATCGTAGAGCCTGCCTACGTCTCAGGGCAGCATGCTGATTTTGGCCTATAAATAGCATTAACCGTGGCGAGGTAAAAGCCGGAAACATTCACCGGCCTGTGGGCGGCGCCCAATGAAGGGCGCAGAAGGAGCGCGAACGATGCACGAAAGCAGGGCGAACCGGACCAAAGAAAACGGAGAGTGGCGATACTTTGACCAAAATGATGCGGAATTTGTCTTTATGTCTTCGTTTGACTATCCCGTTGAATTTGTTGACGACTTTATTGACGGGTTGCATGGCGTAACACTCACAGACAAAACCATTAGCGAACTTGGCGGAATTCGCCACGATGCCTTGCATGCGTATACGGCGAACAACATCGAATTAATGGAATCGAATTTGCGCGCACTTGATATAGCTTGTCGATTAGCGGGAATGGTTGATTCTGCTAAGTTAGGGGTGAAATTTAAGCGTGGCAGGAGGATTAATGCGACCGGCCCAATCCGCAAAGCTATTACGAAATTACTGACAAAAAATCCGATGATGAAAAACCCTGAATTGTGGGATGAAATTAAAAACAATTTGCCGAAAGGATGGGAACTAGAAACCCCAAGGTACTTTTACTTTAAGCCTTCTTTAATCGGACCAAACCCAAGTAAAGATCATGTGACTCAATCCCGTTTTAATAATATTTGCGGTGAGGAACGCAAAAAAATAAAGCAAAAATCACGGGTTAGCGAACCCGTGAAAGAGAGTTGTTGAACTGCGCTCCATACGGTGAAAGCCGGCTATTGGAGTTCATTCAAATGAAGCAAATCACTACCGCACCGACCGCCCGCACTGGTGCAAAACTTTCCACCGAAGCCGCTGCCGCAAAGCTGTGCGCGGCAACACAAACACCCCGCGCATCACTTTGTCGCCTTGGTCACTGGATGGGGATGCGCCCCGTCAAACTTCCTAATGGAAGGCTGCTTTGGGATGCTGACGAAGTTGAACGCTTAGCATCTGGCGAGGTGGCGTAATGCGCCCCGCCATCAACCACGAAGCCGTTGGTGCAGAACTGGCTAGTGAGTGCCTTGATTCAATCCTGAACAGCGAAGACCAAGCATCATCCATTCGTTATCTGCTCGGCCTACTGAATAGCATTTCAGGATGCAGCGAACAGGCCAAGGCGTACCGCCGTGGTGCTACCGTTGTTTTGGGTAATGTCATTGAGCGTGGTCTTGTTGCCATCCGCGCTGACGGGGGCCAATAATGAAAAACTCCCACCCCCAAAATTCAGAAGTGAGCGCCCTCGATCAGCGCGACTTTAACCCGAATTACCCATCCCATAACACACAGGCTGCACGCCTGCTTGCCGTTTCTTTGTTGGGACAGAAAATCAACCCTTTGCACGCGTGGGTACGCCTCGGCATTTACCGCTTGTCCGATACCAAATACCGCCTGAAGGAAATGGGATGGCCGATGGATTCTGGCCGTTTGGATGTTGCCAACAAGTTTGGCGAAGCCTGCCATGTTGCCTTGTACGGCCTTCCTGCATGGGCCATTGAGGCGGCGGGTGATCTAGGCAAGGAGTTTGCGCAACGCGAGATGGAGTTGATGGACATACGGAGTGCTGCTTAATGGCCTCCGATCAGAAGGGCCGGATTGATTTGACGCTGGGGGCGATGTAATGGCAACCGACCGCACCGAAGCCGTGAGGCGTGGCAAATCGCCGCCCAAGACGACCACAAAACACCCTTACGCAGCCATTGAACATCGGGTAATCGACTCCGAGGCATACGCCAACCTTACGTTCTCAGCTCGTTCGTTGCTTGTCCTTATCGCTCGCCAACTGAGCAAGGACAACAACGGACATTTGCAGGCGACATTCAGCTACTTGCATCGATTCGGATTCGACAGTGAGCGCACATTGGCTAGAGGTATTGCTGAGTTGATCGCGCACGGCATGATTTACCGCACCCGCTCAGGTGGATACCAGCAGGGGCCATCGAAGTACGCCGTAACTTGGTTACCGATCACCAGCAACCGCGAAGGGCTGTTTCTTGATTCGTTCAAGCCCTGCGCATGGCGCGATTGGAAGCCGGAGAAAAATAAAACACCCCCCGCAAAAATGCAGTCGACTAGCTTCACTTTTGGCACCTTGACCCCGTTCTCACATGCCAAAAATACAGCTATCTCGGGTGCCAAAAATGAAGACATTGAATTAATGCCATGTAGGGGTGTGAAAGCTAGGCACGAACAACGTGTGGGAAGACCTAGAAAGCTAATGACCTCTCCGCTCGCCATTCGCCTATCACTCACCAATGACCGCGGCCATCTGCGCCTCATTGCTTAAAAGGAATGACCATGACCAAATTTCACGACCTTGATTTTAAGAAACTGCCGGACGGCTGTATCCGCCTCACCCAAACCGGCTGTAAAGATGATTCTGTTATCGACATTCACCCTGTGCAACTTCGCCACATTGCCGAATGTTTCGGGCTTGTTTCGCCAACACCCCGCGCTGATGAAATGACAAAGCTACTGGCCGAGCAGCTCGGAATTATCCAGAAGGAACTTGCTTCCGAGCGCCACCGCTCGCACTGGCTTGAACTGACCTATGCAAAGTTGGACGGCTTCATGGTAGCCATGCCCGCATCAATCTTCCCTTTTCATTTGTGGGATGACGACGAGCAGCCATCACCAGCAACCGAACCCCCCGCGCCAAAAGCAGCAGCAAGCAGCGTCAAGCAGGAAACGACACCTGCTGACTCACCAATTACCAGCACCCAGAAAGTGCAGCCAAGCGAGATTGTGCAAGCCGGGCAACTTGGATTGGGGGTGTAGAGAATTCAGCCATGAACCAAAACCACAAATCAATCACTACCAACCAACAACAAGAGGAATAGCAACATGCAACAGATATTCGGAGCCAGCCCAAGAGCATTAGCGGCACATGGCAATCACTCGCCAATTAGCAGTGTCATTGCCGAGCTGGCAAATCAAACGGGCAAGCGCATGGAGTTTGCAAAAACCATCGTGGCGAAACTCAAGCCCAAGAAGGTAGGCAATAGCACTCAGACAGCAGCTAACCAACGCCGATTGAATGAACTGCGCTTGAATGCACTGCTCAAGCCTGAAAACTCACAGAGCGCAAGAAATCAGCAAATGCTCAAAACCCTACTCACTTCACTCACCAAGAAGGGCTCCAAATGAAACCCCAAATCCTCGCTAATCACCCGCAATATATGGAAGCAGTAGCCATCCGCAACAGACTTGCCGAAGCTCTGCGCCTTGAGCAAGCATTGGAGTCACAATACTTAGAGCGCCTAAATATGCTGTGCGTGGCACCCGGCCAGCAACTAGACGAAGTAGAGCGGGCGCTGAGCATGGCAGACGGCCAACCAGTACCAGCTGGAAGCGAAGCATTAAGCCAAGCCATCCGAGAAATCAGAGGCAAACAATCTCTTTTGCATTCAGGCATTGAACAGCAAGAGCATCGCATTGCCACGCTGGCCGCAAAACTTTCTACTGAGTATTGCCAAGAGCGCCGCGCCGAACATGTCAAGATTATCGAACAGCTACGCGACGGACTAGAGCAGGTTCGCGCTGCTGTATGTGCTGAGCAAGAACTGCGCGATAGCATCCGCTTCAATGGATACCGCGACACGCTGCCCGGCTTGCATCAATTGAGCTTTTTTACTGACAGCACCGAGGCAAGCACCCTGCGCGAAATCGACCACTACCTTGCCATTCACGGCGGCAAGCTGTCCGAAAGTAGAAATGTAAGTGGCATCGCCTTACGCAACTTTGAGTCTTTTGGAGTCTCAGGCAAAGTAGGCGATCAGCTCATAGTTTCCGAAGTGACCGCCGAATTGCTGCGCTATCACGGAATGCTTGACCCCAACGTTAAAGCACTCAAGCAATCACATGTTCAGAAGATTGCCGAACTCATCCTTGAATAACAACAAAAGGGGCTTAGGCCCCGTTTCCTTATGGAACACAGCATGAACAAACAACAGAAACTAGAAGAACTACGCCAAAGCAAAATCGACCTGTGCCGAGAAAAGGGGCTTAAAGCGGTCCGCTATGGCAATGCGTGGCACGTAAGCGGCCCCGGCGTTAATTTTGTATCCAGCGACATTGCCTATATTCAACCCGGCGACCTGCGCCCGCACTTTCAGGCGGTACGATGAAAGTCAAAACACTCAAGCCGAGAATCGGACTGATAACCCAGCCAAGGGTTAAAGAGCAGAAAGAGGAACGGGAGGGGGCCTAGGAGCCACGTTCGTTCACGGATAAGAGAGCAGCCAAGGCCAAGACAAATGATGCGAAACGGTGATGTTTTGGGCAGGGTTGCGGGCACCGGGATGGGGTGGGCAAAAGTCTGGAAGGCTTCGTGACCTAGACCGCGGGGTTCCTCACTTGCGGAAAATCTTCCCTTTTTAGAAAATAATCAAATGCTATCAAATCACCCTACGTGGGGAGGCCGTCGCCAAGGTGCGGGACGGCCTCGAAAGCCTCCTGTATTGCTGGACTGCCTGCCGATGACTACAGACCCGAGGCAATGGCTTCTTAATCTGATGCGATGCGAAGCCGCACCTGTCCGGTTACGTCTTGAGGCTTCCAAGTTGTTGTTGTCGATTGAGAATCGATAGCGCCGACCCGGCCAAGCGCAGGGTTTTTTCTTTTCTGGTGCTTTTCGTATGGCTTGGCATTGCAGGAAAGTGGCTACATGGTGGCTACACGGAAGCCAGAAAGCAAAAAGCCCAACCGGGGAGATTGGGCTAAGCCTTTGATTTACTTGGTGGGGCGTGACAGATTCGAACTGTCGACCGACGGATTAAGAGTCCGCTGCTCTACCAGCTGAGCTAACGCCCCAAGTACGAGGCGCGCATTCTACACAACGCCTGCCTTTGACACCAATTTTTTTGATCCCACAGTTGCACTTAGATCACGCTGTCGCTGTGACCGTATGGTTTAACCAGCGCGTTAGGCCTTCTGGAATAGTGTCTGTTTCTTCGAAGGTTGCCCATTCCCAAGCATCCTGCTGTTCCAAGAGCGCCCTTGCCAGTTGGTTGTTCAGCGCATGCCCTGATTTGTGTGCTGTAAATGCTGCCAACAAAGGATGCCCGATCAAATACAAATCACCAATTGCATCTAGGATTTTGTGTTTTACAAACTCATCGGTGTAACGCAAGCCATCGGTGTTCAGGACGCGGAATTCATCGAGCACGATGGCATTTTCAAGCCCACCGCCAAGCGCAAGGCCATTTTCGCGCAACCATTCCACTTCCTGCATAAAACCGAAGGTGCGCGCCCTTGCCACTTCACGTAAATAGGAATGCTTGGCAAAATCCATTTCTGCCTGCTGTGCGGATTTATTGATGGCTGGATGATTAAAAATAATCGAGAAGGTCAGCTTAAAACCTTCGTATGGCTCAAATTTAGCCCACTTATCACCATCACGAACTTCGATGGGACGCGTAATACGAATGAAGCGCTTGGGTGCGTTTTGCTCTTCAATCCCCGCCGTCTGGATCAAGAATACAAACGGTGCAGCAGAGCCATCCAGAATAGGCACTTCAGGCGCATCCAGATCAATGTACGCGTTATCAATGCCCATGCCAGCCAAAGCCGACATGATGTGCTCAACGGTGCCAACTTTGACTTTTCCGCTCGGGGTATCGCATTCAAGACACGAACACATGCGGGTGTCGCCAATCCCCAACGCCGACGCAGGAACATCGACAGGCTCCGGCAAATCAATACGGCGGAAAATTATGCCGGTATCCGGCGCAGCCGGGCGCATCACCATGCTGACCTTGACGCCACCATGCAAACCAACACCTGAGGCGCGGATGAGGGTTTTGAGCGTACGTTGTTTCAGCATGGTATCAATTGGACTTTGTAAAAAATGAGGCACCTAAAAAAACAGCAGGGATGGGCATATTTTACTATGCAGCCATCCCTGGAATCAGCGGAAGATTTTGAGTAATGCGAGTGAATCAGGACAAATTTTCAGTGGGTATTTTGTCCCAAATCACCTGTTTATTAATCTGCCTGACGACGAAGGAAGGCTGGAATTTCCAGCTGATCCATTCCGCTGCTAGCTAAACTTTGCGCAGAAACAACGCTACCCCGACGACGCGTTACAGCGGGGGTATCCATCGCATCATAATCAGCGATTGTCGGTGCTAAACCACCACCATAAGTACCTGTTGCCTTCGCCTCAACCACCTCAGGTGTAGAGATCACTTTGAAGGCTTGGCGTTGATTCCCAAGCCCTGTGGCCACAACGGTTACGCGAAGTTGGTCACCCATGCTTTCGTCGTACACCGAACCCATGATGATATGCGCGTCATCAGCGGCATAACCACGAATAGCATTCATCACTTCATGAACTTCCTTCATCTTTAGGCCAGCGCGCTTGGCGGTGATGTTCACCAGAATACCCTTGGCATTCGATAGGTTAACGCCTTCCAGCAGCGGAGAAGCCACAGCTTGTTTTGCCGCTGATTCAGCACGACCTTCGCCAGTCGCAGAACCAGAACCCATCATGGCCCGACCCACTTCACCCATCACAGTGCGGACGTCTTCAAAGTCGACGTTGATGATGCCTGGGTTTGTAATAATTTCAGCAATACCGCCAACGGCATTTTTCAGCACATCGTCAGCTGCGCGCATGCAATCGTCGAACTCGGCGTCGTCGCCCAGTACGTCCAGCAGCTTGTCATTCAGCACCACAATCAACGAATCAACATGCTTGGAAAATTCCGCAATACCGGCTTCAGCGTTTTTCATCCGCTTGCCACCTTCCATGGTGAATGGCTTAGTCACCACACCCACCGTCAGAATTCCCAACTCACGAGCCACTTCAGCCACAACAGGCGCTGCACCTGTCCCGGTGCCGCCACCCATACCCGCCGTAATGAAGGCCATATTGGCACCTTCAAGCACCGCGCGAATTTCGTCACGGTAGGCGTCAGCTGCCTGACGACCCACTTCAGGCTTACCACCGGCCCCGAGTTTGCCCAGCGCCAGCTTAACCGTGGCCTGACTGCGGTTAAGGGCTTGCGAATCGGTGTTCGCCGTAATGAATTCAACGCCCTGCACACCAGCGCGGATCATGTGTTCGACGGCATTACCGCCGGCACCACCCACCCCAATCACCTTAATGACGGTGTCGTTGTCTTCATTGTCAATAATTTCGATATTCATGCTTCCTCCGCTGTTAAAACGTACTACCCACTGATGACTGAAACTTAAAAATTCTTGGCAAACCAAGCTGCCATTGCCGAAAAAATATCTTTGCTTGACCGTTTTTCATCCACGGTCTGTCCACGCTTACGTTGCGCCATCGCCTCAACCAGCAAACCAAAGGCGGTGGAATAACGTGGGTTCTGAACCACGTCAGACAACCCCCCGGTATATTTAGGCGAACCCAGCCGCACCGGCATATGGAAAATTTCTTCACCTAACTCAACCATGCCCGGCATCGCCGTTGCGCCCCCGGTCAACACCACCCCGGATGACAAAACGTCTTCGAATCCAGCACGGCGCAATTCTTTCAGCGCCAAATCAAAAATTTCTTCAACACGCGGTTGAATCACATCAGCCAACGCACGCCGTGACAGCGTGCGGCTTGGGCGATCATCAACCCCTGCCACTTCCAGCCGTTCTTCGGGGTCGGCTAACTGAGAAAGCGCCGAACCATGATTAATCTTAATTTCTTCTGCTTCTCGCGTCGGGGTACGCAGGGCGAGGGCAATGTCATTGGTTATCTGGTCGCCGGCAATCGGGATCACCGCCGTATGACGAATAGCGCCTTGTGTCCAGACCGCCAGGTCGGTCGTCCCGCCACCAATATCAATCAGGCAAACGCCCAAATCTTTTTCATCTTCTGACAACACGGCATATGAAGATGCCAGCGGCTGCAACACCAAATCCGTTACTTCCAAACCACAACGGCGAACGCACTTAACAATATTTTGTGCGGCAGAAACAGCGCCGGTCACGATGTGCACTTTCACTTCCAAACGCAGGCCGCTCATCCCGATCGGTTCGCGAATTCCATCCGCCCCATCAATCAGAAACTCTTGCGTCAGGATGTGCAGAATTTCTTGTTCCGCTGGAATAGAGACTGCACGCGCAATCTCAATCACCCGATCTACGTCGTTAGTCGTCACTTCCTTATCTTTAATCGCCACCATTCCGGTCGAGTTGAAGCTACGGATATGACTACCGGCAATGCCCGTATAAATATCGTGCACCTTGCAATCCGCCATCAACTCAACTTCCTGGATAACGCGGGAAATAGCCTGAACGGTCTCTTCAATATTGACGACCATTCCCTTTTTCAGGCCTTTCGAATCCTGCGTTCCCATGCCAATAACCTTCAGACTCCCATCTGGCGTCATTTCGGCGACGAGCGCGACGATCTTGGAAGTCCCAATATCCAGACCGACGATCAAATCTTTACTGTCTTTACTCATTCCTAACCTCTAGTTCAGGGACGCAAACCCGCTGCCGACATTCGTATAGCCACCCCATTGGGGTAACGCATATCAACTGCCAAGGGCCGTGGCTCCCGGCGAGCTATCACATTCGGGTAAATTTGCGTAAATGCTTGCAATCTTTGTGCCACCGGCACTTTTGGCTGTTCTCGACCTAAATAAATCTGTAATCCATCGGCCAGCTTGATTTGCCACGCAAGCCGTTGAGACAGCATCACTTGGCGAGGCTCCAGTCCCAGCGGGGCTAAGGCTTCCTGCGCCTGCTGATACAAGGAAATTACTTGTGGCGCAGTCCTTGGTGGGCCAAACAACATCGGCAACGCTTTGCCTTCGTCTTCGGCAATATTCGCCACAAATACCTCGCCAAAACCATTCACCAATTCGCCACGGCCTTCACCCCAGCGAGCGGCCGCTTTTTGCTCTTCCAAACGGACCTCCAACTTTGCCGGCCAATGACGTCGGACATCGGCCCTACGCACCCACGGCAATTTTTCCAGTTCAGCACGCACGACATCCAGATTCAGGGTTAGGAAATTCCCGCCCAAGATGCCATCCAGCGCATCTTCAACTTCGGCGGCTTGCACATGGGCCAGCGATGTTTTTAGTACCACCTGCCGCACCGGTGAAACGGATACCCGCATCACCCCAACCACACACACAGCCAAGATGGCACTACCGGCTAGCAAGTAGAGCGCATCAGCGATGGCATTAAGAAGGTTGGGTCGGTTCCACATAACCGTTTATCTGCCGATCAATCCAGCGCAGCCAGAGACAAGACCTTGAGCACTAAGGCGGTGTAATCCATCCCAGACACCCGCGCCGCCATCGGCACCAAGGAGTGGTCAGTCATTCCCGGCGCCGTATTAGCCTCTAGGAAATAATGCTGCCCGGCCTCATCCATTAAGAAATCCACCCGCCCCCAACCACGCCCACCCAACACCCGAAAAGCTTCCAACGCCTGTTGGCGAATCAGCGCCTCTTGCGCTGCCGACAAACCACAAGGACAGCGGTACTGCGTGTCATCGCGTAGATATTTAGCTTCGTAGTCGTAAAACTCGGTAGCTGGCTCAATCTTGATAATCGGTAACGCTTCATCTCCCACCACAGCAACGGTGTATTCCCCACCGGCAATCGCTTTTTCAGCCATCACCAAATCATCATGCTGCACGGACTCTTCAAACGCGGGCAACAGTTCGCCCTCGTTGTGCACCTTGTGAACACCAATCGAAGACCCTTCGCGGGCGGGCTTAACAAACATCGGCAAACCCAGCTTGGGTATCGCCTGAACCAAGTTATCCGCCTTCAACATCAGATAATCCGGAACGGGCAGCCCCGCCGCTTGCCACAACAACTTGGTGCGGAATTTATCCATTGCCACAGAGGAAGCCAGCACTCCGGGGCCGGTGTAGGGAATACCCAGCAACTCCAGCGCACCTTGAAGCGTGCCATCTTCACCGTGACGGCCATGTAATGCGATAAATGCCCGGTCAAATCCCTTGAGTTCTAGGACACTACGTTCAGCCGGGTCAAATCCCTGAGCATCCACGCCCGCCGACAGCAAAGCCGCCAACACTCGCCCACCGCTGTTCAGAGACACCTCCCGCTCAGCCGATGTTCCACCGAACAACACAGCGACTTTTCCGAAGTTCATTTGCGTCATTTCCTTATTAGCCTCTCACCGCTGCAGGGTTGAGTGACGGGATGTTCGGGCGGTCTGCGAGGACTGTTTGAGGGGCAAAGCCCCGAGTTCCGCAGCAGAGCCGAACAAATATCTCGTCACTCAACCCTGCACCACCAACTTACTAGGCACGCCACCGATGGAACCCGCACCCATCGTCAGCACCACATCACCATCCTGAACCAGCGTCTGAATAGCGCTCACCATCTGACCAATTTCTTCCACAAAAACAGGCTCCACCTTGCCACTAACCCGTAGCGCTCGTGCCAAAGCACGACTATCCGCTGCCACAATGGGGGACTCTCCTGCAGCGTAAACCTCAGCCAACAACAAGGCATCCACCGTACCCAACACCCGAACAAAATCTTCAAAGCAGTCACGCGTCCGGGTGAACCGATGAGGTTGGAAAGCCAGCACTAGTCGCCGATCAGGGAAGGCCCCTCTTGCGGCAGCAATCGTTGCCGCCATTTCCACCGGGTGATGACCATAATCATCAATCAGCGTAAAGCTCCCGCCAGCAGCCAGTGGTACTTCGCCATAACGCTGGAAGCGTCGGCCAACACCCTTGAAATCGGCCAAGGCTTTAACAATAGCGCCATCTTCAACCTGCACTTCCGTTGCTACAGCAATGGCTGCCAGCGCGTTTAACACGTTATGCATACCAGGCAAATTGAGGGTAATGGGTAAGCGACTTACCGAGCCATTGATCCGTACCGCGTCAAAATGCATCCGGCCATTGTCGGCCCGGATATTTTCAGCCCGGAAATTAGCCCCTTCACTAATGCCATAACGCAGTACCTGCTTGGATATTTGCGGCAAGATTTCGCGCACATTCGGATCGTCTTCGCACACCACGGCAACCCCGTAAAACGGCAAGCGGTGCAGGAACTCCACAAAAGTCTGCTTCAGGCGACCAAAATCGTGGCCATAGGTTTCCATATGATCCGCGTCGATATTGGTCACCACCGAAATTACTGGATTCAGGTAGAGGAATGAAGCATCCGATTCGTCCGCCTCTGCCACTAAAAAATCCCCCGAACCCATCCGCGCATTGGCTCCCGCCGCATTCAAGCGTCCACCGATCACAAAGGTAGGATCAAATCCCCCTTCAGCCAGAATGCTGGTGACTAGGCTAGTAGTGGTGGTTTTTCCATGGGTACCCGCAATGGCAATCCCCTGCTTTAGCCGCATCAGTTCAGCCAGCATCTGAGCGCGAGGGACAACCGGAATCATCGCTTCTTTGGCCGCGACCACTTCCGGGTTATCACCTTTAACCGCCGTTGACACCACCACTGCATTAGCGCCCGCGATATTCGCAGCCGCATGGCCCAACATCACCTTAATACCCTGTGCTTCCAAGCGAGTCGTTGTGGCACTTGCAGCCAAATCAGAACCACTAACGGTGTAGCCCAAATTCGCCAATACTTCGGCAATTCCGCTCATACCAGAACCACCGATGCCAACGAAGTGAATATGTTTTACCTTGTGTTTCATGGAGTTATCTCTTGCTCAATCATGTCTGCTACAGCGGAACTGGCATTTGGCTTCCCACAACCGAGGGCCTTTTGCGCCATCGTTTTCCAGACTTCACGCGGGGTTGCCAGCAGTTCCGCCACCTTTTCAGGTGTCAGCAACCCTTGGGCCAGCCGAATAGCCGCGCCTTGCTCCGACAGAAAACCTGCATTCACCGTCTGGTGGTCATCTACTGCATGTGGGTACGGCACCAGAATACTGGCCACACCTGCTGCGGCAAGCTCAGCCACGGTCAGCGCCCCAGCCCGGCAAATCACCAGATCAGCCCATGCGTAAGCCTCAGCCATATCCGTAATAAACGCCTCGCACCGAGCTTCAACCCCCGCTGCCAGATAGTTTTCCCGTAGCTGGGCAATCTGCTTTTCGCCCGCCTGATGCAAAATTTCTGGGCGTTTTTCTTCTGGTAGTAAAGCGACCCCTAAAGGAATCTGCTGATTCAAAATCTGAGCACCTAAACTTCCACCGACCACCAGCAGGCGCAAGGGCACATCGTCGCGCTCAGTAGCGGCAAATTGTGCCGAGCGGGTTGCGGGTTCTGGCAAAGCGGCAATATCCGCCCGCACTGGATTGCCAACCCAAGTGGCTTTCGGCAACACATTAGGAAAACCACTGAGCGTACGTTTAGCCAATGTAGACAACACACGATTCGCTAGCCCTGCGACTGCATTTTGCTCATGAATCACCAGCGGAATACCCGCTAACGTTGCCATCACCCCGCCAGGGAACGTGATGTACCCCCCCATACCCAGCACCACATCGGGCTTGATGGTTTTCAGCGCCTTGCCAGCCTGCCAAAAAGCTTTCATCAGGTTTAGCGGCAGGGCAAATTTGCGCAACAACCCCTTCCCGCGCAGTGCGGCAAACTTCACCCAGACCATTTCAATGCCGTGCTGTGGAACTAGGCGGGCTTCCATTCCTTCCGGGTTACCCAACCACACCACCCGCCAACCCCGCGATTGCAGTTCTTTGGCGACAGCCAGCGCTGGAAAAATGTGGCCGCCCGTACCACCAGCCATAACGAGGAGAATTTTCTGTGCCATCAGAGCTTACCTCCCCGCATCAACTGGCGATTTTCCCAATCCACACGCAGCAAAATCCCCAGTGCGACGCAGTTGGCTACGATCCCAGAGCCGCCAAAACTCATCAGCGGAAGGGTCAGCCCCTTGGTGGGCAGCAACCCCACATTCACGCCCATATTGATGAAGCTTTGAATGCCGATCCAGATGCCAATCCCCATCGCCACCAATCCGGGATAAATACGCTGAAGTAATACCGCTTGACGGCCAATCGCGAATGCGCGCTGAACCAACAAGGCAAACAGCCCCACGACAGCCAATACGCCGGCAAAACCGAGTTCTTCGCCAATCACCGCCAGTAGGAAGTCGGTATGCGCTTCCGGCAAATAAAATAGCTTTTCGACGCTGGCTCCCAGCCCAACGCCAAAAAACTCACCGCGCCCAAAAGCAATCAGCGAGTGTGACAACTGATAACCCCGTCCATAAGCATCTGCCCAAGGGTCCATAAAACCGAAGATACGATCTCGCCGGTACGGCGAAACAATAATTAGTACGGCAAATGCCGCCACCAACACGACAAACAAAATAGCAAATAGCCGCGCTTTCATGCCCCCTAAAAACAGGATGCCAAAGGCGATCGAGGTAATCACCACAAAAGCCCCAAAATCCGGCTCTTTTAATAACAGTCCGCCCACCAACACCATCGCCCCAGCCATCGGCAAAAAAGCTTTTTTCAGGTTGTGCATGTCCTTCATTTTGCGGAAGGTGTAATCCG
Organism: Pseudomonadota bacterium; assembly: GCA_041179245.1. Classification (GTDB taxonomy): domain Bacteria; phylum Pseudomonadota; class Gammaproteobacteria; order Burkholderiales; family Rhodocyclaceae; genus JBEGTT01. Next base: position 22,125 of record JBEGTT010000195.1, read on the forward strand.
CCGCATACAGAACGGCGAAGAGCTTCATCAACTCTGACGGCTGTAGGTTAATCACCAACAAAGGCAGCCACCGACGAGCGCCATTAACGTCACGCCCTACGCCCGGAATCAGCACGACAATCAGCAGCACCACACCCAGCAGGAAAAGGTGGGGAGCGTATTTCTCCCACAAGGTCAGCGGTATCTGGAAAACGATGGCCCCCGCGACCAGCGCAACGGCCAGAAAAATGGTGTGGCGCCACAGAAAATATCCGGGCTGATACCCCAGAATTCGGTTGCCTTCAGCAAAAGCGATCGACGCTGAGTACACCATCACCAACCCAACCAACAGCAGCGCCAAACCACTCCACAACAACATCAGATCAATTTCTGCCTGTGATCGACGAGGGTCTCCGGCCTGGCTGAGTGCATCACGAATAAATTTCATGCGGCGACCCCGCTCACGAAGGTCTTAACTGCCGCCCGAAACACATCGGCTCGATGTGCATAGTTTCGGTACATATCCAAACTAGCACAGGCAGGAGAGAGCAACACCGCATCGCCGGCCTTCGCCTGTTGAGACAACCAAGAAACGGCGCTCTCCATATCTGCAAAAATTGCTGTGGGAACATCGCAGCCCGCAATCGCCGATTCAATTAGGCTCGCATCCTTGCCGATCAGCGCAACGGCTCGCCCATGTTTTTCTAGTGCCGCTTTTAGTGGCGAGAAATCCTGCCCCTTACCATCACCGCCCAGCACAATAGCGAGCTTTCGACCTAAACCTTCAATGGCCGCGAGGGTTGCGCCGACGTTAGTCCCCTTGGAATCATCGACAAATAAAATTCCCAGATGCTCGCCAACGGTTTCAACTCGATGAGCCAATCCATGGAAGCTTGCCAGACCGGGCAAGACGCTTTCCGCACTAACCCCGATGGCTTCGCACAAGGCCAAGGCCGCCATCAAATTAGTTGCGTTATGCAAACCCGTCAGCGGTGAACCAGAGAGCGGCAACAAGCAGTTTTGCCCACGATAAATTGCGCCCTCTTTGATTCCGTAATCCATTGAACGGCTCGGTGCATTTAGGCCAAAAGTCACCATCTTGGCCCCGCAGCCACCCATACTCAGGCTGTAATCATCATCCCGATTGAGTACACGTACCGACGACCCCTGAAAAATTCGGCGTTTGGCCTCGGCATACCCTTGCATATTGCCGTGCCGATCCAAATGATCTTCGCTGAGATTCAGCACCGTGGCGGCAGCGGCACTCATGGAATGTGTGGTTTCTAATTGGAAGCTCGAAACCTCCACCACCCACACTTTGGGCAGTGTTTTTGTATCCAGCGCAGCCATTAACGCATCAAGGACAGAAGGCGAAATATTTCCGCAAGCTATCGCCGAAACGCCTGCCTTATTCAGTAAATGAGCGGTCAGGGCTGTCGTTGTGGTTTTTCCGTTGCTGCCAGAAATGGCTAGCACTTTGCCGGCCCCTACCCCCTGAGCAGTCAGATCCCGCAAACCCCATACAAATAACTCAACTTCAGAAACGATGGGAATAGTCGTTTCTGCCAGTACGGGCAGGTGACTTGGAATGCCAGGAGAAAGGGCTAACAGATCAAATCCAGCTAAGGTCTTAGCCTCTAGCGGGCCGGTTTTAAGTGTGGCACTGGGAACCGCTGCTTTTAGTGCCGCTTGATTGGGCGGATTTTCACGGGTATCCAAAACACAGACATGCGCACCCTGACGATCTAGCCATTTGGCCATCGCCAGACCAGACTCACCGAGTCCGATTACGCCAATGTGGTGTCCCTTAAGTTCCATTTCTTTTTGCCGGTTATTTCAACTATCTCAACTTCAAACTGGACAAACCGAACAACACCAGCATGATGGTGATAATCCAGAACCGCACGACCACTTGCGTTTCTTTCCATCCAGTTTGTTCAAAATGGTGATGCAGCGGCGCCATTCGCAAAATACGTTGCCCCTGCCCATATTTCTTCTTGGTGTACTTGAACCAACCCACCTGCAACATCACCGACAGTGTTTCAACCACAAACACCCCCCCCATGATGAACAGGACAATTTCTTGACGAATGATGACCGCCACCGTTCCCAGTGCAGCGCCAAGGGCCAATGCGCCGACATCGCCCATAAACACTTCTGCGGGATAAGCGTTGAACCACAGGAATCCCAAGCCCGCACCGGCAATGGCCCCCAGCACGATGCATAACTCCCCCGCGCCGGGAATGTAAGGAATTAGCAGATATTTGGCGTAAACCGCGTGCCCCGTGACGTAGGCAAAAATTGCAAAAGCCCCTGCCACCAATACCGTTGGCATGATCGCCAAGCCATCTAATCCATCGGTGAGGTTGACCGCATTACTGGTCCCGACGATCACAAAATAGGTCAGGATAACGAACCCCCAAATCCCCAGCGGGTATCCGAAGGTTTTAAAGAAAGGAACGATCAACTCAGTTTGTGCGGGGTTATTGGTTGAAAAAGCGAGAAAAATTGCGGCCCCAAAGCCCAGCACGGATTGCCAGAAAAACTTCCAACGTGCCGCAAGCCCATTCGGGTCTTTGTAAACAACCTTTTTCCAGTCGTCGTACCAACCGACAATACCGAACCCCAAGGTCACCACGAGCACCGTCCATACGTAGCGATTCGTCAGATCGCCCCATAACAAAGTGGTCACCGCGATTGAAATCAGGATCAACACCCCTCCCATCGTGGGGGTACCCGATTTCACCAGATGTGTTTGCGGGCCATCAGTACGCACTGCCTGCCCAATTTTCTTGGCCGCCAACCAGCGAATCACCGGCGGCCCCGCGACAAAGGAAATCAGTAAAGCCGTCATCGCCGCCAACACCATGCGTAGCGTAATGTAGTTAAAAACATTAAAGGTTCGCGTGTCTTGAGCCAGCCACTGTGCAAGCCATAACAACATAATTATTTCTCCCCTGCTTGCTGAGCATCTGCTTCTAGCAAACCATGACTGATACGTTCCATCTTCATGAAACGTGACCCTTTAACCAGCACCGTGCAGTCTGCCGTCAGCAATTTGCGCAACGCGGAAATAAGCGGTTCGGGTTGTTTAAAATGCTGCCCGCCCTCACCAAAGCTGCGGCAAGTAATTTGGCTCGCTTCGCCCAACGTCAGTAGCCGGTCAATTCCCTGACTTTTGGCATAACCACCCACTTCATCGTGGTACTGACCAGAGGCTTCGCCAATTTCACCCATATCACCGAGCACCAGAATTTTCCGCCCCACAGTTGACGCCAGCACATCGATACCGGCCCGCACCGAATCCGGATTAGCGTTGTAAGTGTCATCAAGCAACAATCCGCCTCCCGACAAGGCACTTTTTTGAAGACGGCCTTTAACCCCGGAGAAGGCCGCAAGCCCCGTAGCGATGCTCGAAAGAGGTAACCCAGCAGCCAGACAAACCGCCGCCGCCGCCAATGCATTTTCTGCATTGTGACGACCCGGTACCTGCAAGCGGATGTCTGCGGAATCTTCGTGCGTCGTGATTTTTAGCTGAGTAGACAGACCGTGCTGTTTGATTTCGCCCTGCACATTGGCTGGCTCATTCGCAAGCCCTCTATTACCAAACGTTAGCGCGGTGTGTGGTGCAACCTGTGTTTTCCAGAGATCAGCAAAATCACTGTCTAGTGAAATAGCCGCAACACCGTTATCGCTTAGCCCATTAAAGATGCAGCCTTTTTCCCGCGCCACCTCCGCCAAGTCACCCATACCCTCCAGGTGAGCACGCTGGGCGTTGGTCACTACCGCTGCGGTTGGGCGAGCAATGTGGGTGAGATAGTCAATTTCACCGGGGTGGTTCATCCCCATTTCGATCACCGCTGCCTGGTGATGTTCATTCAGGCCCAGCAAGGTCAGCGGCAATCCAATGTCGTTATTAAAATTACCCTGTGTTGCCAGAACCGCTTCACCAAACTGAGCCTTCAATACGGCGGCAATCATTTCCTTAGTGGTGGTTTTGCCGTTGGACCCAGTGACCCCAATCAGGGGCAAATCGAACGTAGCTCGCCACGCAGCAGCTAGGCGCCCAAGCGCCAAGCGGGTGTCATCAACGACGACAGCGGCTAATCCAGCGGGCACTTTTTCCAAACGTGAAACAAGCACACCAACGGCCTTGGCCTGCAATGCCGCATCGAGGTAATCATGGGCATCAAAACGATCCCCCTTAAGCGCAATAAAAAGTGATCCCGCTGGAATGTTGCGACTATCGGTACTCACGCCTTGGGCTTGGACGTTACCATCCCCGACCAACTCGCCGCCGACGGCCTGTGCGATGGCTGACAACGTCCATTTCATGGCGCAACGCCTTCATCACCTAAAACCGATGAAGTCTGTGCAGCCTGAGAACGGGTATTGCTGTTCAGATTCCGATAGCTTTCCAACGCACGACTCACTTCACGACCATCATTAAAGTCGTATCGGGCACCTGCAATCTCCTGATAAGTTTCGTGGCCTTTGCCCGCCACCAGAATGACATCTTCAGGTTGCGCCTGTGAAACCACGGTCAAGATAGCTTCTGCACGGTCATCCATAACCACGGCAGATACCGCACCCACCTGAATTTCCATCAGAATCGATTGTGGGTTTTCACTGCGAGGATTGTCTGACGTCAGGAAGACTGCATCGGCCAAGCGGCTAGCAATTTCACCCATGACGGGGCGCTTGCCCTGATCTCGATCACCGCCGCAGCCGAAAATAACTTTCAGCGCCCCTTGGCGAACATTCGCAACCGGCCGTAAAGCGGCCAGCGCGTTTTCAAGCGCGTCTGGCGTGTGGGCATAATCCACTAACACCAAAGGTTCACCCGGTTTACCGTAGGTTTCCATTCGCCCCGGCGGAGGGCTAAGTTCAGACAGGCGCTGCCCGACTTCGTAGATAGGCATACCTGAATCCAGCAAGACGGCGGCGACGGCCAGCATATTGGACAGGTTATACCGCCCAATTAAGCGGGTATCTACCTTGGCTTTGCCCTGCTGGGCATTCAACATGAAGCGCTGCCCGCTGACCGTATCTTCAATCTGTTCGGCCCGGATCACGGCGGGGAAATTGGCCCGGTCAGATGACAGGGTGTAACCCACCACCTTGGCCGCCTCGGTGGCTCGCATCAGCTCAACCCCAAACGGATCATCCAGATTAATCACCGCAAAACGCAAACGGGGCCACGTAAACAGTTGGGCCTTGGCTTGGGCGTAGCCCTCCATCGTGCCGTGATAATCCAAGTGATCTCGTGTGAAATTGGTGAAGATCGCCGTATCAATATGAGCGCCGTTGAGCCGCCCCTCCTCAATCCCAATTGAGCTGGCTTCAAGCACACACGCCATCGCACCTTGCTCACGAAAATCCTGCAGGCAGCGAACCAACGTCGCCGCTTCTGGCGTGGTAAAACCCGTTGCCAATTCGGCGCCGACAAACCCAGCCCCCAATGTTCCAATGACGGCACATTTTCGGGGATAGAGCCGGGCCAACCACTGGCTCACGGTTGTTTTGCCATTTGTACCGGTAACTGCCAGTAAGGGGATTTGATCCGTCGGCCACCCAGCTGCCGCATGAGCCAGCCAACCGACCAATGCTCGTAATTCTGACTGCGCCCGATTCGGCAAGCTGATGCCAGCAGGCAATACAAAGTGTTGAGGTTCCCACAATATGGCCGCAGCACCCCGCTGGATAGCGTCCTCGATGTAAAGACGACCATCGGCCAAATCACCCGGATAGGCGACAAATAGATCCCCCGGCCGCACCTGACGGCTATCGTCAGCCACGCCAGTTAGCACCACCCCTTGATCCCGGAATGTATCCAAAACAGCTAACGCCACATTACGCAGGGCCTTGTAATCCATCTCAAGCCCCTCCTTTATTCGCTAAGGGGCCATCTTGCGGGATACCCAACGTACGTAAGGCGCCGCCCACAATCTGAGAAAACACAGGGGCCGCCACATCGCCACCGTAATGCTTACCTGCCGAAGGTTCATCCACCATCACCGCCACGATGAGGCGAGGATCAGAAATAGGCGCAATACCCACAAAGGAAGAAACATATCGTTTGGCGTAAACGCCATTGACCACCTTGTAAGCCGTTCCCGTCTTACCGCCCACGCGATAGCCCGCCACACGAGCTAATGGCGCCGTCCCTTCAGGGCCCGCCGCCATTTCCAGCATCAGCCGCATTTGCCTCGCGGTTTCAGGGGAAAACACCCGGACACCCTGCGGTTGCTCGCCCTCATTGATCTTCACCAGCGAAACCGGCATCAGTTCGCCATTACCGGCAAGGGAGGTGTAAGCCCGCGCCATTTGTATCAGGCTGACGGAAATGCCGTGCCCATAAGACATAGTGGCCTGATCAATCGGAACCCAGTTCTTGGCAGGGCGTAGCCGACCTGAAATCTCGCCGGGAAAACCTAGTCGGGGCAGGCGACCAAAACCCACCGCATCGAACATTTCCCACATTTCCTGTGGCTTAAACCCCAAGGCTATCTTGCTGGTTCCCACGTTCGACGATTTTTGGATGACTTGCTGAACGCTCAATACACCGCTCGGATGAGCATCTGAAATGGTAGCGGTTCCGATCGTAAGCTTGCCAGGCGCGCAATTAATCAGCGTTTCCGGCCTAACCTTGTTCTTATCAATCGCCAATGCAACCGTAAAGGGCTTCATGGTTGAACCCGGCTCAAAACTGTCTGTGACGGCCCGATTCCGCAATTGCGCGCCGGTCAAACTCTCTCTGCTATTGGGGTTGTAGGTCGGCCAGTTAGCCAGTGCTAGAACTTCTCCCGTGCGGGCATCCAGCACGACCGCACTACCTGCTTTGGCCTTATTTTCCAGAACGGCCTGTTTCAGGCTGCTAAAGGTGATGTATTGCACCTTACCATCCAGCGCCAAAACCACATCTTTACCATCCTGTGGCGGCTTTATCGCACCAATATCTTCCACGATTTTATCGCGACGATCCTTGATTACACTTCGGCTACCGTGACGTCCGAGCAGACTACTTTGAAAGGCCAGTTCAACGCCCTCCAAACCCTTATCGTCAACGCCCGTAAAGCCCACGATGTGGGCCGTCATGTCACCGGTCGGGTAATAACGCCGGTATTCCCTATCCTGATGCACCCCTTTAAGTTTCATCGCCGCAATCTGCGCCGCCACATCCGGCGGCACTTGCCGTTTGAGGTAGACAAAGTTTTTGTCGCTGGTCAGCTTTTTAGCCAATTCGCGAGCGTCCATGACTAATAGATGCGCCAGCTGTTTGAGTTCTTCAGGCGTTAATTTGGTAGCATCGGTAAACGCCCAGATCGATTGCATCGGTGTGCTAATCGCCAATACATCCCCATTGCGATCTGTAATTTTGCCGCGAGAGGCAAACACCTCAATATCCCGGCGATAGCGGGAATCTCCCTTTTCCTGCAAAAAATCGTTATTGAGCACCTGCAAGTAAAAAGCCCGCCCAATCAACGCCGCAAAACTGACCATGATGATTAGCGCCACAAAACGTGAACGCCAAGGGGGCATCGCCAGTTCAAGAACTGGACTTTCCGAATAACGATGGGATTTGGCCGAACGGCCTCTAACCGCCATCAGTGCCCCCCTGTCGATCCTGGCAACACCGCTTTATCCAACCTTCCGGTTTGCGGCTGCTGCATATGCAACTTTTCGCGAGCAATTTTTTCGATACGGGGGTGAGTTGCCCAAGTGGACTGTTCCAATTGCAACTGGCCAAACTCAATTTCCAGTTGTCGTGCTTTTTCCTGTTCTGCTTCAAGCGCCTGAAACAGCTTGCGCGCCTTGTGCTGGGAGGTCACCACCCCCAACGAGCACAGTACTAGCACCATCGCCAGCAGGATGTTGAAGCGCAGCATCAAACCTTCTCCGCAATCCGCATTACCGCACTCCGCGCCCGGGGATTGCGTTGAATTTCAGCAGATGAAGGCCGAAGCGCTTTGCCCACCAAACGCAAAATTGGCTGTGGCAATTGGTCAGCGCGCAACGGCAGCCCCTTGGGAACATTGCGTTCCGGGTGAGCTTGCTCATTGAAATACTGCTTGACCATGCGATCTTCCAAAGAATGAAAGGAAATCACCACCAATCGCCCCCCTGACTTCAGCAGGGACAGCGCTTGCGGCAAGACTATCTCCAGCTGACGGAGTTCCTGGTTGGTATGAATCCGTAGAGCCTGAAAGCTACGCGTCGCCGCGTCCTGCCCTGGTTCACGGGTGCGCACGGTCGCGCGTACAAGCGAGGCGAACTCGCCAGTTGTTGTGATAGCCCGTTCGCTCCGAGCAGCCACAACCTTCTTTGCAATCTGGAAAGCAAACCGTTCTTCGCCATAATTTTTTATTACCTCCGCAATTTCCTGCACTTCAGCCCTTGCCAGCCATTCGGCAGCGGTCTCTCCACGGGTGGTATCCATCCGCATATCGAGAGGCGCATCCTGGCGAAAGCTAAAGCCCCGCTCACCGTCGTCTATCTGGGGAGACGACACACCCAAGTCAAAAAGCACACCATCCACGGCCTCTATGCCCGCTTCAGCTGCACCCTGTGATATTTCTGAAAATGGTCGATGCGATAAGACAAACCGTTCATCTTGAATGGATTGACCCGCCGCAATGGCCTGAAGATCGCGATCCAGCGACAGCAAGCGCCCACTTTTTCCCAACGACGACAAAATCTTTCGACTATGCCCGCCACGCCCAAAAGTGGCGTCAATATAGGTTCCGTCCGATTTAAGGGAGAGCGCCTCTACCGCTTCATCCAGTAATACCGTGACGTGGGCAAAGCCCTCGCTCACAGCACAAAATCCCCGAATCCGGTCGGCAATTCACCCGCGAACACTTCGCTCGCCAAATCGTTTTGCTGTTTCCAGCCGGCTTCACTCCAAATTTCAAAATGCGAACCCATACCCACCAGATAAACCGTTTTTTCCATCCCCGCGTAATCGCGCAACTCCGGCGCAATCAACAACCGACCCGCTGCATCCGGGGTTTCGGTGCGCGCATTCCCCACCAACACCCGCTTAATGGCTGCTGCACGAGGGTCAAGACTGGAAATTTTTTGAAATTGCTCACGAACGGGCTGCCACGCAGGTTCTGGATACAGAAGCACACAACGATGGGGATGAGCTGTCAGCACCAACCCGTTTGGACTCGCTGCCAACAGGGCGTCACGGTGCCGCACCGGTATCGCCAGCCGACCTTTCACATCCAAATTGAGTGCCACCGAACCTTCAAACATGACCTGTTTCGCCCCAAAAACCCGTTTACCCACAAATTCCCACAAAAAACCACTTTCGACCACTTTATGGGATAAGCAGGGGATGCGTCAAGGCGAAAAATCAGATTTTTTTCTGTAACAACAAGGACTTAGCAGATATTCTTAAGAAACGCTTTTGCAAAAAATCCTTTGAAAACAAGCCGCAAATCGGGACACTTAAAGTAGCTTATGAGGAAGTTTGCGCCCCGCTAACATTGCGTACTTTCAGGGAATCGAAGATCCATTGCTAGGAACAGCTCGTGTCCTTGTTGGCAATAATGCCGCACACATACAGCGTACTGAACTCGGGGAGCGCATCCGCCATAAACATCGATAAAACCCCCCGTGCACCGATAGCTTTCGTTCAATTTACATATGGCAATTGGGAGAGTATGGTTAGGAACTTTGCATTTATTTTTAGGTGCTATTTATGTGTAACAGTGAGCGTATGAAAAAATCCGTACTTACTTTGCTTCTTATTCTTTCGATTTCTGTTTTGACTGGCTGTGGAGGCGAATCATCTAAAGTTGAGAGAACATTAAATGCTCAATTCATTAAAGATGAAATGTGCACGAACGTCCCCGTGGGCGCTCCTGTAGACATGCGCAGGATAGGTGAAGACGGTGCTTTAGGTCTGCTGATGTCCAACGGGTACATTGCCCAGACAAAAGGGACGTACAAAAAATGGTCCGGGGGAATAGAAACAGTCGACACCTTCTCTCTGACTGAAAAGGGCAAGGAGCTTGTTAAAAGCGGTAACGATAATTCACAGTGCCTTAAAACAGGTCATTTTGAAATCGTAAAGATTCAGGCTGTTGACATAGGTAATGATGCTGAAGGCAAGAAAATAGCTACGGTTCGGGCAAGTGTTAAGTTCGTACCTGAATCTTGGGTGTCCGATACGAAGAAAGAAAAGGCTTGGGATGGATTCTGGAAATCGGTATCGGATAATGAAAATGGTCAATGGCTATACCAGCTTGTGAAATCTGGTGATGAATTCTTCCCTGCCGGGCGCGGTCACAAAGTTTCAAATTGAGAATCAAATCATGAAAAAATTTCTACTTATTTCAAGTTTTGTTTGTTCTACTGTATTTGCTCAAAATGTATCCGTGCCTGTGATGGGTACAGCACCTGAAAAAGATGCCGTGGTAGTACAAACTGGCAAATCTTCAACTGAGCAAAGCAGCAAACGCACAGCCCCTTCCAAATCCATTACCCTACCAAAAATCAACCCTGATACACCTCCGACACCTTCACAATATACGAAGGACTTGTACTCAGCACTTAAGATGGGGAACTATCAGATTGCTGAAATGTTGCTACAACAGGGGGCTGACATCAATTGCAGAAATTGCAGCAGTGGTTTTAGCTCTGAGACTGCACTAGGGAGGGCTGCTCAACAGGGTAGCTTGCCTACACTGCAATGGATGTTGTCTCATGGAGCGGACGTAAATGTAAGAAGTTACCCGGAAGGTAAAACACCATTGATGAGTGCAATTATGAACGGCAATTCCGAAATAATTGGACTGGTGTTGCAGCATGGACCAAACCCGAAAATAGTGGATGCTAAAGGACTTAACGCCTTAATGTATCTGATAATTGCAAATAGCTATATTGATGAAGTTAAGAAAGTACCTTTGGCTAGGATTTTATTATCAAGGGGAACAGATCCAAATCAATCAACACTTTCAGGCGAAACAGCCTTAATGCATTCGGCCGCTTGGTGTCAGCCTAACATGGTAAAGCTACTGCTTCAGCATGGCGCTAATCCCGCTGCAAAATCTATCGATGGGAACACAGCCAATAACCTTGCATACAAGCGAGCAGTGTCTGGGGACCAGACCTGTAACTTGGTTATGTCCTTACTCAGGGAAGGCGTCCCTAAGCTTGAGCCTGATGACCAGCAAATGAATATTCCTGCCGCATTTCCATCTCAAAACAATTCAAATTATTCTGGACAGCCACAGTCTGTTCTATTTGGTGAATGGCGTGGGGTGCTCAACCCTTCATCGCAACAATCATCAAAATCAGACGTTGAGCTTAAAATCAGTCCGAATGGGCAGGTTAGTATTTCCTCCAAAAATGGGCTGAACGGCGCAGGGCAGGTTGCCATCAAAGGAAATTCCTTCAATGGCAATCTAATAGGTAGTTTTAGGAATAATCAAAATACAGGGAACCCCTATGCTGCCGAACAGCCTGCGCAGAACTTGAATCTGACATTATCAGGAGCACTGGCGAATGGCGTGATTAAAGGCA
>JBEGTT010000196.1:0-6676 GCA_041179245.1 Pseudomonadota bacterium
CACGCGATTGGGCGTAACGCTGTGATTGATGAAGAGGTGGCTGTTGAGTTAACTAAAATTCTGTTGGCTCGCTATCCAGCATTGCTTGCGGCTCGCTACAAGATAAATCCAGCTGAATTTGATGCACCAGGTATCGTTGAAGAAATTGCCAAGCGCCGCGCCTGCCGTTTGAAAGGTGGTGGATGGGATCTGGAAAAAGCAGCCATGATTTTGCTGACAGATTACCGTAGTGGGACCCTTGGGCGAATTAGCTTAGAAACCCCGGAGACTAGGGCGGGGATGTTGCGCGAAAGTATTAGCAAAGTGCCTGAATCAAGTGAAGAAGACTGATTGCTGTATTTGGTGTATTTGGTGATTGCGGTTATCAAAAACGTTCAATGTGCTATATTGGTAACATGTAAAAATCAGTATCACGCACTGCTCGCGTGACTCCTCAGGAGGTCGCCATGAAAGAAAAAGAATCAAACGAGCGCCCAACACGGCTTCATTACATTCCCTTGGTTCAAGCAGCTCCCGACATGATTTTAGGTATGCCGTTGGTACTTACGGAACACGGTGTTGTTCGGTTCAATTTGCCTGCTGGTCATAAATTAAATCAAGCTAATCTGGATCAGATTCAGACGCGACATGCGGAAATAATCTGTGTTGTCGAGCCAGATGTTCGTACTCCGGAGGAGCAAGAGGCTGCATGGGCAAGTGCCGAGAAGGAACTGAACACAATCTTTCAGCTAGCGGACCCGCAGCAAGTTCTGATTCACAATCTCCGTGATGCTGTGATGGCGTATAGGAGGCGGTAATGAGTATCCATCTGACGCATGCCGAGGTAGTGGACAAGGCTAAGTTGTTGCCAGCTTTCCCTTCTATCGTGACGCAAGTTCTTGAAACGATTGATGACGACAATTCAACGCTCGGCGAGTTAGTCACGCATATTGAGCGTGACCCAGTGATTACCGCTAGAGTCGTTTCATTAGCCAACGGGATTAGTTTGCAGCGACGCCATCAAGTCAAAATGGGTGACGTTTACACGGCAACTTCGATGATTGGGATGGAAAAGTTACGTGAAGTGGTGGTTGGTTTGAGTATGGCTGAATTTGCACGTACCGCTAAACTCGCCACCCGGTTCTGGGAGCACAGCGTATCCGTTGCGGTTTGTGCGCAGGAACTCGCCAAAAGTGTGGGTTTGTCTACCGATTATGCTTTTGTCGCGGGTTTGCTCCATGATATGGGGCAGCTTTGGTTATCTCGTTTTTATCCGGCAGAGTTTGCTAAGGCATGCCAAGCTGCCGAAATGGGGGTGATGCCCATTGTTGAGGCCGAGCGCCTGCATTTAGGGTTAGATCACTGTCAAATTGGCTATTTTATCGGTGAGCTTTGGGGGTTGCCGCAGACTGTTCAGGATGCCATTCAATATCACCATCACCCCGAGCCTGAGATGGATACCTTAGTCGCGGTGACGCACGTGGCGGAAGTAATCGCCAATGCATTAAACCTAGGTGCGCGTACGGGGAGCCAAGTGACTTACTTATCAGCCCCGGCCTGTGACAAGTTACATATCGATTTTACGGAGGATATGCAGCACTTGTTTGGGCGGATGGAAGCTAGGGCTGACTACGCTTGCGCGATCTTTCGGAAATAGCGTTCGTAGAACGTTTGTAGAGTTAAGGGCGCCAAACCCAGGTAATGCCGCGAGCTTTGATGGCTATTAACATTTCGTCCATGGCTTGATCGACTCGCGCGGGGTCGCCTTCCACACCCAGTTCTAGGTGGCGGCGTTCCGGACCGTTGAGCGAGGGCAGGGAGAACAGGCGCAGGTCAGGGTAATCCGCCACAATTTTTTCCATCAAATCGAGCAAAGCCGACTCGTAGGCATTAGGTCCGGTGAGCAGGAAAGCTTTTTCAGTGCTTGCAGACGGGGCAAACAGATCGGCATAGAACGAATCCAGAACCCATTCCACCATCGGGTGGGACATTTGAGGGAAACCGGGCACGAAGTAATGCTCACGCGCCATGAATCCAGGAATGCGGTTGAAGGGGTTAGGAATAATTTGTGAACCTGTCGGGAAGGTGCCAAGTAATAGGCGTTCCGGTGAGGCTTCCGTTCCAAGCTCGATAAAGCGAGCACGAATTTCTCGCTCTGCGTCAGGGTGAAGTGATAGCTCCACGCCCAATGCGGCAGCGGCCGCTTGCCGGGTATGGTCATCTGGGGTATTCCCGATACCACCAAACGAGAACACGACTTCACCTGCCGCCATGCTGCGCTTGAATAGCTCAGTGAGGCGAGGGCGGTCATCACACATATACTGCACCCAAGTGAGCCGTAGCCCGCGAACAGCCAGCAACTCAGCCAGTTTGGCGAAATGTTTGTCTTGCCGTTTACCGGAGATGATCTCATCACCGATGATGACTGCACCGAAGGTTCGTTTTGAAGCCATAGCGTTTTTACCTAATACCTTGATAATAAATAATTGGTTTTAGCAGAAGGGTCTTCGTGTTGATTGGCGGAACCAAACCAAGCACCCGCCACCCACAATAAACAGCAGGACTACGATGGGCCACAAGACGGGTTGGTTCCATTTTTCCCGAGCTATTGATCTGGCTTGTCCATCAATCCGTTGATACTTCAAGATGTTATTACCCACATCGGTGGGCTTACGGTTGTGCAGCCACGCGTGCCCCAATGTATAACTTTGGGGGTGTAAGCCGAAAACCCAAGGGGCGTCGTGCTGGAGGATGCGTGTCATGTTGGCAATAATTGTGTTCCGCTTGGCCGTGTTATCCATCGCCTTCATTTCATCGAATAAACGGTCAAAGGCTGGATTTTGGTAATTGGCGGAATTCTCACCGCCGTGTTTGACCCGGCTTTCCTGTCCATGAAATAGGAAGAAGAAATTTTCTGGGTCGGGATAGTCCGCATTCCATCCAAGATAAAAAAGCTGAATGGCCCCTTTTTGCAATTTTTCCTGAAAACGGTTGAAGTCAGTCGAACGAACAACCAATTGAATGTCGATTTTGGCGAACTGTCTGGTTAACCAGTCTAGCCGGGATTTTTCGCCCATGCCGCTATTGGTGGTGTCCAGATTGAGAATCAGAGGTTCTCCCGTCTTGTGGTGGCGACCATTGGGATAACCCGCCTCAAACAGAAGTTTTTTGGCAGCCTCAACGCTTTTTCGTTTGTGATGGTCATAGACAAACGGATTGTGGCCGGTGCTACCAGTCGGATGCCCAAAAATCCCGGGTGGAATAGGGCTTTGTGCTGCAACGCCTCGTCCATTCATAAAAATGGAAATGTATTCTTCTTGGTCAATGGCAATTGAAATAGCCTGTCGAAGTTTGGCCGCCGATTCGGTATATCCACCCACCACGGAATCGAGCAGGTTAAAGCCCATGTAAAAGGTTGATGTTTTGACCGAGCTTAGGAGCCGAATGCCCCGCCGCTGCATTTCCTCGCTTAGTCCCACATCGCCATCAACGCTGACCCGAACCGCTTGGTCGAAACTGTCTGATGAGATTCCGGAAGCGTCGTAATAACCCTGTAAAAATTTATTCCAGTAGGGAATACTTTCTTTTTCGCGGCTGAAGATGGCACGGTCTAGCAGCGGAAGTCGTTTGCCGCAATCAGCCAAAAGACCAGCTTCTAGATCACCGCTTTCTCCTTCGCAGGGGTAATGCTCCTCACGGAAATTAGGGTTTTTTTGGAGCACAATTCGCCGATTCGGGTCATTTTCCTTGAGATAAAAGGCCCCCGTTCCTACTGGCCAGTTATCGAGTACCAGATTTTTTTCCGCCATGCCGGGTTGGGCAAAAAATTGGTCAGCCTCACGCGGAAGCGCAGCAAAAAATGGCATCGCTAACCAGTAGGAAAATTGGGGGTATTTACCTTTGACGTGAATGCGCCAAGTGTAGCGGTCAACTTTCTCAACGCCTTTTAGCTGAAATTTGTCGAGATCGATCCATTTGTCGGCTGACTCGGTTTTCGCTGCAGTTTCCAGATTTTTTCCCAATTCGGCTAGGCCAATAATCTTGTCAGCCATCATGCCGAAAATAGGCGAGTGAATTCGAGGGTGAGCCAGCCGTTTGATCTGGTAAATGTAATCGTCAGCCGTGAGTTCTCGGGTGCCTTGTTCGATGAAATCGTGCGGGCTGAACTTATCTTGCAGTTCTTCCTGCCTCAGGGGGATGTAACGAGACTTGCCTTGGGTATCGAGTGCGAATGCAGGATGGGGCGAGAACTGGATACCTGGTTTGAGTCGAAGCTCATAGATGCTTTCAGCAATTTTTCCAGCAGCAGCGTCATTGGGTAATTGCTGGCCTGTGGTATTGAGATAACGAACGCTAGGCATGGCTGCTAGCGTTGCTGGAATCAAGGTATAGGGGCGTTTTAGGTAATGGTATTGCAGGGGTGGCTCATAAATTTGCCCTAGAAAAGTCAACTCGTCCTCGCTGTAAGCCCTCGCTGGATCGAGATGTTTTGGGCGTTCGACAAAAGCCGAATAGAGCACGCCCTGATCTTCATCAACCTGGCTGTAAGGTGAGTTCCATAAGTTCCATAACGAGGATTTTGAAGTGCTCAGAAAATCAGGCAGGCAGGCTGAAAGCATCAGAAGCAGACTTGCAGTAAGTACGTAAAAGGGCCACCGGGCAGAAATCAATGTTCTCATCGGTTCAAATCATAACGGCTGGGAGATTTCATAGGGTTTTAGGCCATTAAGAACCCGCTGAAAATCGGCTGCGGGTGGTGCTAATAGATTAAGTTTTTCCCCCGAGTAGGGATGAGTAATACCGAGTTGGGTGCAGCAAAGTAAGAGGCGCGGGGTGCCAAAAAGATCGGCAAATGCTCGATTGTGTTTGCCCTTCCCATGCGTGGCATCACCAATAATCGGGTGGGCAATATGTTTCAGATGGCGGCGTAGCTGATGCCGTCGACCCGTTTTAGGTTGAAGTGCGAGCAAGGCATAACGGCTGGTGGGGTAATGGTCTATGGAGAGGGGTAACTCATAACAGGCTAGCCGCTGGTAATTCGATAGAGCGGGCTGCGCCTCTTTACTGGTGCGTTCACCGACCCATTCTGCATCATCACGTTGCCGGGTGATGGGGTGGTTGATCGTGCCAAAAATTGGAGGGTGGCCGCGAACCACGGCAAGGTACTCCTTTTCTACGGAATGGGATTCGAATTGCTCGCCTAATCGCCTAGCTGTTTCTGGATTCAATGCAAAAAGTAGGACACCAGACGTTCCTCTATCAAGACGGTGTGCTGGGTACACATGTTGCCCAATTTGATCTCGCAGCATTTGCAGCGCGAAGCGGGTTTCGCCAAAAGCCAATGCCGTACGGTGAGTTAATAATCCGGCTGGTTTATGAACGGCGATCAGGGATTGGTCTTGGTAGAGAATGCTTAGCAAGTTGTTATGAGTCGGTTGTGGCTTCAATATGCGGTAGAAAGTATTCAGATTTTCCTCAAGTTTAAATGAATCATGCCGAAAAGATAGGTGACAGTGCGGTGAAGTACAAAGTGAATATCTTAGTAGATATAGCGGATTTCACCCATAAACGAGGAGAGAGAAAATGCAAATTCAGAGCGCATCACAAGTAACGAGTGGCGTTACGAATGCCAAATTAGATCCGCAGAGCGGTGCGGTTGGTGCTGGTTCAGCGGCAGGCCGTGTGTCTGCACCAGTTCAGCAGAAGCCGGCTCAGGAAGCTAAAGCCGACCCACGGGAAGTTGAAAAAGCTACGCAAAAAATCCAAGCTTATGTCGCATCAAGGGCTGGTGATATTCAGTTTGCGACTGATCAAGATTCAGGGAAAACGGTAGTTAAGGTGATTGACCATGCGACTAAGGATGTATTGATGCAGTTTCCTTCCAAAAAAGCATTGGCTATGGCGAATTCACTGGACAAGCCTCAAGGTGTATTGGTTGAAGATAAGGCATAACATTTCAGACAGTGTTGATTGTGCCTAAGATAAATCAAGTTTGCGTTAGTATCTCCTCAAAGAAAGGGGACGAATGTGGCTTTTGATAAATCCAACATAAGAATCGGTTCGATCATGCAGCTCCAGCCGACTGGCCCGAATGCGCCTAGGTATGTTGTGCACATGATTGGGTTTCTGAAAAAAAAGGGGATCTGTGTGACGCAGCCAGTATTAAATGGCGAGCTTGCGATGATTCGTGAAAATCAGGAGCTGACGGTTCGTTTTTTTTCTGGGAAAAATGCGTACGCTTTTGAGACTGTTGCGCTAAAGCAGACGATGAGTCCTTATCCCATGCTGCATTTGGCTTACCCGAAAACACTGAAAATGCATCAGGTTCGGGAGAAATCGAGGTTGCAACTAGAACTCATCGCTGTTGCATTAAATTCTGAAAGAGGGCTGCAGGAATCGTTGAAGATATCGGATCTGAGCACGGGCGGCGCTAGTCTGATGACCACCTCAGATCTGGGTAGTGAAGGCGATGAGTTGATGCTCAAATTTAAGATCACTGTCGAACAAATTGAAATGCTGTTAGAGCTAAATTGCCAGATTCGGAACGTGGTTCAACCCACCGCAGAAAGCAAGGGGAATTATATCTATGGCGTTAGTTTTCATGATGTGCCTCCGAATATGTTGATTTCTTTGTCAGCATTTTCAGCTAATACTGCCCTTGATCAAATGTAAAGCCGTTACTTAAAAATAGACCAAA
>JBEGTT010000197.1:0-3026 GCA_041179245.1 Pseudomonadota bacterium
ACCGAAACCGAACTTAGCGACTGGGACAAAAACTGGCGACCTGCTGCAAAAGCCTTATTAGCAAAAAGCCTGCTCACACAAACTATTTCGGAAAACTCCACTATTTCGCAGCACACAGCCGGAAATGTACGAGCGATAAAAACACTCGACGCGACCAGCCACTACAACGTAAGCAATCTGCAACTCAACACAGAGCAGCAAGCAGCTATTGACGCTGTAGTTAATACATTAGGAAAGTTTGCAGTATTTTTGCTGGAAGGCATTACCGGCAGCGGTAAGACCGAAGTTTACATGCAGATCATCCATTCCGTACTGGAACGTGGGCAGCAAGTGTTGGTGCTAGTGCCGGAAATCAACCTGACTCCGCAATTGGAAGAGCGCTTCCGGCAACGATTTTCGGTAGTGCTCGCCTTATCACACTCAAACTTGACCGATAAGCAACGGCATACCGCATGGCTTAACATGCAGCAAGGCACGAGTGCCATCCTTTTGGGTACACGTTCTGCCTTATTCACGCCGCTAAAAAAACCAGGCTTGATTATTCTGGACGAAGAACATGATGCTTCATTCAAGCAACAAGAAGGCTTCCGGTTTTCCGCCCGCGATGTCGCCATTATGCGCGGCAAATTATTGAATATTCCCGTGCTGCTTGGCTCTGCCACGCCGTCGCTGGAAAGCCTGCATAATGCCAATCAACAACGCTACCAGCGCCTGATCCTGTCACAACGTGCAGGTAATGCCGTAGAACCGACGCTGCACTTGTTGGACATCCGAAACAAAAAGCTACACCACGGACTTTCCGAAGCGCTGCTCAACGAACTTCGCAATGTGCTGGCGAACGGGGAACAGGTTTTAATCTTCCTGAATCGCCGTGGCTTTGCACCCACCCTGATTTGTCATGGTTGTGGCTGGGTAGCACGATGCCGCCATTGCGATGCTAATATGGTTATCCACAACCATGAGAACTTGCTGCGCTGCCACCACTGCGGAAGGGAGCAACGATTACTGCCCACCTGCCCTGCCTGCAAGACGGGCGAATTGATGCCCTTGGGCTTGGGAACGGAACGCATTGAAGACGCGCTACGCGAATTATTTCCAGACAAAGCCCTAGTGCGGCTAGACCGGGACACCACCCAGCGTAAAGGCTCGCTGGAGCGCTATCTTGCCCAAATCAATGACGGCAAGGTCGACATCATCCTGGGTACCCAAATGCTCGCCAAAGGCCACCATTTCCCCAATGTCACCCTAGTGGCAATTGTCGATGTCGATAGTGGCCTGTTCAGCATCGACTACCACGCCACAGAACGGCTGGCACAAATGATAACCCAAGTTTCAGGTCGCGCCGGACGAGCCGAAAAACCCGGCAGGGTCATCCTGCAAACCCGCCATCCCGACCACGCCTTGCTCAACACCCTGATCCGCGAAGGTTACCGCCGTTTTGCCGGTACCGCTTTAGCAGAGCGCAACCTAGCCTTATTGCCGCCATTTAGCTACCACGCTCTACTTAGGGCGCAAGCAGGTAATTCGGGCTTACCAATGGATTTTCTACAAGCCGTAGCCACATTAGCCAAAACCTACAAAGCCGGAAACACCCAAATACTGGGCCCCGTCTCCGCACCCATGGAAAAACGCGCCGGTTTGTATCGCTATCAACTGTTATTCCAGAGCAATAGACGTAGTGATTTACAAAAATTACTCACTGAGATAATAGCTAACATCGGCAGTATCGAGTACACCAAAAAAGTTCGTTGGAGTTTAGATGTAGACCCAGTAGATTTGTTTTGATGGTGATTTAAGAAATTTCCGAACAAACTTAGGGAACTTACGGAATTCAGGACTTTTAGGGCGTTTATCCTAGTTTAGTCTCATAATCATGGTACTCAAATGTACACACTAAACGGCTCGACTAACACTTGTTCACCGCTAGATACACCTTTAGATTCTGCTGAAAGGATGATATAGCAATTGCTTCGGTTCATGGAGCTGAGGATATGCGAGCCTTTATTACCTGTTGAAGCTACAAAAAAGTCACCGCTTACATCTTGGGTAAGAATGCCACGCTGAAATTCTTGCCTTCCGGGGGCTTTTTTTAATGTAGTGGTGCAGGTTGCTAACAGCCGTAACGGTTTGTTTGCCAGCGCACCAGAAAGTTGCTTAAGAGCTGGAGCAACAATTTGTTGATAAGTGACCATGACCGAAACCGGATTGCCGGGCAGACCGAAAAAATAACACGCCCCGATTTTGCCGAAAGCCAACGGCTTGCCGGGTTTAATGGCGATCTTCCAGAACTTGACCTCGCCGCAGCTTGCCAAAATGTCTTTGACATAGTCGGCATCGCCGACCGAAGCGCCACCTGTGGTGATTAATACGTCATAATTTTCAGCCGTTTGCTTAAGCGTAGCCTCAAGCAACTGCCTGTCATCGGGTATCGCCCCCATATCGGTTGCGCTGTAACAGGGATCAGCAAGTAATGCAGCTAATGCGTAACGATTACTGTCGTAGATTTTGCCTGTTTCCGGTGGTTGACCTATCCCCATCAATTCGTCGCCCGTTGAAAAAAACGCAATGTTAAGTTTGCGCCGGACAGGAACATCATAGATTCCGGCAGCAGCCAGCAAACCAATATCAACCGCCGTTAATTTTTTCAATCGAGTACAGAGGATGCCCCCTTGCTTAACATCTTCGCCCACTTCCCTAATATTCTGATGGGCAGCGACGTTTGCCGGAAACGTGATGCTTTCCCCATCTGCATTAACCTGCTCTTGGATGACCACAGAGTCAGCTCCATCCGGCAGCACCGCTCCCGTAAAAATCCGCACACATTGCCCAGTTTGTAGTGACCCTAGATATGGTTTGCCAGCCCAAGAAGTACCAATCAAAGTGAGCGTAAACGGTTGTTTACAGCCAATATCCTCACTAGATAAGGCATAGCCATCCATAGACGAATTCCGGTCGTAAGGGATGTTGATGGGCGAAACAACATCTTCTGACAGCACACGACCCAAGGCAGACTTTAACACCACCCG
>JBEGTT010000198.1:0-10882 GCA_041179245.1 Pseudomonadota bacterium
ATTTAGCGTCGCATCACCCACCACAAAATCACCCCGCAACCAGACAGACAAATCAGGCCCAATCAGAGGAATGGCTGAAAACAAGTTAACAATCACCTGCGCACCCCAGAAGGACATTTGTCCCCATGGAAGGAGGTAACCGAAGAAGGCTTCGCCCATCAAGCAGAGGAAAATCCCTGTACCAAACAGCCAGATCAATTCACGTGGCTGACGATATGAACCGTACAGCAGACCGCGGAACATATGCAGATACACTACAATGAAGAAGGCCGATGCTCCAGTGGAGTGCATGTAGCGAATCAGCCATCCCCACGGCACATCACGCATGATGTACTCAACAGATGCGAAAGCGATCGGAATACCGTTGGCATTCAACGACGCATCTGGCTTAAAGTGCATTACCAAGAAAATACCGGTCAAGATTTGAATAACCAGCGCCAGCAGCGCTAGAGATCCAAAGAAATACCAGAAGTTAAAATTCTTTGGTGCGTAATACTCAGACAGATGCCCCTTCCACATAGAAGTTGCTGGGAAACGTGCATCAACCCATTCCAGCAAATTTCCCTGGAGGCTACCGTCAGACTTGTACTTTTCGAAAGTTCCACCAGCCATGATTACGCTCCCTTCTTGTCTTCACCAATGAGGATGCGCGTATCGGTCAGATACATGTGCGGCGGAACCTCAAGGTTAGTTGGTGCTGGCTTGCTCTTATAAACGCGACCAGCGAAATCGAACGTTGAACCGTGGCATGGGCACAAGAAACCACCCAACCAGTCACCCGCCATTCCTTCCTAAGAACCGTGTTTAAACTTGGCGGAGGGAGAACAACCCAAATGAGTACAAATACCAACTACCAGCATAATTTCTGGCTTGATGGATCGACTTTCATTCTTGCAATAGGCGGGTTGCTGATCCTTCTCAGACAATGGATCTACTACCGAGTCAGCCAATTTTGGCAACGTATCCAACATCTCTTTCGTGCGGTTGATAATCCACACGGGCTTACCACGCCACTCAACGGTCATCATCTGACCCGGCTCAAGCTTGCTGACATCCACCTCAACGGGTGCTCCAGCCGCTTTTGCACGCTCCGACGGCAGCATACTGGCGACAAACGGCACCAGTGTTGCAACTGCGCCCACGCCCCCGACGGCCGCTGTCGCGACAATCAGCCGACGCCTGCCGCAGTCAACTTTTCCTTGATTGCTCATAGTGCAGATTCCTAAATAATAAACGTGACAAACCAAACCCGCCGATTATACGTCAGCGGTACAGGCATGTACAAAATGTCACAAATAACGTCGTTCCCGTACTGCTTGGGCAAGCGTTCCGCTATCGACAAACTCCAACTCCCCACCCACTGGGACGCCGCGAGCAATTCTACTAACAGCCACCCCTCGTTGCTCAAGCTGAGTAGTCAGGTAAAAGGCCGTTGCTTCACCTTCGTTGGTAAAATTTGTTGCCAAAATAACTTCACGTACCTGACCGTTACAGGCTCTCTGCAACAAACGTTCCATACCAAGTTCTTTTGGACCAACACCATCAAGAGGTGAAAGCCGACCCATTAAAACGTAATACAATCCGCCATACGCCTGTGTCTGCTCCATCATGTTCATATCCACAGGAGACTCAACAACGCAAAGTAGTGCGACATCTCTTTGCTCTGATGCACAAACATCGCAAACGGGCTGCTCCGCATAATTGTTACAGCGCTCACATTGATGCAAATTAACCAATGCGCTCGACAGGGCATCAGCTAACTGCTGAGCACCCTTTCTTTCCCGCTGCAGCAAGTGGTACGCCATTCGCTGAGCTGATTTCGGCCCTACTCCCGGTAAACATCGCAGAGACTGAACCAAACTCTCCAAAACAGACGCAGTCATGACGGCTTACCAATCCACAGTTTCACGGTCAGAAAGGCAGCTTAAATCCGGGCGGAAGATTCAAGCCTGCGGTGAATGAGGACATTTTTTCCTCCGAAAGGGCTTTACCGCGACGCGACGCATCGTTTATTGCAGCCGCAATCAAATCCTCCAACATTTCTTTGTCATCCATAACAGAAGAATCAATTGAAACCCGGCGAACCTCGTTGGAGCAAGTCATCACAACCTTAACCATTCCCGCACCAGACTGCCCTTCAACTTCCATCGTCGCAAGCTGATCCTGCGCCTTTTTCATATTTTCTTGCATCATCTGGGCCTGTTTCATCAAGCCGCCCAATCCACCAACTCCACCTTTAAACATCCGACCTTCTCCTATAACAGGGATTTAACGGAATCCGGTACGACGGTTGCGCCGAACACCGACTTCATTTCGTTTACTAATGCGTCCTGCTGTATCGCCGACAGAGCCTCATCTACTTTGACAGTTAACTCTCGTTGAACCACTACCGCCGGCGTATCAACTTCATTTTCAGCTACTTCAATCCGAAGCTGTACCGGACAGCCTGCACGCTCAACCAATGCCACCTGCAATTTATCCTGAGCTGGCTTTGTCAGTAGGTACTTAGCACTCGGTGCTAAACGCAACAAACACCGCGGCGGAGCATATTCACGCAGTTCGCAATGCTGAGCTAAGGTTTTCACCATCCCACTCAACTCAAGACCTGCAAGAATTTCTCTCCAATCGCTTGCGTCAGCAGGTAGATCATTTTGTTGAGTGGGCAAAGGGGCTGAAGGCGTAACCGGCGAACTTTCCAACGCATCAATAGGCAATGTGAGCCGGCTCTGCAGCTTTTCAGGAGATTTAACAAACACCGAAGCTTGGGCAGGTACCGCAGAGAAGGTCTCGCCCTGTTGCATGGGCACAAATGCCGACAAACGCAACATCACCATTACGAAACCCGATTTTTCGTCAGGAGCCAAATACAGTTCCTGCCGCCCCTGAATCGCAATCTGATAAGCCAATTGCACCGCTTCTGGGGTAAGCGCTTTAGATAAGGCGAGCAACTGCGAGTGCTCGGACAAATCATCCGTAACGTAGCACGGCACTAGTTGCAGTAATTGAATCTGGGTAAGTCGGCTGGCCATTTCCTGTAATGCCGAGCCAAAAGAGACACTTTCGCTATCTAGCGCATCAACCCCACGCATCATAGCGGTCAAGTCGCCAGCCACCAATAATTCCAGCAATCCGATGACCGCTCCACCATCAATCGCCCCCAGCATGGCGCGAACCTGCTCCAATTCGACCTTGCCAGCACCATGAGCTATCGCCTGATCCAGCAACGAAAGGGCATCACGCATACTCCCTGCTGCTGCTTTGGCCACCACCGCCAAAGCTGGTAATTCATAAGGAACACCTTCTGCATTCAGAATATGGGTCAAATATTCAGTAATAGCGGCTGGCACCATCTGCTTAAGATTGAACTGCAGGCAGCGTGACAATACGGTGACCGGGATTTTTTGCGGATCGGTCGTCGCAAGAATGAACTTGACGTGCTCTGGAGGCTCTTCCAGCGTTTTCAGCATGGCATTAAATGCTGAATTGGAGAGCATATGAACTTCGTCTATGACGTAAACTTTGAAGCGCCCACGGGTCGGTGCATAAACCGCATTTTCAAGGAGTTGGCGCATTTCTTCGACGCGGGTATTGGTTGCAGCGTCGACTTCTAGCAAATCAACGAACCGCCCAGCATCTATTTCCTGGCAAGCAGAACAGAGGCCACACGGATGAGCCGTAATTCCCGTTTCACAGTTAAGCGATTTCGCCAGAATCCGCGCAATGGTGGTTTTGCCAACACCACGAGTCCCAGTAAAGAGGTAGGCATGATGCAAACGCTGTTCAGTCAGCGCGTGATTCAGTGCACGAACCACGTGCTCCTGCCCAACCAATGAGGAAAAATTCCGAGGACGCCATTTACGGGCAAGTACTTGATAACTCATCGTCGATCCAGCACAAGAAATGAAAGTGGCGAGCCTAACCCCCGGCACTTGCAGTAAATAGCTGTGGCTGCTTCCTTCCGGACCTGACCAGATTCACCATCCTGCAATGCGGGGAGACCCGCCGGCGCGAAGTCTATCACAGCCAAGACTTAGGATTCTTAGGACTCTTGCGCAAAATAGAGTTAGGAAAGAAAACGAGTGAAGTTTTCAACTGGCTCACGCACCGTTTGGAGCTGGTTCACCGGGGCATTCAAATCTGCATAACCCAGCGACATGCCAGTCACTAACTGTTGGTGTGGCGGAATTTCCAAGACTTCCTCAATAATTCGGTGGTACTTCAGGAAAGCCGCCTGAATGCACGTATCCAGGCCAAAACCCCGTGCCGCCAACATCAAATTCTCGGTAAACATCCCGAAATCTAGCCAACTCCCCTGGCCCATATCCCGGTCAATCGTGAAAAAAACGCCTACTGGCGCATCAAAAAATTCATAGTTACGCCCCGCCTGAGCATGCATTTTTTCTTTATTTTCCTTGCCAATTCCCAACAGGCTGTACATATCAAGACCGATTTTACGGCGACGTCCAATGTACGGATCACGCCATTTCGGCGGGTAATAATCATATTCCTCGTCACCTGGTTCATTGGCAGCGTGGGCTGCTAATAGTGCCTGTGTGAGCCGATTTTTCCGCTCTCCTGTCACCACCGTCACAAACCAAGGCTGAATATTTGTCCCACTAGGAGAACGAGCAGCCAATTTCAAAATATCGACTAACGATTCTTCTGGCACTGGCGTAGATAAAAAAGCCCGAACGGAACGACGGGTATTGATCGCATCAATTAAGCTTAAGGGTTGTGGTGACATAAACACTCCGCAAAAAAATATTCAAACAGCTGCTTATTTTAGAGCCTTCAACTCGTTTTAAATTGGCCAATGGAACTTTTCAGCGTCCTTGCCAATTCCCGCAGCCGGTCAGCCGATGCTGATGTTTGCTGGGCCGCTGCGTTATTCGCCTCCGAAGACTGCGCAACCCGCTCAACCCGATGCGCAATTTGCTGACTCGCCATACTCTGTTCCTGAATAGAGCTGACCATATCATTGACCTGCCCAACCACCTGCGTCACGCTGTTCCTAATCTCTGCAATCGCAGTCCCTGCTTGACTCGCCAGATACACACCCTTATCGACTTGCTCCACAGCGCCCTCCATCGTTTTGAGCGACATATTGGCATCTGTCTGAATTTTGGTAATCATTTCACTTATTTCAACCGTGGCAGACGTTGTTCTCTCCGCCAACTTACGAACCTCATCAGCGACCACCGCAAAGCCACGTCCCTGCTCCCCGGCTCTGGCGGCTTCGATCGCCGCATTCAAGGCCAATAAATTAGTTTGATCGGCAACATCCTTAATAACCTGCACGATGGTCGAAATTTTGCCAGAACTAGCACTCAACGAACTCATTCCAGAAGATGTTTCGCGGACAGTGTGGGCAATCCGATTAATTTCTTCAATCGCTTGCTCAATAACTCCTCCTCCTTCAGAGGAAAGCTTCCCTGCCTGTTCAGACAGTATCAAGGCTGATTTTGCATTTTCGGTAATCTGGCTGATGCTAGCGGATAGCTCCTCAACCGCTGCCGACATCGATGAAGCTGACTCGCTGGAGTCGGCTGAAGCCGCTGCCACCTGCTGTGCCGCACTAGCCAGTGAATCTGCAGCAAACTCAGTATCGGAAACGGATACCGCAATTCCCTTAATCGTTTGTCGTAAATTGTTTTGCATCCGACTTTGATTGGCGATCAAGCTGGTGTTGTCGCCCGTTTTGACCGCCAAAGACTGGGTCAAATCTCCCGCAGCAATACGCTCAACAACCGCTTTGGCCATATCAGGTTCGCCCCCGATGGTATCGACCACGCCTTTACCTATTGCCCCACCCACCATGAGCAGAATGCCAATGGCGATCAGAGTAGCCATCGTCATCACCAACATTGAACGCTCGCCATCGCGCTCAGCTTCTTTCGCCATTTCATCGCTTAAGCGAATATTTAACTCAACGAGTTCGCCTAATGTCGCTTCTGATTTATTGAAGAAGGGGATGGCGGCATAGGCAGCAACCAACCAGTCCGCTTTCGCCCTAGCGATCTCGTCAACCTCATGCACTTTGGACAAGCGCTCAATTTGCTTATTGATCTCTACTTCTGCCGACTTCCAAGCGGCCCAATCTGCTTCAAAACGCTTCCAAAGTACGCCTTCTTCTGTGACTTTTGGCAGCGCTTGATAGGCCACCCAACTTTTTTGGATGCGTTGCCAAATTTCTTTTTTCTTTTCTAGCACCTTGCCAAAAAGTTCAGGCTCAGCGCCTTGCACCAACAGCAAACCGATCATCCGGTTTTCCGAGCGAATAGCGGTCGCACCCTCACTTATCTTTTCCAGATTCACCACTGAAGACATTCGGACTTTTGCCACATCTGCCAATGAGTTCTGCCCCTTGTTCAACCCCCAAACACCCGCAAGGGCGACCACAACTAAGGCAATCAGGGCGACAGCGACCAGCGACATCAGTTTTTTAGTCAGCGACATGTCAAAATCCTAATTCTGTGGGTGAGCACGGTTATTGTGTTTATAGCGGCACAGTCTAACCGTTTAACTTGCCTCCACTTCCTTTAGTTCTTCGCTATCCTCGCTATCGTCCTTGGAACGTATCAAAAATAGGTCAATGGCCCCCTGCGGCAAGGGTGGAGAAAAGTAATACCCCTGAAACTCTTCACATCCGCAATCAAGTAGTGCATTGAATTGCTCAAGATACTCAACCCCCTCTGCCACGATGCTCAGCCCCAAACTATGCCCCAGTGAAATTACCGCTTTGGGAATGGCCATCCCGTCCCGCCCATCACCCACTTCCATCACAAACGAACGGTCAATTTTGAGAAT
Source organism: Pseudomonadota bacterium (assembly GCA_041179245.1). Taxonomy (GTDB): domain Bacteria; phylum Pseudomonadota; class Gammaproteobacteria; order Burkholderiales; family Rhodocyclaceae; genus JBEGTT01. The sequence continues at coordinate 6,808 of JBEGTT010000198.1, forward strand.
ATCCAGCGGAAATCTTTTTAGGTAAGCCAAAGAAGAATAGCCTGTCCCAAAATCATCAATGGCAATCCTGACGCCTAGCTGCTTCAATGCCACCAATACCTCAACCGTTCGTTCGGTATCTCCGATGAGCACGCTTTCCGTAATTTCTAGTTGCAGGCATCCCGCAGGCATCCCACTTTCAGCCAGCACTTCCTCAATCTGAGCCCGCAAATGCGGAGAGGAAAATTGCCGAGCAGAAAGATTAACGGCCATATGGAGATGAGCCCAACCCAGCGCCCCCCATCTTGCTGCCGCTTGGCATGCTTCGCGCAACACGAAATCCGTAATGGGATTTATCAAACCGATGTCCTCAGCAATCGGAATGAACTCTGTTGGAGAAACCATTCCAAGCGTTGGGTGATACCAGCGAATAAGCGCCTCAAAACCGGCCACGGTGCCCGTGCTATCAACCTTTGGCTGGTAGTAAACCATCAGTTCCTTATGCTCCAGCGCGTGCCGCAAAGCCATTTCCATCCCTAGCCGCTGGTGCGCCGAACTACTTAATTCAGGCGAATAAAATTGATGCTGACCGCGACCTGAAACTTTGGCGTGGTACATCGCTGCATCAGCCTGCGTCAGCAAATCCTCGACCTCACCGCCGTGCTCAGGAAACACCGTCACCCCAATCGATCCAGAAACCTGTAACTGATGATTCCCAACCACGACCACCTCGGCGATTCTGGCCAGAATTCTTTCCAGCATCGTGGACAAATCCGCCATGCTTTGCTGATCGCAGAGAATCAGCACAAATTCATCCCCTCCATAACGGGCCACGGTATCAACCGCCCGTAAGCTGGAAGCCAAACGATTGGATATTTCACGCAATAAGGCATCGCCCACGGCATGGCCAAGGCTGTCATTGATGATTTTGAAATTATCCAAATCGACGAATGCAACGGCTATTGAACGCTGGTAACGCTTTGACTGTTCAATCGCCTGGTGGAGGCGGTCATGCAACAGGCTGCGATTGGCCAATCCGGTCAAGGTATCGTGCGTCGCCTGATATTCCAACTCAGCCTGATATCTACGCCGCTGGCTAACATCGTCAACGGTTCCCTCGTAATACAAAAATTCACCATCCGGGCCACGAACCGCATGGGCATTTTCTGAAATCCAGATTTTCTGACCTTGTCGCCGGTACACCTCAGATTCAAAATCCCTCACCTTGCCATCAAGCGAAATAATCGTAGAAAACTGGTCACGGCGACGTGGATCAACGTACAGGCTGCGGCCAATATCTGAAAGCTCTGCCATCAGATGCTGTGGGCTGGCGTAACCGTAAAGTTCAGCGAGTGCTTGATTAGCCGCGAGGTAATCACCATCTTGCGTGGTCTGAAACATGCCAACCACCGAGTGTTCGAAAATACTGGCGTAGCGCAACTCCACCTCGGCCCGCCGCATATAGCTCAATACCTGTTCGGAAACATCCTCAATAAATCCTTCCAGCACCGGCATGCCACTTTCGTCCTGAACGCACATACCGCGTTCGCGAACCCACTTCTCACTGCCGTCACGGCATTGAATCCGATATTGAACACCGTACGTTGAACTATCAGCAACCGCACGCAGAATATCCTCTCGAACACTTTCTCGATCCTCAGGATGAGTCAATTTTTCCAAGCTTATTTTTTGGTTGCCCAAAAAATCTTCAGGGGCGTATCCCGTCAAATTCTTTGAGGCATCACTAACAAATTGTATCGTCCAGTGAGCATCAAGCGCACACCGAAAAACCATGCCGTCCAAGGTGAGCAACAGGGTTTTCAATACTCGGTCACTGTCAACCTGCCCCCAATGCTTATTTTTTTTCAGCGGGCTCGGGTTACGGGTAAACCACCGTGATGCCATCTGCTTTAGCACGGGTGTAATTCCTTAACACTCACCCCCTCCATGAAGCACTGAGTGCTGCGCTCACAAGCCCCAATCCATTCAAACACTAGATCTATCGCTTTCGTCGACATCTCAAAATACTCCTCTGACTTAACTACGACACCGCTGCTAAATAGCATCCGGGTTCTAACCGTCGCGACCATCTCCTTGATAGCCTGTTGACTACGTGAGGTCATCACTCCGCTACCGTGGGCAGCTACTGCCTGTTCAAGCAACGCCTCCGCCCGGCTAATCAAAAATAGTAAGCGAACGCGCGCAACGGGAGGACAACTGTGTTGTGCCGTCACACTGCTACCAATAGCACGTGCTTGGCCCAAACACTCGGTCAGCAACGGCAATCGATGTGCGTAATTTCGCGCAGCACCAACCATTTCTCGCTCACTCGCCAGCGGTTCAATCCGCGCCTCGCCAATGGCTGCCAGCCACTCTAATACCTTGTTAATTAACTGGCTATGTCGGGCAATGCTTTGTTCCACTGACAATTTAGGTAAAGCTTCTAGTAACTCTTTCCAGTGATGCCTAAATAACACCCATTCGTTAACAGTAATACAAGGGCAGTTTTGCAGACTCTCTTGGTTGACTAACTCGCTCAACCCCGGCAGTAAAGCAAGAATCTCCTTTGTTTTTCCCTCACGACGAGACGCAAAATTTTGATCACCGGAAAGCCATGCACTACTCATCCCTCGATGTTGTTGGAGATGTCTAGTAAGTCCTAACAAACGCGTACAGTTCAATAGTGTCTGCTGCGAACTGAGCTTGGCAGCTATTAAGCGTTTTTTGCTTCGTTGCCAGTAGGCAATTAGCAGTATCAAAGCAAGAACGAGAATAAATACTGACAAAATTTCGGCACCCATGGCACACCTCATTCAAAACGATAACGTTTTAACAAATTGGACAACTGGCCAGATAACTGATCGATATAACCGGAAAGCTCACTACTTTCATGAACCAAGCGCTCATTGTGGTCAGCCAACTGCGCGACCTCCTCAATATTCTTGGATAAGTCATAGCTCGCTTGCGTCTGTTCAGCACTTGAGGCTGCGATATCCTCAATAAGCACTAACGTTTTTCTCATTTGCTCCGTTACCGCTGCCAGACTTGAAGCGGTCAGTCCTGCTTCTCGTGCGCTATCACCAGCGTATTGATTGCTTTCCGTCATCGAGACAACCATCACGCCAATCTCCTGACGAATCCCCGCAACCCGGTCACTAATTTCATCTGCAGCAACCCGGGTTCGCTCTGCAAGCTTCCGAACTTCGTCAGCGACCACCGCAAAACCACGGCCATATTCACCCGCTCTTGCCGCTTCAATCGCCGCATTTAGGGCCAACAGATTAGTTTGATCCGCAATCTCCTTAATCACAGCAACAATCTGCCCAATTTCCCCAGAACGCTCACCCAAACGAGTAGCAGTTGAAGCCGCGCCGGCTACGGTTTCCGCCAGTCCACCCACTGTTCTAGATAAATTTTTAACTCGCTCAGCGCCAGCTAATACTTCTTCCCCGGTCGCAACAGCAAATTGGCTTGCATCGTCTGCCTGCTCAGTCGCCTGCTGCAAACTCACGGAAAGTTCTTCCAATGAAGCAGCTGCGGATACCGTGACATCACGCTGTTTCTTTACTCCATCATTGCCACCGGATGCATTGGCTGAAGACTCACCGGCAACACTCGATAACTCATACACAGACCGAGAGAATTCACCAATCAGTCGGGCAATGGAACGCACCATTACATTCAGATGGTCACTTGCTGGCTGAAGATAAGGAACATCAGGCTCCATCCGCCGAGTCAAATCTCCCTGCTCAATAGCAATACTCAGCGTAATGAAACGTCGAAACCACGCATCAACACGGACCACGCTCCGAACCATTAAAACACCCAAAAAAATAACCAGCCCAAGGCACAATCCGGCGAACCCATATTCACCCTGTACTAACCATACCCCACCCATTCCCGCAGCAAGCAGGGTAACTATCCAGATAATTAAGCCGTACAGCACCAAACTGTGTCTCCTACCCAAAGGTTCAGAACTCCCCTCTTGAAAGCCTTGAGAGTTGCGAGATAAATGTTCCATCATTGAAGGCACCTAATTTCGATCAGTCCACTCTACTCAGCAAAAACTCTGCCAACAAAATATAAGCAAATCAAA
>JBEGTT010000199.1:0-11926 GCA_041179245.1 Pseudomonadota bacterium
GTTGAGCTTCGTCGGGCAATTGGCTTTTGAACTCATCGGCCTGAAAACCCCACAGGGAAATGAGGTTGCCAATTCCAGGGTCGAATAGAAACTTACCCTGACTAGAGAGAGCCTGAGCTTCACGGATTAAACCAGCTAATTCAGGTGTAACTTGGTGGGGCTTACCTTTAGCGATATCCATATTGAGCGCGGTTAGCTCAGAAGGTTTCCACGCATGGTATTGATGATGAAGGCGATCAAATTCACGAAGGACCTTCGAAATGGCTGCTTTAGCTACAGCTGCTTGAGTACCGGCGACGAGGACTTCAACACGGGTACCAAAGACAAAAGACTCTTGCTGTTCCAGAGTGGGCCGAGAGCATCCCGATTGGAACCACACCAAACACGCCAGTAAAAAGTAGTAGTGAAATTTAAGGCCGGGAGAATGGTGTAGGTTCATCTCGCAATACTAATCTGAGTCGACGCGTGAAACCATATTTGGATCAGCGATGATTGGTCGATAGATGCCGCGCGATCATTGCCTATGGGGTTGTGCCGTTATCGCAGAGACTGTGCCAAGTTGCTCATACGGTTTTGAAACAAGGCTAAATGGTGCATGAAACCAAGGTTTGTGCGTTTTTGGTGCTGAAATTGTCACAAAGATAACAAACGAACTTGGCAGATTTTCTCGTTGGATTTCCTACATTTCCGCCTATTTGTCGGCTTTGTTCCAAGGTTTTGCCGAGGGATGAGATTGCGGCACGCTTAATGCTCAATCCCTTCAAGAGACATTCAGGAGAATAACCATGTCAGCAGCTATGCAACTCGATTCAACGCAACAACTGCAGGAGGTCGTCGGCGCTGCACTGGTGGCAGGGTTACCCATCGAAGCCTACCAACAGGCTGTGGATCAAGCCGATTTGGCGGTTTCAATTACCGATTCAGCGGCCAAGATTCTGTTCGTTAACCAGGCGTTTTCCCGAGTTACGGGCTATGCGCCTGAAGAAATTGTGGGCCAAAACCAATCAGTATTATCTAACCGAACAACGCCAAGCTGGTTGTATCAGGAAATGTGGTTGAGTTTGTCTGCCGCCAAAGCGTGGTCTGGCCGATTGCTCAATAAAAATAAAAATGGTGACACCTATCTTGCCGAACTGACGGTTTCCCCGGTGATTGATGATGCCGGACATATCACCCATTTTTTGGGGATGCACCGAGACGTGACCGAGTTGCACCGTCTGGAACGCTTAGTCAGGAATCAGAAAAAATTGATTGAATCCGTGATCGATGGCGCGCCCGTTGCCTTCTGTTTGATCGACCATCTTGGTCGCGTGATGCTGGACAACCAAGCCTACAAAAAGCTGGTCAGTGATTTGAATGTTCGCGAGCCGGCGTTATCGCTCATGGACAGCTTGTTGCCCGCATGGCGTCAGCGATTTGAAGAAGATCCCGAGCAATGTGCATTTGCTGTGCGAGAAACCCGCATCGACCGTTCCGTGGGTGGTTCGCGTTGGTTATCGGTGACTTGCCAAGTCATCGAGACCCAAAGTGACTGTGTCGACAGTTATTTCTCCGGAGCAGGGGCCGCTGGCCTGTTATTGGTGATTTCGGACATCACCAGCTTGAGGATTGAGCAGGAACGCACGCGTGCTGCCACCTTAAAAGGGGCCTTGGCTGATGTCGAGCGGACGGCGGCGATTCGAGAAAGTCTTTCTGCTGCGATCTACAAACTGGGCGAGCCGATGAACGTGATGTCGTCGGTGGTGAGTTTGTTGCAACGGCGCGACCCTAGCAGTGCTGCGGTGTTGCTGAGTGCACTCAACACTAGCCGTGATTACACAGAATCCTTACGCGAAATGATTCCACGAGGTTCTCCGGAGGGTGAAACCAGTGTGAATCTCAATGAAGTGCTGCGTGATGTCTTGGATTTGAGCACGGGGCAAATGCTGTCATCGGGGGTCATGGTGGATTGGAATCCGGTGATGACATTGCCCAATATGGTGGGTCGCCCTTTGCAATTAAGAATGTTATTCAAAGCGTTGATGGATAACGCCATCGAAGCTATGGATGTTAAAGGTTGGAGTCGGCGCGAGATGAGTATTACCAGTGCCGTGCACAGGGACTGTATCCAGATCAAGGTGGCAGATACCGGCCCGGGAATTCCCGTTGAGTTGCGTTCTTGTGTATTTGAGCCTTTTTTTACCAAGAAAAGCGGCAAAGGAAAGGGCCAGCATATGGGGACGGGTCTGTCACGGGCTTATCAAGTCGTGCTCGATCATGGTGGCTTAATTGACATTGAAGATAGCGCAGGTGGCGGTTGCACCATGGTGGTGGAGTTTGGTTTGAACGGCGAGCCGATTTAAGGGAGCAAGGTTATGACTGAACATTTCTCCCATGTGGTGCACGGGGTGCATGACGCGCATGACACATCCTACTGTCGCACTCACGAGTTGCATTTGACACAGTTTTCGGCGTTGTACGCCGTGAGCCGGGTATTGAGTCGTTCTTTAAATTTCCAAGATACCTTGCGAGATGTGTTGCGCGTGTTGCATGACGAGGCGGGTTTGTTGCATGGACTCGTGACGGTGGTTAATCCAGAGGACGGTAGTTTGGCGGCCCACGTTATTCATGACCCCGCCGGCGTTGCGCCTCCAGATGTGCAATATCAGCCGGGCGAAGGGGTTTTGGGATTCATGTTAGAGAAACCGCGCACGGTGGTGTTAGCCAAAGTAGCTGAGGAGCCTCGGTTTCTGAACCGCTTAGGCATCTATCGCCAAGACTTACCGTTTATCGCGGTGCCGATTAAGGTCGCAGGCAATTTGCAGGGCGTGTTAGCCGTCCAGCCTGAAACAGAAAACGATGGATTGCTTGAAGATCGTAGTCAGTTCGTCGAAATGGTCGCCAACTTAATCGGGCAAAGCCTGCGGCTTTCGATGGATGTGGCGCAAGAAAAGTCTACCTTGGTTGAAGAGCGCGATTCTTTGCGGCGCACGGTGCGGCAGAAATTCGGTTTTGACAGTATGGTGGGCCATTCCACCGTGATGCGCCGCATCTTTGAGCAAGTGCGGATGGTGGCTAAATGGAATACCACCGTTCTGATTCGCGGAGAAACCGGAACCGGGAAAGAGCTGATCGCCAACGCTATTCACTACAACTCGCCGAGAGCGCGCAATGCCCTAGTTCGTTTGAACTGTGCGGCTTTGCCGGAAAACTTGCTGGAGTCCGAATTGTTTGGACATGAGCGGGGGGCGTTTACGGGGGCAGTGGAAAGCCGCAAAGGGCGATTTGAACAAGCGCACGGCGGAACCTTGTTCTTGGATGAGATCGGTGAAATTTCTCCGCCATTTCAAGCCAAATTACTCCGCGTTTTACAAGAAGGCGAGTTTGAACGGGTGGGCGGTAGCCGCACCATTCGGGTGGATGTTCGGATCATTGCAGCAACCCATCGGGACTTGGAAACTGCGGTTGATGAAGGCGATTTCCGCGAGGATTTGTTTTATCGCTTGAATGTGATGCCGCTATTTTTACCGCCGTTACGCGAGCGCCCAGAAGACATTCCCGAAATTGCTCGCCATTTACTGACCAAAATCGGTAACGAACAGAAACGTCGTTTGGTGTTGAGCGATGTCGCGCAGCGCCGTTTAGCGCAGCATGACTGGCCGGGCAATGTGCGGGAGTTGGAGAACTGTCTGGAGCGGGCGGCGGTGTTGTCAGAGGATGGGCGCATCGAAGTGGATTCGATTCGTTTCCCAAGTGCACGGGAACGTCCAAGTGGGCGGGCACAGGCGATAAATTTGTCCTCAGCACCAGTGATAGCCGTGCGTGCGTCAACGGCACCTGTAGATTTAGAGGATTCGGACTTATCTGAGCGAGAAAAGGTGATCGCTGCATTGGAACAATCGGGTTGGGTACAAGCCAAAGCCGCTCGTGTGCTGGGTATGACGCCACGCCAAATTGCTTACCGGATTCAAACCTTGAATATTGAGGTCAAACAGTTTTGAAGCAAAAAATGTGGGTTTTGTCGGAATCCTGACACTCATTGTTTTTGTAATACGTTGATTTTAAAGAAACTGTGCTGGCACTTCCCTTGCAATTGCTCTCTCATTAACGAGGAGATTGTAATGAGTGGAAAACCCAAGAAACATGTATTGGTCTGTGTGCAAGGTCGCCCCGCTGGACATCCTCGGGGTTCTTGTCAAGACAAAGGTTGTGCAGCGGTTTGGCAGAAATTTTCGGATGAGTGGTCATCCAGAAATTTGTGGAATGCCGGCCTGATGTTGACTAATACGGGCTGTTTGGGGCCTTGTCATTTGGGGCCGAGTGTTTTGGTTTATCCCGATTCGATCATGTATACCGGCGTTAAACCTGAAGATGTCGGCACAATCATTGATGAACATTTGATGTTCGACCAGCCAGTTGAACGCTTGCTAGCCCCTCCTGATGTTTGGAGCTAAACCGGAGAAAAACCATGGAAGACTTCAAATACGATATTGGCGACCTCGTGTATGCCGCTGAGGATATTCTTAACGACGGCGGCATGCCGGGTGTTGCCGAAGAAGAAGGCTTGATCGCTCCTGCTGGAATGCGCGGCGTGATTGTCGAATATGGTCGTGCAGAAGCAGACGAGAAACAGCATGTGTATCTGGTGCGTTTCGAAAATGGGCTAGATGGCAACTTGGGTAATCCGGTAGGCTGCTTGCCGGAAGAGCTAACGCAAGAAGAATCTGTCGCGCCCTAATCTTATGCGCAAGATCGGCATTTTTTTTGGTACGGACACCGGCCGTACGCGGCTGGTGGCCAAACAAATCGCCAAAAAACTCGGTGACCTTGCCGCCGTGCCGGTGAATATCGGGCGAACAAGCATGGCGGATTTTCTCGCCTACGACGCCCTGATTTTGGGGAGTTCAACGCTAGGTGCTGGCGAGTTACCGGGATTGTCCGTGGGACTGACACAGCCGAGCTGGGAAGAGTTTTTGCCGCAACTGGCCGAGGCTGACTTGTCCGGTAAAACCATCGCCATTTACGGTTTGGGTGACCAAACAAAATACCCGGATGAATTTGTCGACGCGATAGGCATTCTGCACGATGCCGTGGTGGCCAGAGGTGCTCGGGTAGTGGGTTTCTGGCAGACCGAGGGTTACATCTTTAATGCCTCGAAGGCCGTTGAAGGTGAGCACTTCTTGGGGCTGGCGCTGGATCAGATTAATCAGCCTTTGCAGACCGAGGCACGGCTGGATGCTTGGTTAACACAAATACACCCAGCCTTGGTACTTTAAGCAGGAATCCCTAGCACGACATGGCTGGCTTTAATCAAAGCGCTGGCGGCAACACCCCGCTTGAGTCCAAGTTCCATCACCGCTTCATTGGTAATCACGGCATACACCAGCGTTCCGCCGCTGAGTTGAATCCCGATTTCGCTATTGACGGCCCCTTTTTCAACCGTCTTGACGGTGCCGGTCAACTGATTGCGGGCACTGAATTTCACATTGCCTTCCCCAGCTAACACCATGACCCACGGGGCTTTGACGTAAGCAATCGCGGGTTTGCCAACGGTCAGCCCTAAGGACTGAACGCTGCCTTCGGTCACGATGGCAATGATGCGATCCCCGCCTGCCGTGGTGAGTTCAATTTCGGCATTGACCTTGCCATCGACCAAGGCACTGATGGTGCCTTCAAAGACGTTACGTGCGCTGATTTTCATCTTGTTCTCCTGAATGTCTGGGTTACGTTTTCGGCTGGCCTAATTTTCGCTGTATACAAAACGTTATAGCGAAAAGCAGGGTGTGTATCTAATGTAACGAACACCATTTTCACTATTCAACCATAACGGCGGGCATGAATCCGGTAAAAATCTTGGTCAAAACATAAAAAACCGTTATCGTTATATACGTAACAACATAACGTAGGAGTTGCGACAAAATGGAACAAATCGCACATCGCCTGAAAAGCAGGCTGGAAGTCGATACCGAGTTTGGCAGCTTCCTCGGGGATACCCGCATTCGCTTGCTCGAAGCCATTGAGAAACATGGTTCCATTTCGCAGGCCGCCAAGGCCGTGCCTTTGTCCTACAAAGCGGCATGGGATGCGATTGATGCGATGAATAATCTGGCTGATCAGCCGCTGGTTTTACGCTCGACCGGCGGTAAAAACGGTGGTGGCACGCTGCTCACCGAGCATGGGCGCAAAACCGTTGCGCTCTATCGGGCACTCGAAGCGGAATATCAGTCAGCGCTCGACCGACTGGCGGCCAGCATGAACGAAGGGTTGGCGGGTGACTTCCAGCAGTTCCGCCAACTGCTCAAGCGGATGTCGATGAAAACCAGTGCGCGTAACCAGTTTGCCGGACAAATTGTCGGCCTGCGTGAAGGCCATGTGGATTTTGAAGTTCGCCTCAAACTCGACGAAGAAAACGAACTGGTGGCGGTGATAACGCGGGAGTCTGCGGAAACACTGGGCCTGACCATCGGCATGGAAATTAACGCGCTGGTGAAGTCATCGTCAGTGCTTTTGCTGACGGATAAAAATGTCAGAACCACGGCACGTAACCACCTCTGGGGCGAAATCACCCGCATTCACGAAGGCCCGGTGAATTCGGAAATTACGCTGGCTTTGCCCGGTGGACGCAGCGTTTGTGCGGTGGTGACCCACGATAGCGTCGAAAAACTTGGGCTTTCCATAGGCGAACAGGCTTGCGCCGTGTTCAAAGCCTCCGCCGTCATTCTCTGTCTTTACCACTAACTCTCTACCACTAAATCTTCGTTTAACCCCTCAAGGAGAATCATCATGACTCGACTAAGCCTATTCGTTGTTTTGTGTTTGTCCAGTTTGTTTGCCCGAGCGGATGAAATACAGGTGGCCGTCGCGGCTAACTTTACGACGCCAATGCAGATCATTGCAGCCTTGTTTGAACGAGATACAGGCCATAAAGCCACGTTGGCATTTGGCGCGACGGGTAAGTTTTACGCGCAGATCGTCAACGGTGCGCCGTTTGATGTTTTTCTGGCAGCAGATGATGAAACGCCAGCCAAACTCGAAAAGGACGGGCAAGCTTTGGCGGGCACCCGTTTTACCTACGCGGTAGGCAAATTGATGTTGTGGTCGGCAGATCCCAAACTGGTGGATGCCAAGGGAGATGTCTTGAAAAATGGCAAGTTCAAACATCTGGCCTTAGCGAATCCAAAAATTGCTTCTTATGGCACCGCCGCCGTTGAAGCGATGAGCAAAATGGGTGTCTTAAATGACGTGCAAAGCCGTATTGTGCAAGGCGAAAACATCAGCCAAACCTACCAATTCATCAGCAGTGGAAATGCTGAGCTAGGGTTTGTGGCGCTGTCGCAGATTTCCAAAGAAGGCAAGATCGAAACTGGTTCCGCTTGGGCGGTTCCCGCCAATCTTTATAACCCCATCCGACAGGACGCCATTGTGTTGAGCAAGGGCAAAGACAAACCCGCCGCAGCGGCTTTGCTGGTTTATTTGAAAGGGCCAAAAGCGCAGGGTGTGATCAAGTCTTTCGGTTACGAACTTCGTTAAGAAGGATTAGGTATGTCAGCTCTTCATCTTGCTCATCACCAGCAAACAGTGCCTCAAGCTCGTCATGCGGTGGACTGGAAGCTACATCTGCCGAGGGAATGGCGCGATCAGGTGGTTGTAGCACTGGATTTTATCGAACATCGGGAATACGAAATGGTAGCCAGTCGCTGTTTCGGATACGACGAAGACGACTCCTTGTGCTACTACGCACATCGGTTCTTGCTTGATGCTCTTGGATCTGACGATGACGAAGAGTTCTATTCTGTGGTGACTTATGGCGAAATGGTTATTGGTTGGCGCATGCGCGATGACCGCTGGCTGATCTATAGGGTTGTTCACAGCAGCGAAGAGGGCGGCTCAGGCCGAGGTTTTTACAGCTTTGCTGAACAAGCCCCTCGTTGATTCGATAAACTAACTTCTTTCTCCTACACGCTACCAACCATGAAAATCGCCATCGCCACCAAAGACTTTTTGACCGTGAACGGCCATGCCGGGCAGACCAAACATTGGCTGCTATGGGATTTGTCCGGGCACCGTTCAACCCAGTTGTTGCCGGTGCCGGAGCGGATTACCTTGAATCAGGAACAATTGCTACACCATTTTCAGGACGATGCGCCGCATCCGCTTGATGGCGTGGACGTGGTGGTGGCGGCCAGTGCTGGGGATGGTTTCATTCGTCACTTGCGCAAACGAGGGGCGGATGTGCTGTTGACGGGCGAAGAAGACCCGACGGTCGCCATCTCTCGTATCTTGGCGGGAGAAGCCCTGCCAGATACCCGCTTTGATCTGACCACCACGCTTTGCAAAATTCGTGATCTCTTTTCGCGCTATTAATCATGGATGCTGCTGATTTCTCAGCCGTCTGGCTGACCCTGAAACTGGCGACGGTGGTAACTTGCCTGTTGCTGCTGATTGGGACGCCGATTGCGTGGTGGCTGGCGCGGACGCATTCAATGTTCAAAGGGGTTGTAGGTGCCGTCGTCGCTTTGCCACTGGTGCTGCCGCCGACGGTGCTCGGTTTTTACCTGCTGTTGACCATGGGGCCGAATGGCCCGGTCGGGCAATTCACCCAGTCGCTGGGCTTGGGTTTGTTGCCTTTTACCTTTCCCGGTCTGGTGATTGCTTCCGTCTTTTATTCAATGCCGTTTGTGGTGCAGCCCATTCAAAATGCCTTTGAAGCGATTGGCGATCGGCCGCTGGAAGTGGCTGCTACTTTGCGCGCCAGCCCTTGGGATACGTTTTGGTCGGTGGCTGTGCCGCTGGCGAAACCCGGTTTTCTGAGTGGGGCAATTCTCGGTTTTGCGCATACCGTCGGTGAGTTCGGCATTGTGCTGATGATTGGCGGCAACATCCCGGACAAAACCCGCGTGGTTTCTGTGCAAATTTACGACCATGTCGAAGCGATGGAATACACCCAAGCGCACTGGCTGGCAGGAGGCATGGTGGTGTTTAGCTTTTTGGTGTTGCTGGCGTTGTACACCCGATTTTCACCCTTAGCCCCAGCCCGGAGGCGGCCATGATGAGCGCGTCCATTCGAGCGCAATTTCGGATTGAACACCCCGATTTCTGTCTGGATGTGGATTTGAATTTGCCGGGCGAAGGGGTGTCGGCTTTATTCGGTCATTCCGGTTCCGGTAAAACGACCTGTTTGCGAGCGATGGCTGGGCTGGAGCGTGCGCCAGCCGGTTATTTCACCATTGGCAATGAAGTCTGGCAGGACGAGTCGAAGGGGGTGTTTGTACCCACTCACCAGCGGGCGTTAGGCATGGTTTTTCAAGAGGCCAGCCTGTTCCCGCATTTGTCGGTGCAGCGCAATATTGAGTTTGGTCAGCGGCGCAGCTCAAAGACGGAAAAAGGTAAGCGCTTCGCTTTAGACGAAGTGACGGAGTTGCTCGGTATCAGCCACCTTGTAGATCGTTCGCCTGCGCAACTTTCCGGTGGGGAGCGTCACCGCGTGGCGATTGCCAGAGCCTTGTTGGCAGCCCCCAAAATCCTATTGATGGATGAACCGCTGGCGGCGCTTGATCTCAAGCGCAAACAAGAAATCCTGCCGTATCTGGAGCGGCTGCACAGCGAGTTGTCGATTCCCATCATCTACGTCAGTCATGCCCCGGATGAAGTCGCACGATTAGCGGATCATTTGGTTTTGCTGGATCAGGGCAAAGTGGTCGCGAGTGGGCCGCTACAAAGCACCTTGGCGCGCACCGATTTGCCCGCGATTTTTGCTGACGATGCCGGCGTTGTGTTGGTGACGGAACTGGCCGGACACGAGGACGATGGTTTGTCCCGGCTGGTTTTTCCGGGGGGTGAGTTGCTGGTGTCACAGCGGCATGATGCGATGGGGCAACGTTTGCGCTGTCGCATTCATGCCCGTGATGTCAGTCTGGCCTTAAGTCGTCCGACGGACAGCAGCATCCTGAATTTGATTGAAACCCGTGTGGAGTCCTTGGTGCCAACCGAAACCGCCGGTCATGTACTGGTTCGGTTAGCGACGGTTCAGAGCGATGGCAAAGCGGAGAGCGTACTGTTGGCGCGAGTAACTGAACGATCCGCTCGTTTGCTCGGATTAGTAGCGGGGTTGCCGGTTTGGGCACAAATCAAAGCAGTGGCCCTGCTGGATTAGGCGCTACCCCCTAATTTGTTGGCAACCCTTTGATCCACTCCCGCTGGGCTTGTGCTTGGCGTTGGTCATTGAGTCGTTCAACGATATTTTCCCGAATCGATGTGAACTCCATCAAGCCGCCGGGTTGTATTTCCTCACAGCGCAGAATGTGCAAGCCCATAGGCGAGACGGTGACTTCTGACATTTCACCCAATCTCAATCCAAACGCAACAGGTTCTAATTCTGGATAGAGTTGGCCTCGTTTCACTTTACCCAATACACCGCCCTCCATCGCCGTTGGGCATTGCGAGTAGCGCAAGGCGGCATTGGCAAAGTCTTTGGTGGTTTTGATTTCGCCGCGTAAACGATTGAGCAAATTAATCCCTTTTTGCTGCTCAACGTCATTGTCGAAGGTAATCAGAATGTGCCGTAGCTTGCGCAGTTCAGGCTGGTCAAAGGCTTGGGGGTTTAAGCGATAAAAAATTTCCGCATCGGTATCGGTCGCCAACGTGATCGTTGAAGCGATTTTTTCCAGCACCGCTTCCATACGCAAATCTTTGGTGACCGCGTCACGCAGCGATTCGAGCGTTAATCCCTGATGGGCAATATCTTGTTCAAATTCTTCATCCGTGGTGTATCGCTTCTTAATTTCCGCCAAGCGGGTGTTGAGCGTTTGCTCTGGAATAACGACAGCGCTCGCCTCCGGGGCGCTCAAAATCCGCTTTTCAAGGATTTCTTGGCGTGCCGCGATTTGTTTGGTTTTGAGTTGATCGGCTTCACTCAAGGACTCCGGAAGCTTTTTATAAAGCTCCCAGGCGACTTTCAGTTCGAGGTAAGCGTTAGTCATGGCTATTCCCCATGCAGGTTGTCTTTAACGCGGCTTCAGGAACCTGCAATACTCGACCTAACAGGCAGTCAAAATGCACTTGGTATGCAACACCACCCGGCGCATCACGAACCACTTTGACCACTTCGCCGACGTTACCAGCGGGGACTAATATTTCACCATTACTTCCTAGTGGAATAGCCGCCTTAACCTTTTCACGGAACTCGAACAGGCTTGGAATCCAAGGTTCTTCAGCCCCTATCAGTTCCTCTTCCCTGCAGCCGACGACGATGCCTTCGTTCAGAAAATGAACGGAATAGATGATCTGGTCTTGCAGGAATGTACCGACGTCCACTACAAAGCCAGAGCTACCCCGGCGAACTAAGGGTTCTCCCACTTCTTTGCCGGGGTAAGTCCCGTCATTCCGGATATTTCGGATGAGTCGAACCTCGGCCTCAATATTCCAGCGGTTCCCGATCATGGTTGAAATAGCCTATCCAGCGAAACGAATTGGGAGGTGCCACCTTCGGCCAATGGAGCTGTTTGCAGCACTCGGAAAACTTTTTCGGTAAGCGCGTCTGAACTCACAAAGTCTTGGTAAGCCTGCGTTAGCCATTGGCGGTAAATAGCGTATTGATCGGCTTCGTCATCGGGCAGCGTAGGGGCTTGTTTGGCCAAGTAGTCATGGAACCGTTGCAGGATATGCAAGCGATTGACGTGCACAACGCTGGCTTCGAAAGGAACGCCAAAGTACTCAAGAAAATCTTCTGCAGAGGCAAGTTCTTCAAGGGCCTCAGCAAGTGTCAGGGTGTCGTCCATGGTGTGCCTCCAGAAATTTAGGGTGGGTTATAGCGTTGGTTTAAAGATGACTAGGATTCGTTTTCACAGCACAGGTCGCCAGCGGAACAAACCTTGCAATGCTCGCCATTGTCTTCCGGTGGGGGAGTATTTCTGAGGACTGCCATTTCTTTTTCCAATTGTTCAATCCG
>JBEGTT010000200.1:0-3305 GCA_041179245.1 Pseudomonadota bacterium
TGAAAATGCGGGGCGTATTCGACCTGCCACCCTTTTTCACACAGGGAAGGAAGTACGTCTTCCACGAAGGGGTCCCAATCATCAGGACTGGCTAATCCATACATGTCACGCGGACGTTCACCAAAACAATAGATGGCAAATGCCGGTATCAACTCCATCCCAGCTCGGGCAAGCTCTCGCAGGCATTCCGCCTCCCATTGGGGTTGACGAAGCACGCGGACTACCTCGCCAGAGGCCAGCGGTACGTATTCCTGATCGTCGCCCAACGTTAGTACAACTTCGCCATACCGGACCGCCGGTTGTGCGTAGTCAAACAAGCTGGGGCCGTAACGCGGCAAATGCTCGCGCCACGTTCGAATACCGTGCACTTCCAAGGTATCGAGGCGTAAACAGGGCGCTGGCACGACATCCAGCACCCGCAAACCTTCATTCACATTTTCCTTGGGCACCGGCACCTCAGGTGCCACCTCTGACAAGGTTTCAGCAACCAGCGCCGCCTCCAGTTCGGACAAGGGCGGCAGAGCCATCAACTTGCGGAGAATAATCGAGGAGGTATCAATCTCGACAGGACCAGCTTCGCACGATTGAAAATCAATGTACCAAGGCGGCGTAGTCAGCAAGAGTAAATCAGCCGCTGGCGTAGCAATAATTTGGGGACTTTGCCGCCCGTTGTGCGTAGCTTGCCAAACCACTTTAGCCAACCGACGGTTCCCCACGGCCAAGGGGTGAAACTCTGGGGGGCCAGATAAAACACGTCCCGTGGACAGCATTTTCTCCAGCAGCTCGTGTCCGCGCTCAAGTGGAATAGTGAACGGGAAATTAGCGTTGTACAGATTACGCCCGGCCCACAATAGTCGCAGGATGGGCATATCGCTTTCATCAACAAACTGTGGCGGCATCAGTAAGGCTCGATCCACACTTTGCCAAGACTTGGCTATTTCGGGGCGACTGCCCTTCAGAATACTGACCCCGGCAATACCGGGGCGACCCTCTGGGGATAGCTGATAAAACAGGCGTGTCTTGTTAACCGTTTCGCGCTTGGTTTTGGTTTTCTGAACTGCACTGGCTAGCTGTTTCAGGTCCATCATCCAAGACGTCAAGCCAGGACTTACAGGGGTTTCGTCCATAGATTCTTTATTCAAAATACCGTACTAGCTGCAAAACCAGCCAGCTAGTAAAACCGAGGCCAATGACAGCCAGCCAGCGATTTTGCTGCTGCTGAGCCAAGGTTAATGCATTGATGTGTTGACGAAGCAGGGTGTCGTCACGTTGCAGAGATTGCTGCAACAAACGGGGAATCTGGGGAAGGGTTTTGGCCCAATTTGGCGCTTCTTGCTTAATTTCTCGCCACAAACCACGCCAGCCAAGTTGTTCACTCATCCAGCGTTCCAAGAAGGGCTTGGCGGTTTTCCAAAGGTCAAGATTCGGGTCAAGCTGGCGCCCCAATCCTTCAATGTTGAGTAGCGTTTTTTGTAGCATGACCAGTTGCGGCTGAATTTCGACATTAAAACGACGCGACGCTTGGAATAGGCGGAGTAGTACTTTGCCAAACGAAATGTCTTTCAACGGGCGGTCAAAAATCGGTTCACACACCGCGCGAATCGCGGCTTCAAATTCGTCCAAGCGAGTATCCGCTGGCGCCCAACCGGATTCCACATGCGCCTCCGCCACGCGTTTGTAGTCACGCTGAAAGAAGGCTAGGAAATTTTGAGCCAAATAGTTTTTATCAATGTCGGTCAAGGTGCCGACAATGCCGAAATCCAAAGCGATATAACGACCATCGGCCGCCACAAAAATATTGCCCGGGTGCATGTCTGCATGGAAAAAACCATCCCGAAAAACCTGAGTGAAAAAGATTTCTACGCCGGCAGCAGACAGACGCGACAGGTCGATACCTTGTTCGCGCAATTTGTCGATTTGCGAAATCGGCGTGCCGTGCATCCGCTCCATCACCATCACCGTCGGTGTGCAAAAATCCCAATGCACTTCCGGCACGATGAGCAAATCGGAGTTGGTGAAGTTGCGGCGCAGTTGTGACGCGTTGGCCGCTTCGCGCATCAAATCCAGTTCATCGTACAAATACTTGCCAAACTCGGCTACGACTTCACGCGGTTTTAGCCGTTTTCCGTCAGCCCAGAGCAATTCCAGTAAGCGAGCGCCTACATCAAGCAAAGCCAAGTCGTGCCGAATGACCTTGTTCATGTTGGGCCGCAAAATTTTCACCGCGACTTGATGCCCACCATCTTCCGGTTTTAAACGGGCGAAATGGACTTGAGCGATGGAAGCAGAAGCCACCGGCACCGCGTCGAACTCGGCAAACACCTCACTGGCCGAACGACCATAAGCCAACTGCACGGCTGCCAAAGCTTGCTCAGAAGAAAATGGCGGCACCTGATCTTGCAGCTTGGCCAACTCATCGGCGATGTCGGTTGGCATCAGATCCCGACGCGTCGATAACACCTGACCAAACTTCACAAAGATTGGCCCAAGCGCTTCCAACGCCAAGCGCAGACGTTCGCCACGCGGGGCATTCAAAGGTCGCCAAAACAACAAGGCGCGCACAAAACGCTGCAAACCATCAGAGGGCTGCAGCGCAAGAATCATGTCGTCAAGGCCAAACCGGAAACCTATCCACAGGATTTTGAGCAAGCGAAAAATGCGCACTTTTAGCTGTCTCGCTTACTGAACGCAGTCAACGTAATACCGACCATCTTTGTCTTTCACCAACCCATGCGTATCCGTTTCAAACCCAGGGAAACGCGCGTTAAATTCACGCGCAAATTTCAGGTAATTAACGATCTTCTTATTAAATCGTTCGCCCGGAATCAGCAGCGGAATCCCCGGTGGGTACGGCGTCACCAACATTGCAGTAATCCGGCCTTCGAGGTCGTCAATTGGCACTCGCTCAATTTCACGGTGGGCCATTTTGGCAAATGCATCCGACGGTTTCATTGCCGGTTCCATTGGCGATAAATACATGTCGGTGGTCAAGCGAGCCACATCGTTTTGTTTATAAATCTCGTGGATCTGGTCACACAAATCGCGCAGGCCAACCCGCTCGTAACAGGGATGTTTGGCCACAAACTCTGGCAAAACCTTCCACAACGGGTGGTTCTTGTCGTAGTCATCCTTGAACTGCTGCAACTCGGTCACCATGGTGTTCCAACGGCCTTTGGTAATGCCGATGGTGAACATAATGAAGAAGCTGTACAGGCCGCATTTTTCAACGATCACCCCATGTTCAGCGAGGTACTTGGTGACGATGGCCGCTGGAATCCCGAAGTCCTCGGCGAAGTCACCATCGA
>JBEGTT010000201.1:0-4169 GCA_041179245.1 Pseudomonadota bacterium
CTGTGCAACAGCGGTTGGTCAAAGCCTGTCTGGTACTTCTCCGCCACCAGCAAAACTTGGTATTCCTCGGTATTGAATTTTTCCGGCAACTCAGATTCCTTGATGCCGTTGTTCATACCCACTTCGGTGAATTTTTTGTCGGCGAAGTCGTTGAGTGTGATTTCGCCTGAAAACGCCACCAGTGATTTCACGTCGGTGTAGCCATTGTCCTTGATGTACCTGTCGAACTCCAGCTTGTAGCGCACGGCGTGTTCGCGCGAGCTGGTCACCACCATCGCTTTGGCCCGACCACCAATCTTGTGGCGGGTATGGGTGCGAAAGTGCTCAACAATCACTTCGACCTTTTGACCAATTTCGTAGCCATGAAACTCAACGAATCTCGCCAGTGCGCGAGCAGCCTTGCGTCGCGGCACCTCGGGATCAGCCTCCACTTTCTGGATTAGCTTGAAATAGCGCTTGTAGCAGGTGTAGTGCGCCAGCACGTCGTGAATGAATCCTTCTTCGATGGCTTGTCGCATGCTGTAGTGGTGGAACGGTGCTTTGCCATCGGGGCCGGGTTCGTTGAATACCGCCAGCGTCTTAAATTTTGGCGTCGCCGTGAAAGCAAAAAAACTCAAGTTGGGCTGCTTGGCACGCTTGAGTTGTTCGCGCAGTAACGCCTTCTTCGCTTCTTCGCTCAAGGCATCGTCATCCATGTCGAGCAACTGCTCGGCGATGGCGGATTCAATGCCGTCCTTGTTCAAAATCTTGCGCAGCTCCATCGCAGTTTCTCCGCTTTGTGAACTGTGGGCCTCGTCCACGATCACCGCGAAACGCTTGCCTGCTGTCGAAATGGCCACGCCTTTGCCATTGGCCTCCATCGTGCGGATGGCCTGCGTGATGAAGGGGAATTTCTGGATGGTAGAAATGATGATTGGCACACCATCAGCAAGCGCTTTCGCCAGTTGTTGCGTGTTTTCATCAATCTTCTGCACCACGCCCAGCTTGTGTTCAAACTGGAAAATCGTGTCTTGCAACTGTTGGTCGAGCACGCGCCGGTCAGTGATGACCACCACCGAATGAAAAATTTTCTCGTTGTTGGCATCGTGCAGGCTGGAAAGCCGGTGTGCCAACCACGCAATCGAATTTGATTTACCCGAGCCCGCAGAATGCTGAATCAAGTAGTTGTGCCCTGAGCCCTGCGCTTGGGCATGCTCGGTCAGTGCCCGAACTGCATCCAACTGGTGATAACGCGGGAAGATCATCGACTCTTTGCGGTGGCGCTTGATGCCCTTTTCGGTGACGACGGTCTTTTCCTCAACATCCAAATGGATGAATCGGGCCAAGATGTCCATCAAGCTGTCGCGGGTCAGCACTTTGTGCCAAAGGTAAGCGGTACGCACATCGCCCCCCTCCGCATCCATCACGAGTGGGTTGCCCGCGCCGTGGTCGTACCCTAAGTTAAAGGGTAGGAAGAAAGTCTCTTTGCCCTCCAGCTTGGTGGTCATAAATACCAGCTCGGTATCCACCGCGAAATGAACCAAACAACGCTGCTTGAAGGCAAATAACAGCTCCTTGGGGTCGCGCTCAAACCGATACTGGTACTTCGCGTTCTCCACGTTCCAGCGCGTGGCCGACATCGGGTTTTTCAGCTCCAGCGTCGCCACGGGCAAGCCATTTACCGCCAACACGATGTCAGGAATGGCACCGCTCTTGGTGTTCACTTGCCGCACGATAGTCAGGCGGTTGTCGGCGTAACGCGCGGCACTGGTGGGGTCAAGCTCCGTGTTGGGCGCAAAGTAAGCCAGCCGCACCGTCTTGCCCACGCACTTGAACCCCTCGCGCAAAATTGCCAAAGACCCTTTGGTGGCAAGCTCCTTCACCAAACTGTCCAGCAACATCGCTGGGGCCTTAGTCGCGTCGAGTTGAGCGAGGCGCGCCCAAATCTTCGGCTGCGTTTTCTGCACAAAGGCAACGACATCTGTCGGAAACAGCGCGGTTTCCGGGTTGTAGGTGCTGGGATCACCTTTTTCGTAGCCGCCACGGGTAATCAGTGCGTGCTCGATGTCGTTTTCAAAGTCGATTTCTTTGTGCATAGTTTTCTCATCCGCCCTTACACTGCAAGACGCCTTATGTAAGGAAAAGCGGTTTCCGTTACATAAGGAATAGTTTAAGGTAATTTTCGAACACGTATAACCGGTTACGTGCTGCGCCAGTCATTTCTTTCAGCAAACCAAGTTTCAAGAAGTCACGCAGCAAAGCATTGACCGTAGGGTGTGACAGCCCAAGCGCCTGTTCCAAGTCGGCAGCAGTGACCATCGGTTTTCGGTACAGCACATTTAAGGCCTGACGGGCATTCGGTGTGCGTTTTCCCAACTGCAAAATCTGCTGCTCTGCTTGGTTGCGTAACGCCAAAATTTGCTGAAACGTGTCGCGCCCCTTGGTCGCTGTTTGCGCCACTCCGCTCAAGAAAAAGCGCACCCAGTGAATCAAATTGTTCGACATACGTACCTGCATCAACGCGTCGTAATAACTGGCCCGATTACGCTCAAAAAAATCAGACAGGTACAAAGATGGCTTGGACAGTAAGCCGTGGCTAATGAAATACAGCGGTATCAACAGGCGACCAATCCGCCCGTTACCATCCAGAAAAGGATGGACTGTCTCAAACTGGTAGTGACTTATGGCAGCTCGGACTAAATGCGGGACCACGATTTCTTCGTTGTGCCAAAACTTCTCCAAGTCCCCCATCAGCTCGGATACACCATCCTGATGCGGCGGAATAAAGGTGGCATCGGCCAAGTTAGAGCCACCAATCCAATTCTGGCTGGCACGAAACTCCCCCGGCTGCTTGTGTTCTCCCCTCACGCCACTCATCAAAATGGCATGCGTTTGCTTGAGTAGGCGATTAGACAGGGGCAAGATTTTTAGGTCTGCCACAGCCATGTTGACCGCATCAATGTAGTTACGTACCTCGCGCCAGTCATCGCGTTTTTCAGGCTTAACCTGCTCTTCCGGCATCAGCGCTTCATCCATGCCCGTTTGCGTTCCCTCAATCTTGCTGGACGTTTGTGCCTCTTTCACCACATGCATTTCAATGAACAAATCAATGTCGGGCACGATCAGTGAAAACGCATTTAACTCACCCAATGCGCGCGTCGCCTGTTCCAGCAAAGTGTTGATGGTCGGGTCTTCCCATATCCATTCATGATTTACTGGCACAGGCTCAAAGCTTTTGTACTGGTAGCGTTGTTGCCAGCGGCCCGCTTTGAAGGTTTCAAATTTCATGGCACACCTTTAGTTGCATGTTGTCGACAGGCATAGAAAACCCAAGTCGACCATTTTGCGCACATCCGCAAAATGGTTATCAACAGCCTGATCCGGCTGGATGCCTTTGAAGGTGACGTGATGCCGATCTGAAGTTATTGATTTAGGCATGATGCTTCCCATTCATTTAATCACCTCAATATTGCTGTTTTCCAAATCTGCCAATGCCATGCCATTGAGATCAGCGTAGCGATAGTGGCGTATTGTGTGATCGCGCTGTAGGTACTTTTCCTGCGTATCCAATAAGTTCTGCACGTTAACAGTGTTACTTAATACGTATCTGCTCAATCGCATTACCGTAGTTTTCGTTGTGTACGAACGGACGATTGCATGAAGAGATCTCAGCCAATCAGCACTTGCCTTCAACTGATATTGAACATCGTGCGGAATGCTTTCTGATTTGAACTCAAGGCAGTAGACAAACAGATCGTCATCCCTTGCGTTGAAAATCACAGCGCTTCGACCAAGGCTTTCCGTTGTCATCCAAAAAATGAAACAACGGTAAAGACTTTCCTCTGACTTTTGCATCCAGCTTTACGACAAGAACATCGCCAGTGACTTTCAGCTTTACACGGTACTCTTTTGGCTTATCGCCCGTCTTGCCATAAATCCGTTCTCGGAGCGTGATTTCCCCATTTTTTAATGGTGACTTCTCATAGTCTTTGAGGTTCAGATGCAACCGCAGAAAATTCAAATAGCCTTGTGCGTTGAGTTCCACTCTTACGCCTCCGAAAACGCACCGATAGGCGCGTTACGCACATCGATTTTGCCGGTAACAGCATTGGTGATGATCGCGGATCGGTATTCTTGAAGCCGTGCGATTACTTCAGTAATTTTCTTTTGTTGTTGCTCAATTAGACGTT
>JBEGTT010000202.1:0-7316 GCA_041179245.1 Pseudomonadota bacterium
CAAGCCTTGCTCGCCCGCCGGATGGGTAAAAAACGGGTAATTGCTGAAACCGGGGCGGGTCAGCACGGCGTGGCCACCGCAACGGTTGCCGCCCGATATGGCATGGAATGTGTGGTTTACATGGGCAGCGAAGACATCAAGCGGCAAGCCCAGAATGTTTATCGGATGAAATTACTGGGGGCTACCGTCGTACCGGTTGAATCCGGCTCCAAGACATTAAAAGACGCGCTGAACGAAGCCATGCGTGACTGGGTAACCAATGTCGAAAGCACTTTTTATATTATCGGTACGGTGGCTGGGCCTCATCCTTATCCGATGATGGTCCGTGATTTCCAATCGGTTATTGGTGAAGAATGTCTGACCCAAATGCCGGAGCAATTTGGACGGCAACCTGACGCTGTGATTGCTTGCGTCGGTGGCGGCTCTAACGCGATGGGTATTTTTTACCCCTACATCCCGCACCAAGAAGTCGAGCTGATCGGTGCTGAAGCTGCGGGTGACGGGATTGAAACAGGCCGTCATGCAGCGTCTTTAACAGCAGGCAGGCCCGGTGTGCTACATGGCAACCGCACTTATCTGATCCAAGATGAAAATGGCCAGATTATCGAAACACATTCGATTTCTGCTGGATTGGACTATCCCGGCGTGGGTCCTGAACATGCTTGGCTAAAAGATATTGGCCGCGCTCGTTACGAGACGGTGACCGATGCTGAAGCACTCAAAGCCTTCCATGACCTGTGTCGTTTTGAAGGCATTATTCCAGCACTAGAATCCTCACACGCACTCGCTTGCGCTGCGCGAATCGCCCCTACCCTCTCCAAAGATAAAATCCTGTTGGTGAACCTGTCGGGCCGAGGCGATAAAGATATGCACACCGTCGCTGAAAAATCAGGGATTCAATTCTGACCATGTCATCTATTCATCGTATCCAAGCTACTTTCACTCGCCTTGCAGCAGCTAAACGCAAGGCTCTGATCCCGTTCATTACGGCCGGCGATCCCTCTAAAGACTTAACCGTTCCGCTGATGCATACGCTAGTCAAAGCGGGTGCAGACATCATCGAACTGGGGGTTCCTTTTTCTGACCCAATGGCCGATGGCCCAACCATTCAGCGTGCCTCTGAACGTGCATTGGCCGGAGGCACCAGCCTGCGCGACGTACTATCCATCACCGCAGCATTTCGTCAGCAAGACCAGCAAACCCCGGTTGTCCTGATGGGTTATGCCAACCCCATTGAAGCGATGGGCATGGAGGCTTTTGCTAAAGCGGCCGCCGACGCGGGTGTTGATGGTGTGCTGGTGGTCGATTACCCACCCGAAGAAGCAGCTACTTTTGCAGCCGCGATGAATGCCCATTACCTAGATCCCATTTATCTGCTGGCCCCTACTTCTTCTGATGATCGTTTCCAGCAAGTCGCAGCACTCGCTAGAGGCTATGTTTACTACGTCTCACTCAAAGGTGTTACCGGTTCGGGCAATCTGGATACAGCCGCCGTCGCAGCTCGTATCCCAGGGATTCGAAAGGCGATCGGCCTTCCTGTAGGCGTCGGATTCGGGATTCGTAATGCGGATACTGCACGTCAGCTTGCAGCGGTTGCTGATGCCGTTGTTGTCGGCAGTCGAATCATTGAAGAAATTGAACAATCCACCCCGGACACAGTTTGTGACCGCGTATTTGCCCTCGTTGCCGAACTGCGTCAGGGCGTTGACCAAGCAGGAGAAACCGCATGAGCTGGTTAAGCACCCTACTTCCCCCTAAGATTAAGCGCGAAAAAACTGAACAGCGCCGTTCTGCATTGCCAGAAGGGCTATGGACCAAATGCCCATCCTGTGAAGCCGTGCTCTATGCAACCGATCTAGAAAACAATCAACATGTCTGCCCAAAGTGCAGCCATCACCACCGCATCAGTGCTCGTCAACGGCTTGATCTGTTACTGGATCCTGAAGGCCGTTTTGAAATTGGCGCCGAAGTACTACCGGTCGACAGCCTGAGATTTAAGGACAGCAAAGCTTATCCCGTTCGTTTAGTGGAAGCGTTGGCGGCAACCGATGAAACAGATTCGTTGGTCGTCATACAAGGGGCCATCAAGAATCTGCCCGTAGTCATTGGCGCCTTTGTGTTCGATTTTATGGGCGGTTCCATGGGTTCGGTGTTGGGAGAACGTTTTGTGCGCGGCGTAGAAGCTGCAGTCAAACAAAACATGCCTTTCATCTGCATTACGGCTTCCGGCGGCGCACGGATGCAAGAAGGGCTGTTTTCACTGATGCAAATGGCCAAAACCACCGCCTCTCTCACCAAATTATCAGAAGCTGGTTTGCCTTTTATCTCGGTACTAACTGACCCCACGATGGGGGGGGTTTCTGCTTCATTTGCCTTTATGGGTGACGTCGTGATTGCCGAACCGGGCGCTTTAATTGGTTTTGCAGGCCCACGGGTCATTGAGCAAACCGTCCGAGAAAAACTGCCGGAAGGTTTTCAGCGTGCCGAGTTCATTCAGGAAAAAGGGGCTGTTGATTTCATCGTGGACCGCCGTGAAATGCGCGAAAAACTTGCTCGCATCCTCGCTCAACTCCAAAAACTCCCTTTGCCCGCCTAATTCATGACCTCAACGCCCCCGCCAACCTCGCTCGACGGTTGGCTGGCCCATCTGGAAGCCCTGCATCCTCGCGGCCAAGCCGGTGTCGTGTTAGGGCTGGATCGGGTTCGACTGGTATCTCAAGCCTTGGATCAAAAGGCTTTTTGTCCAGTTATTACCGTCAGTGGTACCAATGGCAAAGGTTCAACCTGCGCCTATCTCGAAAACATGATTCACCACGCAGCGTATCGCGTGGGCTGCTACAGCTCCCCCCATTTGCTTCGCTATAACGAGCGGGTTCGCATCAATGGTCAAAACATTGCTGATGACCCGCTCTGCCGTGCCTTTGCTCGTGTAGAAAAAGCGCGCCAAGCAGCAGGAAAAATTGCGCTAACTTACTTTGAATTCGGCACCTTGGCCGCTTGGGAAGCCTTTGCTGAGGCACAAGTTGAGGCCATCGTCCTTGAAGTAGGCTTGGGTGGTCGGCTGGATGCGGTGAATATCTACGATGCGGATGTCGCCATCGTTACCAGTATTGGTTTAGATCATACGGATTGGCTCGGTGAAACCCGCGAAGCGATTGCTGTTGAAAAAGCAGGAATTTACCGCAGCGGCAAAGCCGCCTTGTGCGCTGACACCAACCCACCCACAAGCCTGCTTGAAACTGCCCAGCACCTCAACGCTGATCTGCGCTTACTGGGCCGTGATTTCGGTTTTACCCGCGACCCCGAAAATCGCCTGCAATGGTTCTACTGGTTTAAACAAGGTGAACAAACTACCCGCCGCAGCTATGCCTTCCCGGGTTTGCGAGGATCAGTCCAGTTGCACAATGCAGCCGTGGCACTCGCTGCACTGGACTGCCTAAATTCAACACTACACGTTCCTATGCAAGCTCGCCGCGAAGGCCTGATCCTGACCGAAATTCCCGGCCGGTTTCAGGTTATCCCCGGCAAACCGACCATTGTTCTGGATGTAGGGCACAACCCCCAAGCGATTGCAGTGCTTGCTGACAACCTGGGCAACATGGGATTTTTCGACAAGACGTTTGCGGTCGTTGGCATGCTGGCCGACAAAGATGCAGAAGCCGCATTCCTGCCGCTCAAAGGTAAGGTAGATCATTGGTTTTGTGCCTCTTTGGGCGGGGAACGGGGTTCACCCGCTGAAAGGTTAGCCCAGGTCATTGAAACTCTCGACCTTGGTGGCGTGGCGAGTGTGCACAATTCCCCGGCAGAAGCGCTTGCTGCAGCGCAACAAATGGCGGGTGAAAATGATAGAATCGCCGCCTTTGGTTCATTCCTGACCGTCGCAGAAGCGCTGACGGCCCTGCATCGGATTTGATATGCCTGAAGCTGAAGACTCTCAACTAGACATCAAAAAACGGGCACGCCGCCGCCTAGTTGGGGCCATTGCGTTATCCCTATTTGCTGCGATTATTTTCCCCTTAGTCATGGATCATGATCCGGGGCCACAAATACAAGACATTGAAATTCGTATTCCAGGACAAGATGATCGCCCGCTAAACAACCGTCTGGCCTTGCAAACACCGCCAGAAGAAGCCCCTGCCTCATCAACGCCGGCCGAGCCAACACCCATAGCGGCGTCCACGGAGCCCGCAGTTCCAACAACTCCATCTGAATCAGCCATACAAAAACAGGCTGCTGCTGAAATTTCGGCCACACCGGAAAAACCAAGCGTTGCTCCAGTTCAGGTCGTGGATACCAAGCGTGCTCAGGAGATTCTGAATGCTAAAACAGCCCCTCCCCATGAAAAATCGCTTAATCAAGGGCAGTTTGTCATCCTGATTGGCGCCTTTAGCAGTGAGGGCAATGTCAAAGTTTTGCGCAACAAATTGACCGAGATTGGCGTGAAATCGTTTACTGAGCCATTTGGTGATAAAACCCGCGTTCGCGCCGGCCCATTCCCGACACGAGAGGCTGCTGAGAAAGCCCTTCAGAAGATGAAAACGATCAGTGTTAATGGTCAGATTTCCAGCAAATAAACCGATTTCTAGCCATCTATGACCCTATTTGACTATGTCGTTATCGCCGCCTTGCTTGCTTCGTTATTGCTTGGTTTTTGGCGAGGGGTGGTAGGAGAGGTATTAACACTAGCGGGTTGGGTTGTTGGTTTTCTGGTCGCTCGGCGTTTTGGCGGATGGGTTGCTGAACAATTTTTAACCGGCATTTTTGCTGACTCCACCCTAAGATCCATCGCTGGCTGGGTCGCCGCTTTTATTGGCGTATTACTGGTTTTTAGTTTGCTGCGGATGGCCTTGCGCGGTCTGCTCAGGGTCGTTGGCCTAGGTATGGTGGACCGTTTGTTTGGCTTGTTGTTCGGACTGGTTCGTGGCGGACTGCTGGTTTTGCTGGGTGTAGCCATTGCGGGGATGACGCCGCTACCCGAAAAAGACTGGTGGAAACAGGCCTTGTTGTCCCCTTATTTTGAGCAGGCTGTGTTATTTGCAGCGCCCTGGCTTCCCGCCGAGGTCAATTCACGAGTTCATTTTTAATTTCGTTTTTGTCGCGTATTAACTTGTTTTAATTAGGAAAAAACCATGTGTGGCATTTTGGGTGTTGTTGCAAATACTCCGGTTAACCAACTGCTTTATGATGGCCTGATGGTGCTTCAGCATCGTGGGCAAGATGCAGCGGGGATTGCCACCGCCGAAGGCACTACCTTCCATCTACACAAAGGCCCAGGGCTAGTTCGAGACGTTTTCCGCACTCGGAATATGCGTGCGCTGCCTGGCAATATGGGGATTGGGCACGTTCGTTACCCCACCGCAGGTTCAGCCTACAACTTTGCTGAAGCGCAGCCCTTTTATGTCAACTCTCCCTTTGGTTTAGTGCTCGGCCACAACGGCAATCTGACCAATGCTGACCAGCTAAAGGGCGAGATGTTCCGTATGGATCGTCGCCATATCAACACCAATTCCGACTCAGAAGTTCTGCTTAACGTGTTGGCCCATGAACTCCAAGCGGCAGCGCATGGTTTTGAGCTAGATGTCGAAAGTATTTTCCAAGCAGTTTCGGGGGTTCACCGTCGCTGCCGAGGCGCCTATGCCGTAGTGGCACTTATTTCCGGTTACGGCCTGCTGGCCTTCCGTGACCCGCACGGCATTCGCCCGCTCATTTATGGTGAGAACGTAACCGAACAAGGGACTGAATACTTGGTGTCATCCGAATCGGTGGCCTTGGATACCTTAGGCTTCAAGGTTGTTCGTGATATTGAACCGGGAGAAGCTGTATTCATCGACCTGAACAACCAGATTCACAGCCTTCAATGTGCCCAACAGCCGATTTTCTCGCCTTGTATTTTTGAGTACGTCTATCTGGCTCGCCCCGATTCAGTGATCGACGGTGTTTCGGTTTATGAAGCACGCCTGAGTATGGGCGAGCATCTGGCCGAAAAAATCCGCAAACATATCCCGATCGATGAAATTGATGTGGTGATCCCGATCCCTGATTCCAGCCGCCCATCGGCCATGCAACTGGCGCAAGCACTAGACATTCCTTTCCGCGAAGGGTTTGTCAAAAATCGTTATGTGGGTCGTACCTTCATCATGCCCGGTCAGGCCATGCGCAAAAAATCCGTGCGCCAAAAACTTAATACGGTAGGCCAAGAATTCAAGGGCAAACGTGTGCTGCTGGTCGATGACTCCATCGTGCGCGGCACCACCAGCCGAGAAATTGTTGAAATGGCCCGCGCCGCAGGTGCACTAAAGGTTTATTTCGCCTCTGCTGCCCCGCCCGTTCGCTTCCCGAATGTGTACGGCATTGATATGCCGACGCGAGAAGAGCTTATCGCGACAGGTCGCACTGGTGCTGGGATTGCCGCAGAGATTGGTGCCGATGCACTCGTTTATCAGGATATTGATGCGCTGAAAGCATCCATTTCTGCACTACGCCCCGATCTGGACCAATTTGATGCCTCCTGCTTTGATGGTTTTTATGTCACCGGCGATATTGACCAAGACTATCTGGACGCCGCTGAAGCACGCCGCAACAAGCCCAAATCAGGCAATGACGATGGTAATGCTTCACAACAACTCGCGCTAAATCTCCAGTCTGAAGAAGAGAACGACTAATGGATAATTTGATGAGTGGATGGGAACTTGAAACGCTGGCAGTCCGTGCAGGCCAAGTTCGCAGTCAATTCAATGAGCATGGTGAAGCACTCTATTTGACTTCCAGCTACGTCTTTAAGAATGCGGCTGAAGCAGCTGAGCGTTTTTCGGGTGCGGCTGAGGGGAATGTTTATTCACGCTTTACCAATCCCACCGTCAGCATGTTTCAAGAGCGGCTCGCCGCCTTGGAAGGTGCTGAATCAGCAATTGCAACGGCCAGCGGGATGGCTGCGATTTTGTCACTCTGCATGGCTCACCTGAATGCTGGCGACCATGTGGTTGCATCGAATAGCCTGTTTGGCGCCACACTACAGCTGTTCAACACCATTCTGTCGCGCTTTGGTATTACCACCACCACGGTTTCCCAAACGGACACCACCGCATGGGAAGCGGCGATTCAGCCCAATACCAAGCTTTTTTTCCTTGAAACGCCCTCCAACCCACTGACCGAAGTGGCCGATATCCGAGTGCTTTCAGAAATCGCTCACCGGAAGAACATCCTCGTCGCCGTCGACAACTGCTTCTGCACCCCCATTCTGCAAAAACCGCTGGCGCTTGGCGCTGATCTAGTCGTGCACTCCGCCACCAAATACCTTGATGGTCAGGGGCGGGTAC
>JBEGTT010000203.1:0-13761 GCA_041179245.1 Pseudomonadota bacterium
AGGATATGGGCGCTGAGCCAGAAATGGCAGGGGTGTCGCCTAGCGATATCCGCAATCCTGTAGTTTTGCCGCATCTTTATGCCAGCAAGCTTCTAACCGATCATTGGTCGGTTGGTGTCGCGATAATGAGTCCTTATGCCTTTGATCGTCGCTTTGATGCAACGTGGGCGGGTGCGCAAAGCAACCATCTGCAGATTAAAAGCCAAAGCGTGAATCCGGCTGTTGCCTATCGGGTTAGTGATGCGCTATCGGTGGGGGCTGGTTTGAATTATCAGACCTTAAAGCTGCATTCAGAAAGTACCGGTTCGCTGTATCAGGGAGAGGATGCCGCCCTTGGCTGGAATGGCGGGGCGATGTACGAATTGGCGCCGTATATGCGCTTAGGGCTGGCTTATCGTTCAGCCGTGCGCCATTCCTTACCAAATGACTTGGCGCTAGATACCCCGGAAAGCCTAACCTTCTCCGTATGGCAACGCTATTCGGATCAATGGGAAGCGGCTGGCGAGATTTCTCGTTACCGTATTTCAGGTTTACGCGGGCAGCCTGCATCAGTTCAGCAAGCTGCTTTTGCGTACCAAGATGCTTGGCGTTTTGCTTGGGGGGCTGCTTATCAGCATAACGATCGGTGGAAATCACGATTTGGCGTGGCGGTTGAACGGAATGCGGCAGATGGCGCTAATCTTGCGGCGCGCTTAGCCGAAGATCATGCGGTTTGGTTGGCGCTTGGTCTTCAATATCGCATTAGCCAAATGGGTGCAGTGGATCTTGGTCTGGCGATTCGCTGGCCGTCTCGTGCGGTGGTTGAAAGTGCAGGCTCTCAAGGTGAATACAGCCTTGCCGGGCAAGTTGCTTCTGTGCAGTACAGCCATGCTTACTAAGGCGCTTGGGCCAAGGAGGCGATGATGGAAGAATTTAATCTCGACTTGATGTTGGAAGCCATTGGTCTGCGGGAAGTGATCATGGGCGTTATCGTGGTCGTTTTCCTGTACATGCTGTGGCTTCTGGTTCGGATGGTTCGTTTGTCGATGGGCGCCAAAGCGGGGGATGTCGATTCGCTCGGCTTGGGCAGTACCAATACAGTCGCTGGTGCTGCTGCAGGTAATAGTGGCAAGTCTAAGCAGCAGGTATCCACTTGGGCCGCTCCTGCTAGTACGGACTCTGGCTTGAAATCGCTGGTGAATAGTATTTTTGGGAGCGATGAGCCTGATCCCAAGGAGATGCTGGAGCGAGAAAAACGAGCGGCTTTGTATGCTGAAGTGGGGTCGAATTTGCGCATACGGGGTGGTGTTGTGCAACCCGTTGCCAGTAAAGACGGGCCTCCTGTCGTCGGAGGTCGCACGGCATCTCCACCAACACTGTCTCCTTTGGCTGATCCGCGAGTCCAGGCGATGGCTAAAGAGATGGAAAATATGCGAGGCGAGGTCAAGGAGCTTCGGAAAAATCTGTCTTCGCTTCAAAGCCAGTGGCAGACCGAAATCAATCAAGTTCAGATGTCCCAGAACACCGCGCCCATTTACAGTGATGCCATGCATCTTGCGACGCAAGGTATGGACGCAGCGGCTATTGCAGAGCGTTGTGACATTCCTTTGGGAGAAGCAACGTTGGTGGTGGCTTTGGCAGGTAAAAAACGTAGGGCCTGATGAATATGGATAAAAGCGGTGTGTTTTCCAAAAGTGGCGGGGATGACTCCCTACACAGCGACGAAGCCCTAGCTAAGGCACAGATCGCGCGTCGTTTGGGTTTGGGGTTTGTGATTATCGCCGTGTTACTCGGTATGCTGTTTCTGGCCGAAAACCAGTTTTACGACGGTGGGGATACGGCGACTGTTGTCACTAAACCCGAGCCACCAGCAAATCTGACAATCAATACGCCTGATAACCGGGATGCACCGCAGCCAGTTAGTACTAGTGCCGTTCAAAATGCGCAAGAGGTAGGCGGGCAGGTGACGCCGGTGTCGAATTCAGGAACCAACGCGGCGCCTGAAGCGGAAACGCCTCCTGTCACGCAAGCAGAGAACCAAAATCCCCAAGCGGCAGAGCCTTCAGCTTCACCGGCCAGAAAATCGGGGGGGGGGGCGAAAATATCCAACCTAAAAAATAACAAGCCAGTGCCGGGTGTCATCCCAACGGCACCACTTAAGCCAGCTATTCCTTCATTACCACAGCCGTCCCCACCTGCTACTCAGGTTACTGTCGAGCATCGCAAGGTGGCGACTAGCGGATTTCTCGGCGGGATTTTGTTGCAAGCAGGTGTTTTCAGTAGTTATCAAAAGGCGGAAGAGTTACATGCCTTACTGACGCTCAACGGGATTCCTTCAACCCTTGAAACTAAAGTACAGGTTGGACCTTTTGCGAATAAGGCCGAAGCGGATGCGGCGCGGGCCAAACTAAAAGCGCTTGGGATTGAGTCCCTCGTGCTCTCCCCTCGGAAATAATTTCAGGAGCTACTATGAGCCACAAAATCATCATCTCAACGGCAGATGCCCCGGCCGCCATTGGAACGTATTCACAAGCCGTGAAGGTTGGTAATACGGTCTATTTGTCAGGCCAGATTGGGCTTGATCCCGATACCATGGAAATGGTTGAAGGTATTGAGGCTCAGATCAATCGGGTGTTTGGGAATCTGGCGGGCGTCGCTGAAGAGGCCGGAGGGTCTTTAGGTGATGTGGTTAAGCTCA
This sequence comes from Pseudomonadota bacterium, assembly GCA_041179245.1. GTDB lineage: Bacteria > Pseudomonadota > Gammaproteobacteria > Burkholderiales > Rhodocyclaceae > JBEGTT01. The sequence goes on from JBEGTT010000203.1 coordinate 2,678, forward strand.
ACATATTTCTGACCGATCTGTCGCATTTTGCCAAGGTTAACGAAATTATGGCCAAGCACTTTTCTGAACCTTACCCTGCCCGCGCAGCCGTGGGGGTTAAAGAGCTTCCTCGGGGGGCGTTGGTCGAGGCTGACGGTGTACTGGTGATTGGCTGAAACTAAAACCGGCAAGGCGGCGTCGGGGTGTAAAAAGCCGGCGGATGTGACGGGGCGCAAGTTAACCCAGATGGGGTTGACGCGTCCCGTTGATTTTTGTCTGCATTTGCCCATTCGTTACGAAGACGAAACCCGTATTTCACGTATTACCGATGCGCCGTGGGATCAACCTGTCCAGCTAGAGCTGGATATAATTTCGGTTAGCACGCAGTACAAACCGCGTAAGCAACTGTTGGTGTTGGCTAAGGATGACAGCGGTGAGATATACCTCCGTTTTCTGAACTTCTATGGCAGCCAAATTGGGCAATTTGAGGCGGCTAAATCGAGTGGGCAAAGCGTCCGCGCCTTTGGCGAAGTTCGGCAGGGGTTTTTTGGCGCGGAAATGGTTCATCCACGAACCCGTTTTGTGGGTACTGAAACACCTTTGCCATCTGGCTTAACGCCAGTTTATCCAACCACGGCGGGTATCAGCCAGGCCTTGCTGCGGCGTCGAATTGGCTCGGCAATGAGCGGCATGGTTTGGGGTGAGCCGATTGATTCAATATCACTGGCTGCACTTGAATTGTGGCCACTTCAGCAAGCCCTGAACTATTTACATAACCCGCCTGTATCAGCACCGATCAGCCAACTGAGCGAACGTGACCACCCTGCATGGGATCGCGTTAAATTTGACGAATTACTCGCGCAGCAACTGTCTTTACGGAAGGCGTATCAGACTCGCCGATCCGTTGGCGCGCCTCCCCTACGGACAACAGGTGCGTTGGCTGCGGCCTTGCTGAAATCTTTGCCGTTTGGACTTACAGGGGCACAAGCTCGGGTAGCGCAGGAAATTTTTGGAGATTTGCAGCTTGAGTTTCCGATGCAGAGATTGCTACAAGGTGACGTGGGGAGCGGTAAAACCATCGTGGGGGCATTGGCTGCTTGTCAGGCTATCGAGGCGGGGTATCAGGTTGCCTTTATGGCGCCGACTGAAATCTTGGCTGAGCAGCACTACAAAAAACTACAGCATTGGCTGACGCCTCTAGGGGTTAGGGTAATTTGGCTGACCGGAAGTTTGAAGAAAGCCGGAAAACTTGCAGCGCAAGCCGCTTTGCATGAAGGTGCTCAGCTGGTCGTCGGGACTCATGCACTGATTCAGGATAACGTCGAATTTCCCAAGTTGGGACTAGCGATTGTGGATGAACAACACCGTTTCGGTGTGGCGCAGCGGCTGGCTTTACGGCAAAAAGGGTGTAATCCGCATCAGCTCATGATGTCCGCAACACCCATTCCGCGAACGTTAGCCATGAGTTATTACGCTGATCTAGATGTGTCAGTGATTGACGAGTTGCCGCCGGGCCGAACCCCGATTCGGACTCGGTTAGTCAGTGATGCGAGGCGCGACCAGGTGGTTGGTTTCGCCGAGAAACGGCTAGAAGAAGGGCGGCAGGTGTACTGGGTTTGCCCCTTGATTGAGGAATCCGAGGCGTTGCAGTTGCAGACGGCAATTCAAACCTTTGAAGAATTGTCGGAGGCATTACCAAGCCGATGTGTCGGACTGGTACACGGGCGACTCAAACCGAACGAGAAAGCTGCGGTGATGGATGCTTTTGTCGCCGGGGAGGTGCTGGTGCTGGTGGCAACCACGGTTATTGAGGTTGGGGTCGATGTTCCCAATGCCAGCCTGATGGTTATTGAACACGCTGAGCGATTTGGTTTGTCCCAGTTACACCAGCTTAGAGGTCGGGTTGGGCGTGGGCAATGGGCTTCTGACTGTATTTTGTTGTATTGCAATCCCTTGTCGCCAACTGCCAGAGAGCGTTTGCGGATCGTTTTTGAGCACACGGATGGGTTCGAGATTGCGCGACAGGATTTGCAATTGCGTGGCCCGGGCGAGTTCATTGGTAGCCGGCAAAGTGGCGTTCCCTTATTGCGATATGCGGATCTTGAAAAAGATGAGCATTGGGTTGAAGCTAGTCGCCGAGTGGCCGAGGAGTTGTTGGCAGAAAATCCTGTCGCGGCGGAGGCTCATTTAGAGCGATGGTTAGGGAGTCAAGCCGAGTTGCTGAAAGCGTAATGAAGGCAGAAAAATGTTGAAATTTGATTCCGTTGTTATTGGTCAACGCTGGCCAGTCTATATACGCCTGATGCGAATGGATAAACCCATCGGTATTCTGCTTTTGTTATGGCCGACTCTGTGGGCCTTGTGGCTTTCCTCTCTTGGCAATCCCGATGTGTGGATTTTGCTCGTATTTGTACTGGGCACCGTGCTGATGCGGTCCGCAGGCTGCGTCATTAATGACGTTGCTGACCGGAAGTTCGATGGCCACGTTGAACGTACCTGTCAGCGACCATTGGCCACTGGGGAGGCAACTGTTGCAGAGGCGCTGGCATTATTTGCCGTTTTGATTGTTTTGTCGTTTTTGCTAGTGCTGTTGCTGGGGAATAGCTTGGTGGTTGGTTTATCGCTCCCGGCCTTATTTCTGGCAGCCAGTTATCCCTTTACCAAGAGGTTCTTGGCGATACCCCAGGCCTATTTAGGAATCGCGTTTGGGTTCGGCATTCCGATGGCCTATGCTGCACATCAAGGTGTAATTCCAGTAGAGGCATGGATTTTGCTGTTGGCAAACACGTTTTGGGCAATTGCCTACGATACCGAGTACGCCATGGTGGATCGCCCGGATGATCTGAAAATTGGGATCAAAACTTCCGCCATCACATTCGGACGTTTTGACGTGCTGGCCGTGATGGCGTGTTACGGTTTGGCAACGATTTTGATTGCGTGGGTAGGTTGGCGAGCATCGCTTTCAGCCTTGTTTTACGTTGGATTAGCGGTGGCAGTGGTGGTGATGGGGGTTCATTATCGTTGGATTCGAACGCGTGACCGGCAGGCTTGCTTTAAGGCTTTTTTACACAATAATGTAGTGGGTTGTGTAATATTTTTAGCGGTTTTATCAGGATATTGGCAGCTATGAGCAATAAGAAAAAGCTCGACGATGGACCCAAACTAGTCAAGGTTCTGCCTGGTGAAATAGAGCTGGGCGGAAAGCTCATGTGTAATCTGTACAACGGTGACCGGCAAATTATCCGAGTCGTTGGTCAGACGGTGACCAGTCAGTCTGACTTGGACGGTATGTATTCCAAGGGGCTGTATCGCTATGAAAATGAGCATGTCCATAAACGTGCTGATGCGGTATCAACAGATGGACCGAGTAAATTTAGACGGGGTACCGGAGGGACGCGCTTAGACGCCTCTAAATTAAAAGCGGCACAAGCCAAGAAAGTAACCGATGTGCCCTTGGACAAAACCAAAGTTCGAGTTGGCTCGGTGTTGCAGCTTCAACCCAAAGGGCCGGACGCCCCCCGCTACGCAGTGCAGTTAATTGGTTATCTCAAGGGGCAGGGTGTTTGTGTTACGCCGCCTTCGCTCAATGGCGAATTTGTGATGATTCGTGAATGGGATGGATTTACCGCGCGTTTCTTTTCCGGTAAAGATGCTTTTGCTTTTGATGCATCGGCGATGAAGCAGACTATGGTTCCCTATCCCATGCTGCACCTGACCTATCCCCGAATTGTTCGTATTCACCAGATTCGCCAAAAACCTAGGCTTCAATTGGAATTAATTGCCGTTGCGCAGGCATCGGAAAGAGGTTTGCTGGTTTCTCTGCGTATTTCTGACCTCAGTGTTGGGGGGGCAAGTCTGATCACAACCGCTGATTTGGGGGCTGTTGGCCAGGGCTTTAAGCTGAAGTTCAAGATAAACGTTGAACAAATTGAGGTTTTTTTAGAGCTCAACTGTCAAATCCGGAATGTGGTTAAGCCAACGGAAGAAAGCAAAGGAAGTTATACCTACGGGATTAGTTTCCATGATGTCCCGTCTGACATGCTGGTCGCGCTTTCGGCCTATGTTGCCAATGCCATGCTTGAACAGATGTGAAGTGTGAAATACCGCGACCTTCGTGAATTCATCGCCCAGCTTGAATCTAAGGGCGAGTTAAAACGTATTACCCAGCTGGTTAGTCCGCATCTAGAAATGACGGAAATCTGTGACCGGGTGCTGCGCAGCGGCGGCCCGGCGATCCTGTTTGAAAATCCCATTGGTCACACCATGCCTGTCCTCGGCAATCTATTCGGTACACCAGAGCGGGTGGCTTTGGGGATGGGTGAGGATTTAGTTAGTGCTGGCGGCGACTGGCGACAGCCTTTACGTGAAGTCGGCAAATTGCTTGCCTACCTGAAAGAGCCGGAGCCACCGAAAGGCTTAAAAGACGCGTGGGACAAACTTCCCTTGCTGAAACAAGTGATGAACATGGCACCGAAAGTGCTGTCTTCCGCACCGTGCCAGGACATCGTTTGGGAAGGTGAAGACGTCGATTTGTCACGACTGCCGATTCAGCACTGCTGGCCGGGCGACGTTGCCCCGCTCATTACTTGGGGCTTGACCGTAACGCGTGGCCCCAACAAGAAACGCCAGAATCTCGGCATCTACCGCCAACAAGTGATTGCAAAAAACAAAGTCATCATGCGTTGGCTGGCCCATCGCGGTGGTGCGCTGGATTTCCGCGATCATCAATCGGCTAACCCCGGACAGCCTTTTCCGGTGGCGGTGGTGCTCGGTTGTGATCCGGCGACGATTTTGGGTGCAGTCACGCCGGTGCCGGATTCCCTATCGGAATACCAGTTTGCGGGCTTGTTGCGCGGTAGTCGAACCGAACTGGTGCAATGTAAAGGCAATGGTTTGCAAGTACCCGCTTACGCTGAAATCGTGCTGGAGGGCGTGATTCACCCCGATGAAATGGCGCTAGAAGGCCCGTATGGGGATCACACCGGCTATTACAACGAGCAAGCTGAATTCCCGGTGTTTACCATTGAGCGCATCACGATGCGTAAAGACCCGATTTATCACTCGACCTATACCGGCAAGCCGCCGGACGAACCCGCCATGCTGGGCGTTGCGCTTAATGAAGTATTTGTGCCGCTGCTGCAAAAGCAGTACCCGGAAATCGTGGATTTTTATTTGCCGCCCGAAGGCTGTTCCTACCGTATGGCGGTGGTCAGCATCAAAAAACAGTATCCGGGCCACGCCAAGCGAGTGATGTTCGGTATCTGGTCTTTCTTACGCCAGTTTATGTATACCAAGTTCATCATCGTGGTCGATGACGATGTCAATGTGCGCGACTGGAAAGAAGTGATGTGGGCGATGACCACGCGAATGGACGCCACTCGCGACACCACGCTGGTTGATAACACCCCGATTGATTACCTCGACTTTGCTAGCCCGGTCTCCGGCCTCGGTTCCAAGATGGGACTGGACGCCACCAATAAATGGCCCGGTGAAACCACTCGCGAATGGGGAAGACCCATCGTGATGGATGCAGCGGTGAAGGCCAAGGTTGATGCGATGTGGAGTGAGTTGGGGTTGTAAGGGTGACTGAGGTTCCCACGCAATATATCGGTCGATTTGCCCCTTCTCCCACCGGCCCGTTGCATTTTGGTTCACTGGTCGCAGCGCTTGGGAGTTATCTGGATGCCCGTTCGCAAAATGGCCAATGGCTGGTGCGAATGGAAGATCTCGATATCCCCCGCTGTGTTCCGGGTGCCGCTAATGACATTCTCCGTACGCTTGAAATTTTTGGTTTTGAATGGGATGGTCCGGTTGTCGTTCAAAGCCAGCGGCTAGATGCCTATCGGGCAGCGCTTGAAGAATTGAAGCGTCGCGGTGTTGTCTATCCGTGCTCATGTTCCCGCAAGGAAATTGCTGATAGTGGTGCCGGTGCAGCCATTGATGGCGGGCGGGTGTATCCCGGAACCTGTCGTCAAGGACATAAATTTCTTCCGCTCGGGCGTTTGCCGGCATGGCGGTTGCGGGTTACGGATGGCCCCATTATTTTTGTTGATCGCTGGTTAGGCGAGCAGCAACAAAATTTGGCTGAAGCGGTTGGCGATTTTGTATTGTTGCGAGCCGATGGATTGTTTGCTTATCAGTTGGCAGTGGTTGTTGATGATGCTTGGCAAGGTGTGAGCGATGTCGTGCGGGGTGCGGACTTGCTGGTGTCAACGGCCCGGCAAATCTGGTTACAGCAATGCTTGGGGTTGCCGACGCCAACGTATGTCCACTTGCCCTTAGTGCTTGATGCGGCAGGAGAAAAACTTTCCAAACAGACCTTGGCTCCTGCGTTGAACCATAAAAACCCGGCCCCTCAGTTGGTGGATGCGCTACGGTTTTTGGGGCAGGCTGTGCCAGATGGTTTAGCGGCTAGTGGTTTGGCTACTGTTTGGGAATGGGTGTTTCAATCCATTCCTCGGCGAGCGCCATAACCTGCAAAATTAATGAGCAGCTGAACAAGTCCATAGGCGAGCCAGCGGTTTGCGCGAGACCACCATCCAGCATGTTTGAGTTGTTCTAGGGTGATTTGCCGTGATTGCTGTTCAATGGCTGTCTTCAGTCGCTGCTCAAGGGCGCCAGCAAATTCACTATCCCTAATTTCAAGATTGCCTTCATGGGCAAGCGAAAGGCTGAAAGGATCAATGTTTGATGAACCCACCGTGCACCATTGACCATCAATACACCCTACTTTGGCGTGCAAAAATCCACCGGTAAACTCATGCAACTCAATGCCGGCTCGCAAAAGATTTCCATACAAAGCTTGGGTGGCATATTGCAATAAAGGGTGGTCACTGGTGCCTTGTAGCAAAAGGGTGACCTGAACACCTCGTAGTGCGGCTTCCCGAAGGGCATGTCTGAAACGAAAGCCGGGTAAAAAATAGACGTGCGCCAAGATAATGTGTTGCTGGGCCGATTCGATGGCGCTTAAGTAGGCATTGGCAATGGTCTGCCGGTGGCGGGTGTTATCCCTGGGTAAAAAACGAACTTGGCCAGGCTTGGTTAACTGTTTTTGTGCCGTGCTGACCATCAGGCTCTGTCGAAGGCGGTGGCTAAGTTGGCGGTATTCAGCTGTCCAATGTTGCCGCCAGTGGTGAAGGTGAGACTGAAAACCACTCCGCGCGACTAAAGCCCATTCACGAAGGGCTGCGTGGTGCACTTGTTGTGCAATAGGGCCGCTGGCTTCAATGGCAAAATCAAAACGGGGAGATAGGCCCGGCGGTGTGTTGTTATCGTCAATGATGTTAATGCCGCCAATAAAGGCAATGTGATGATCCACTACGGCAAGTTTGCGGTGTAGGCGTCGCAGGCGACTTCGGCGAAATTTCCACGACCTATGTTCTGGGCGATACACCAGAAATCGAACACCGGTTCCTTGAAAGGTCTGCGCAAGAGATCTAAAAAAATGGCGAGAACCAAATCCATCCACCAAGACCTGTACTTGAACGCCCCGCATGCCTGCACGCAGGAGTGCCTCTGTAATGGCAGCGGTGGTTAGGTCATCGGCGTAGAGGTAGGTTTCTAGAAAAACGTTGTGCTGGGCCTTATCAATGGCCGCAATCAGCGCAGGAAAAAACTCATTCCCGCCCGTGTGCAACTTCAGGTAGTTGCCGGAAGTCCAGGGAATGTTGTCCGGAAGAAGGTCCGTCATGCCCTAGCGTTTTCTGAGTGGTTTAAGAAACAGATAACATCCGGTCAAGCGCCAGTTTGGCGAGTACCGCTTCGTGCTCGGGCACCTTGATGGGATTCACGACATGACCAGCAGCCAAGTTTTCTAGCGTCCAAGCCAAGTGCTGTGGGTCAATCCGCTGCATGGTCGAACACATACAAATCATGGGTGACATGAATTGGACAATTTTGCCTTGCGGCAGAACTTCTTTGGCCAAGCGGTCGACTAAGTTCAGCTCGGTGCCGACTAGCCAGTGGGTATTTTCAGCGGCTTCCTTGATGGTCTTAACGATCAACTCAGTGGAACCAACGTAATCAGAATTTGCGCACACTTCAAAATTGCACTCTGGGTGGGAAATCACAAGGCCATCTGGGTGTTTGGCACGGAAAGCATCAATGTGCGATTTCTGGAACATTTGATGGACAGAGCAATGGCCCTTCCACAGCAGAATTTTGGCGTCCTTGATCTGCTCGTTGGTCAGGCCGCCTTGCGGTAAGTCGGGGTCCCAAACGACCATTTGTTCCATCGGGAAACCCATTTTGTGGCCTGTCCAGCGCCCTAGATGTTGGTCGGGAAAAAACAGCACTTTGGGGCGGCGTTCAAATGCCCACTGGGCAATGGTGCCGGCATTGGACGAGGTGCACACGATGCCGCCATGTTCTCCACAAAAGGCTTTTAGGTCGGCAGCAGAGTTAATGTAAGTGACCGGCGTGACCTCGTGTTCAACGTCGGGTAGCACGTCAGCAAGTTCGCGCCAGCAGCGCTCGACCTTGGCCAGATTCGCCATGTCGGCCATTGAACAGCCTGCGGCCATATCTGGAAGGATGGCGGTTTGGCTTGGCTTGGACATGATGTCGGCGACTTCGGCCATGAAATGCACGCCGCAAAAAATCAGGTAATCCGCATCCGTTTGTGAGGCAAGGCGGGATAGCTTCAGAGAGTCGCCGGTCAAGTCCGCGTGTTGATAAACATCTGCCCGTTGGTAATGATGGCAAAGCAACACGGCGCGCTTGCCCAGTTGGGCACGAGCATCCCGAATGCGGGTTTGGCATTCCTCGTCAGACAAGGCGTTGTAGAGGGCAAAGGGCAGGGCAGCTTGGGTCATGATTTTTTAGCGAAAAGACGTTAATGTTGCAGTTCAAAATGCTTGGGAGCAGCCAATGAAGCAGATCAAAAAACAGGATAAAAATGAGTGTCGATTCTATCACCCACTCGGCTTTGCTTTGGCTGTAGCGATGGTGTGCCTGTGTCCGATTTTGTCGATGGCAGCCGATATTGATGTGCCGGCTGAAGTGCTGCATTTGCCACCTCGTTCGATTAGTGACATCACCCGCATGTTGGATCATTACAAGCCCGAGCCCGAGTTGGCCGCTAAAACTTTAGCTGCGGCGAATGCCGAGCCCCCAGCCACGGATGATCGAAAAATCTTGTTTGAGTTTTATCGCAATCGAGCCGAAGCGGCTGCGGCAGTCGGGCGAGTAACGCAGCAGATTGAGGATTGGGAAAAAGCTAAAAATTATGGGCAAGTGGGCACTGGTGCGTATGCACGAGCCATTCGGATGTTGGCGATGGCGCATGTTCAGGGCGGTAATTTGCTGACGGGAGAGAAGCTGCTCCAAGAAGCATTAAAAAGTATTCCGACTAACCAAATGGGGCAGTTTACCGGTGCTTACGCGAATGCGGTTTCAATTTCGTTGGCGGTCGGTGACTTGGTCGCAGCCAAGGATTACCTGCGTCAGTTGGATTCAACAATCACCTTTTTGCGCAGTAAACCCTCAGCAATGACTTTTGGCCATGGTTGGCAAGCAAATTTTGAACGGGCACGAGGTGATGTGCTGATGCAAGAAGGTAAACCGGCGGAAGCAGAAGCGGCTTATCGCAACTCGGTTCGTGAAAACGATATTTATATTCAGCAAAATCCGGACATTATCGCGACGGGCGTGGATACGCCAACGATGGAAAATCTGTACCGGAATCGGGAAAGTTTTCATCGCAATGTGGCCAACGGCTTATTGGCGCAAGGGAAGGTGGTGCAAGCGGAGGCTACGGTACGCCGTGTGTTGCAAATGACGCTGGAACGGACTGGGCGGAACTCTACCGATGTGGCACAAGGCTTACGTTTGTTGTCCCTGATTATTGCGGAACAAGGCCGTTACGCCGAAGCGGCACTGTTGTCCAAGGCAGCGGTCGAAACCTTTATGCAAAGCGGTGCTGCGGCGAATTCGATCCAGTTAGCTAACGCACGCCGGGCTTATGGCGCTGCGCTGGTGGCGCAGCGGAAATATCCAGCGGCAATTGAGGTCTTCCAAGAAATGCAGGCGGGTCTGAAAATTGACCCAGTGCTCGTAGAAAAGGTCGGTGGAGGCGATCTGGATTGGGTATTGGCCTCGTTGCGGTCAGGGCAAGCCAAGTCTGCTGAACAGATGGCGGGCAAAATGCTCGAACGCACCCGCCAGCGCTTAGGCGAAAAATCTAGCCGAACTGCGGAAGTTCGTGCTTTTCATGCGATGACTTTGGCGGCCTTGGGTGAGCATCATGCAGCGTTCCAAGCCTTCAAGCAGGCGGTACCAGTGTTGGTCGATCAAGCGCGTAATGACAGCGAAGCGGAAGCCGGAACCGTGCGCCGTCAGCAACGACTGGTGACCATTCTGGAAAGTTACCTTCGTTTGCTGGCGGAAATGCACCATCGGAAATTGCCGACTGAGGGTGTCGATCCGATTAACGAATCCTTTGTGTTGGCTGATCTGGCCCGAGGGAGTTCGGTGCAACGCGCTTTAACCAGCAGCGCGGCGCGCGCGGCGATTAGTGACCCAGCATTGGCGGAATTGGCGCGTAACGAACAAGACGCCCAGCGGCGAATGAATTCGCTCAATGAAATTCTGACGCAGATGCTGTCGGCCCGCCCCGAGCAACAATTGCCAGCGATTCAGGCCAAGATGCGTTCAGACATTGATGAATTGAAGGCGGGGCGCGACAAGCTACGGGCTGAAATTCAGAAGCGTTTTCCAGAGTATGCGCAGCTCGTTGATCCTAAACCTGTCGGGATGGCTAAAGTCCAAAAGATGCTTAGGCCTGGTGAAGTGCTTTTGTCGTGGTACTTCGGCGAAGAAGGGGGGCAAGTTTGGGCGGTGAGTCACGAAGGGAAGCATCAGTTTGCGCAGGTTGACCTAACGCGGGAACAGATGGCCGCCGGGGTTGCCAAACTACGCAAATCGTTGAATCCTGATGTCAGCACGATTGATGCAATTCCCCCGTTCGATCTGCCGGTTTCTTTTGGCCTTTATCAAAAGCTGATGCTTCCCGTAGAAGCCGCTTGGGACAAAGCGACGACCTTGCTCGTGGTGCCCCATGCAGAACTGGGTCAGTTGCCATTGTCAGTACTCACCACAGCGTCGAC
>JBEGTT010000204.1:0-11732 GCA_041179245.1 Pseudomonadota bacterium
GCCTTGATTCAGATGACTTGGCCGCTGGTGTACCGTATTGCCGCCTTAGTGATATTGGTGGCAAATGCAGTTTACGTCGAGTGTAGGCCGACAGTACCTTGCAGATTACGTCTTGAACCAAAGGGGCGGATGACGGTTTTGGTCGATTCGGCTTGGGTTCAAGCAAATAAAGTTCAAAGCTTTTTAATTCACCCTTGGTTAACTGCATTTTCTGCCGAGTTTCCCAATGGGGACATACAGTATTGGTGGGTGTTTGCTGATTCTGCTTCTGCTGACGACTTTAGGCGTTTACGGGTTTGGTTGCAGTGGGAAAGTCATCCAGTATCAGCACCACTAGTAGCGCGAACACCGAAAATTTAGCGTTTGCGAATGACGCTATCTTTGGTTTTGCCGAGGGTTTCTGGGTAATCACGGCTGAAGTGTAGCCCTCTGCTTTCCTTGCGTTTCAAGGCGCAACGCACAATCAGATCAGCCGTTACCACCAGATTGCGCAGTTCAATCAAGTCGTGGCTAACTCGGAAGTGCGAATAGAACTCCTCGATTTCGCGCATCAGCAGCCGAATCCGGTGTTGTGCTCGTGTTAGACGCTTAGTCGTTCGTACAATCCCGACGTAATCCCACATAAAACGACGTAGTTCATCCCAGTTGTGAGCGATGACGACTTCCTCGTCCGCGTCAGCAACACGGCTTTCGTCCCAATCCGGGATCGAGGGGATTGCCGTTTGGGCCTGCTTCAACATGTCATCAACCGCAGCCTCTGCATAAACAATGCATTCCAACAGCGAGTTGGAGGCAAGACGGTTTGCGCCATGTAAGCCGGTACAGGATGCTTCGCCGGCAACATATAAACCCTTAAGTTCTGTACGGGCATGTTGGTCAACCACAACGCCGCCGCAGGTGTAATGGGCGGCTGGCACAATCGGGATCGGTTGTTGTGTAATGTCGATGCCCAATTCCAAACAGCGAGCATAGATGTTGGGGAAGTGGTGAAGGATGAAGTCACGACCTTTGTGAGATATATCGAGGAACACGCAGTCCAGCCCACGTTTTTTCATTTCGAAATCGATGGCTCTGGCGACGATATCCCTTGGGGCAAGTTCGGCACGTTCATCGTGTTCTGGCATAAATCTCGTGCCATCGGGTAGTTTGAGTAAACCACCTTCACCCCGAACCGCTTCAGAAATCAGGAAAGATTTAGCCTGAGGGTGATACAAGCAAGTAGGGTGGAACTGAATAAATTCCATGTTGGCTACGCGGCAGCCTGCCCGCCAAGCCATCGCTATCCCATCACCCGTTGAGGTGTCTGGGTTAGTCGTATAAAGATAAACTTTTCCAGCACCACCTGTGGCTAGCAGGGTGTCAGCGGCTGCAAAGGTGTGAACTTCCCCCGTTTGGTTATCTAAAACATAAGCACCGTGGCAGCGTTTTTCGGCCAACCCCAGTTTTTCACTGGTGATTAGGTCGATCGCAATATGGTGTTCAAAAACGGTAATGTTGGGGTGATTTTGGACTTTTGGAATCAAGGTGTCTTGAACTGCTTGACCTGTCGCATCCTGAACATGGATCACTCGTCGGTGGCTATGCCCACCTTCGCGAGTCAAGTGGTAACCGGAACTGTCCTGTGTAAACGGCACGCCTTGTTCGATTAGCCATTCAATGGCCCGTTTTCCATTCTCAACTACAAACCGTGTTGCCTCCAGATCATTCAGAAAGGCTCCCGCAACTAGGGTGTCCTGAATATGGTTTTCGATGGAATCTTTAGTGTCCAGCACCGCCGCGATGCCGCCTTGGGCCCATCCAGAAGCGCTGTCTTCAAGTAACCGCTTGCTGATCAGGGCAACTTTCCTGTGTTCTGCAAGGCGAAGTGCTGCGGATTGTCCCGCTAGACCGCTGCCGATAATCAAAACGTCAAATTGCCGAATTGCCATGCGCGGGCACCGTGAAGGGAAATGAGTATGAATAGTTCAGAGAGGGAACGAAATATAGCACGACAGCCACCGTAGGCGTTTATGGGAAATGGGAGGCTGTGCGCTATACTGCTAGACCCCATTGGTGCTGTAGCGATCAGCAAAATAAATAGAAATGACAGAACGAGAAGTTGACCACTTATTGGTACAGAAAGCCCAAGCAGGCGATGAGGCTGCATTTAGCCAGTTGGTGATCAAATACCAGCGAAAATTGTCTCGCCTTGTTTCCCGCTTAGTTCGGAATTCAGGGGAAGCGGAAGAGGTTGTGCAAGAAGCTTTTATTAAGGCTTTTCGCGCTCTGCCAAATTTCCGAGGGGACAGTGCCTTCTATACATGGCTGTATCGAATTGGAATCAATACCGCTAAAAACCATTTATTAACCGCGAGCCGTCGTGTACAGACATTAAGTGACTACGATAGTGACGATGCTGAGCATTTTGTCGAACCTAATGGTCTTCACGAGTTGGCAACACCAGAAAGTATTTTGCAATCCAAGCAGATTGCTGAAACCGTCAACCGGGCCATGAATAACCTGCCTGATGAATTGCGTACAGCCATTACTCTGCGCGAAATCGAGGGTTGTTCTTACGAAGAAATTGCCGAACAAATGGGCTGTCCAATTGGAACGGTTCGTTCGAGAATTTTTCGGGCACGCGAAGCCATTTCAGCGGAACTTCGGCCAATGCTGGATTTGGCCCCGGACCGCCGTTGGTAATCACCCATGACTCAGTGCCATCACTCGAATACCCCCCACGACCATCAGAGCGCGCATTCAGCTTCCCTTGTTGAAACGAGAGGAAGCGTCGAGCGAGTTGAGGGTGATCGGGCTTTTGTCTTGCCTGATTCTCAGGGATGTGGCCGATGCCATGAACCAGGCGGCTGTGGTGGGCAAAGCCTTATTCAATTATCGAGTCATACAAAGACTTATGAAGTTCTGAATACGATAGATGCTCAGGTCGGCGATCGGGTTTCACTGATGGTTGCGCCTGACATAGTCAGAAAAGCCGCATTGGCCGTTTATGTGTTTCCGCTTGTCCTCTGTATTTTGGGAGCGACTATAGGGCAGTTTTTAGGTGGGGATTTGTTCGCACTTGGCGGGGCTTTTCTAGGTATCGCGTTGGGCTGGGTTGCCATGAGACACAAGCAGCTTGAGGTAACAACTGGCCCTTCAGCGGCTGTTTCTATCAGGCGCGTTGATGACCGCGAAACAATTAACGCTACTTAGTCGCGGTTACTGCCATTTATGTCACGACATGGAATTGGCACTCGCGCCTTTGCTAGCTGAATTCGGCGCTCAATTGCAGGTATTGGATGTCGATGCCGATCCATTGCTTGAGGAGCGCTACGATGAATTGGTTCCCGTCCTGTTAAAAGGAAATGGACAAGATCATCAGGAAATTTGCCATTATTTTTTGGATCAATCAGCTGTAAAAACTTATCTGGCAGGATGAATTTGAAGCTTGTCTGGCAAAAACCATCGAAGAAATTCCACACGTTCGTACTTCTCTTGGGCTGGAATAGAGGGGAGTGGTAGTGATACCTAACGTTTTACGTCGATGTTTCGTGTACTTCATCTTAGCCTTTTCACTCCTGTGTTTAGCCGGTAGTGCCAATTCAGAGTCGCTGAGAATTAAATCGCTGGCAGTTTTGGAAGATAAAGCAGGCACACAGACCATTCAAACGGTCAGTCAGAGTGACCAATTCATCCCTTTGGATCACAACCTTAGTCAGGGTTATAGCCATTCGGTATTTTGGCTGCGCATGGTAGTTCAGGTGGAAGCGCCAGGGGAGTATTGGCTGACGATGCATCCACCTTTCATCGACAGCATCCGTCTGTTTATTCCGCAAAAATCCGTGTCTGGGAAAGTCTATTCTTTCGAGGAACGGGACTATGGTGACCAACTGCCGTTTTCGGCAAGGGAAGTTCCTTACCGGGCATTTATTGCGCGAATTCCCTTTGCTGATCAGAACGAACGTGTTTTTTACGCCCGCCTAAAAACCACCAGCACGTCGATTTTGATGGTGGATTTGGTGAGTCCCTTGGCGTTTGAGCAAGCTAAGTCCCTTGAGTATTTAGGGCTGGGTGCCTACTTTGGGTTGATTGCTACGCTACTCGTGATTAATTTGCTTTACTGGTTTTGGATGAAAGACGAGCTGCATGGGTATTTCTCACTTTTTATGCTGATGCAGTCGCTGATGTATTTTGCGGGGAATGGCTTAGCCTCACAATTTGTTTTTCCCGAGTACCCCTCGGTTACCGATCAAGGGGTGGGATTATTCATTTTTCTGACATCTTCCTCGTCGGCACCCCTGTACCGCCGTTTACTTCGCATTGATAAACACTCGGGGTGGCCGCATCGTTTTTTCCAAGCGCAGTTATTGATTCCGTTGACCTTGTTACCGGCCGTATTTTTGGGATATTTCACCGAAGCTGTTCTGGTGTTGATGGTGTCGGTATTATTTTTTGGGCCGGTTGGTATTTGGCTAGCTTATCAACGTTGGAGAATGGGCGAGACCGGTAGCGCTTGGATTTTTGGTGGATTCATTATCGCCAACTTGGGGGTGATTACGATTGGCCTAACCTTGTTGGGAATTTGGCCGGGGGAGAACTGGCAGCTTTATAACCGCCAAATTACGATTCTAGGCAATATTCTGGCTATGCATATCGCGGTGGCAACACGCTTTAAAGTGCTTAAACGAAGTCATCGAGAAGCGGTATTGCTGGCAGCTCAAGCTGAGTTTCGAGTTGCCCAAGAACGTCGTGAACAAAATGAGCATCGGCAATTTGTGGCGATGCTTACCCATGAACTGCGAACTCCTTTAGCAGTAATTGACGGTGCTGTTCAGTCATTGGAGTATTTGCAGCAAAACGATGAAAAAGACGTTGAGCTACGTCACCAAAGGCACCACAGAATTCGCCGATCGGTGGGGAGAATTAACGGATTGATTAAACAGTTTGTAGCCAAAGATCGAGTAGAAGATAGCAGCCTCACCTTACATAGCGCCCAAAGCAACGCGGTGGATTTGGTTCGAGAAGTGATTGATGCGTGTCTAGATAACGTCGATCAACGTATTCATTTGGTTGCACCGAATGAAATGTTATTTATTTCTGCTGATAGCACGCTGGTACAGGTTGCTCTCGGGAATCTCATCGATAACGCGCTGAAATATTCGCCGAAAGGCTCGCCAATTGAAGTAATTGTTGAAGCCAAAATGGTTGACGGTCAGGCAGGGGTGGCGTGGATTATTGTGGATCAAGGGGCGGGCATAGCCCCCGAACGAGCTGACGATATTTTCGGTAAGTATGTTCGGGGCGATAACCATGCGCACATTGCCGGCACGGGATTAGGGTTGTATCTGGTTCGTCGGATTGCCGAACGGCATGGTGGCAGGGCTGAAATAAGCACTCGTAGTGGTTGGTCAGGCGTGGTTCAGTTTTGGTTACCAGACGGTGGGGCGGTTGCATGATTCGGATCGCCATCGTAGAAGACAACCCAGATTTGCTGGATGAAGTGAGTTTTGTTTTGCGTCACGAACACTTTCAAGTCACGCCGTGTTTGGATGGTGGGGAATTTGATGTGGCACTCCAACAAGAAAGTTTTGATGTCGTGGTGTTAGACGTTGGGCTGCCCGGTGAGGATGGGTTTTCGATTGCCCGTCGTATCCGGCAAACCCATCCGGCAACCGGCATCGTACTGATGACCGCACGAGGCGACATTGCCGATCGGATTCAGGGCATGCAAGAAGGGGCGGATGCCTATTTGACCAAGCCTGTCGATTTAAGAGAGTTGGCCTTGGTTATTCGCGCGATTTCTCGTCGCCTGCCGCATACGACTGGACCAACGCAGGGTTTGCGTTTGTTTTTGCTGGATCAGGTTTTGCAACTTGAGGGGGGCGAGCGACTGGCTTTGACTCGTTCCGAATCGTTGTTACTCTCAAGATTGTCACGCACGCCGGGGCAACAAGCAACTCGCCAACAGTTGATTGAGGCCTTGGGCTATCGCTACGCAGATTATGACCCTAGGCGTTTGGAAGCGATTATTAGTCGCTTGCGTAAAAAGCTGACTCAAGCAGGGCTAGAAGAAGGTGTTATTCGCGTGGTTCGACAAACGGGCTATGCATTTTCCTATCCGTTGCTCGAACGCGAGCGAATGGAGTCCTGATCGGTCAGCTTAATGTCAGGCAATGTCAGTTTTCTTGCTGATCTCACCGGAATAATGCAGGTTGAGATTAACCGACGGCCTACGCATGTTTTCCATCAAATCCTTTTTGCAGAATCGTCGCCGACAAGCGGAGGCATTGGCATGGCAATCGCAGGCCATTGATGCCATTGGTGATGGTGTTGTGGTTACCAACCAGAATGGTTTGATTGAGTACGTTAACCCAGCCTTTACGCAGATAACGGGTTACAGCGCGCAAGAAGCCATCGGCAAAACCTCGGCGGTACTCAAAAGCGGACTCCAGCTTCCTACTTTGTATTCTCAAATGTGGTCGACTATTTTGTCAGGCGCAACTTGGCGTGGAGAACTGGTTAACCGTCGTAAAGATGGCTCTCTATTTAACGATTTGTTAACCGTGTCGCCCGTTCTTGGGAAAAACGGTGCCATCCAGCGCTTTATTGCGGTGCATCACGATATTTCTCAGCGAAAAATGCTTGAAGAAGAATTGTCCCAACTCGCTCATTTTGATCATTTGACCTGCTTACCGAACCGAGCACTATTTCTTGATCGCTTAGGGCGTGCGATGAGTGAGTCTCGTCGAGATCAACACCGTTTTGCGGTGTTTTTTGTCGATCTCGATGGTTTTAAGTCGATCAATGACGCGTTTGGTCACCGAGTGGGTGATGGGGTTCTCGAAGAAATTGCCAAGCGATTGATGAGCTGTATTCGCGAGTCCGATACGGTGGCTCGATTTGGTGGGGATGAGTTTGCTTGTCTGCTGAAGTCGGTATCACGTCAGGAGGCCATCACCGTAGTGGCTGAAAAAATCGTGAAGATTGTTGCAAAGCCGATTGAGGTGGATAAATTGGAGTGTTGTGTGGGGGCATCGATAGGTGTGGCGATTTACCCAGATGATGGTGTTGATGCTGAATCGTTGATGCACAGCGCCGATTTGGCGATGTATGAGGCCAAGCGGCTGGGCAAGGGCCGCTGGGTGAGTGCTAGTGATTTGTTCTAATAATTAACGGGAAAACCGTAGGAGTTCAGCATGGAAATAAAACGAGGCATCACCCTAAAAATGCGATTGATTACGATCACCGTGGTGACCAT
Organism: Pseudomonadota bacterium; assembly: GCA_041179245.1. Classification (GTDB taxonomy): domain Bacteria; phylum Pseudomonadota; class Gammaproteobacteria; order Burkholderiales; family Rhodocyclaceae; genus JBEGTT01. The sequence continues at coordinate 7,238 of JBEGTT010000204.1, forward strand.
TTTGGCGTTGAGCGCTTTTTTCGGGATTGTACTGTATCTACAAAAAGCACAATTAATGTCTGATCGACAAGACAAAGTTCGCAATCTAGTCGAAGCAGTCTATTTCGTGGCCGACCATTTTCATCAGGCTGAACGTCAGGGTAAGTATTCCGAACAAGAAGCGAAAACGTTGGCGATGGGGGTGATTCGTCAAATGCGATATGAGGCCGATGATTATTTCTGGATCAATGGTTTGGATGACCGGATGATCATGCATCCGATTAAGCCAGCATTGGACGGCACGATGCTGGACAAAATCCAAGATAAAAATGGCAAATTTCTGTTTGTGGAATTCAACCGGGTGGTCCAAAAATCGGGCAGCGGTTTTGTAGATTATGTCTGGCCCAAACCGGGTGCAGAACAGCCTGTGCCGAAACTGTCCTATGTGAAAGGTTTCCAGCCTTGGGGTTGGGTGATTGGTTCCGGGATTTACATCGATGATGTTGAAGCCAAATTCCGTCAGTCTGCGTTCTGGTTTGTTTTGTGGGGCATCTTGATTGGTGGGTTCATCGCCGCTTCTCTAGCCTATCTTTCACGCAATATCCTAAAGACCCTAGGCGGTGATCCTGAACTGGCGGCAGCAGTGACAAGGTCAATAGCTGCCGGTGACCTGACTTGTGCTGTGCCGTGTGCCGAGGGGGATAACACCAGCCTACTGGCTTCCATTCAGTCGATGGTGAAGATGCTGCATCGCATGATTGCGGGGATTACCAGTCATGCAGAACAAGTCGCTTCTGCTGCCAATCAGTTGTTACATGCGTCTGAAGAGGTTGCTGACCATGCGCAACAACAGAGTGATGCGGCATCAACCATGGCCTCTTGTGTCGAAGAAATGGCGGTAAGCATTGGTCAGGTTCGCGAAAACGCTAACGAAGCGCACGTGCTTTCGCAAGAAGCCGGTGAGTTGTCCAAACAAGGGACGGTAGTGATTCACAATGCCACCGCTGAAATGCAAAAAATTTCTACGGTAGTGCAAACCTCCTCGGCTGCGGTTGAAGAGCTGGGCCAACAGTCGCAGCAAATCACTTCCATTGTAAACACCATCCGAGAAATTGCCGATCAGACTAATTTGTTGGCGTTAAATGCCGCGATTGAAGCGGCGCGGGCAGGTGAGCAAGGCCGTGGTTTTGCGGTGGTCGCGGATGAGGTGAGAAAATTGGCGGAACGTACCAGCCTGTCGACCACCGAAATTGCTGGCATGGTTTCCAAGATTCAAACCGGAACCAAGGATGCTGTTGGTGCGATGAAGCTTGGTGTGGAGCAGGTGGCGAGCGGAATGGCGTTAGCTAGCCAAGCGGGTACATCGATTGATCGGATTCGTCACGGGGCTAACCAGGTGACCACGGTGGTAAATGACATCAATACGGCGCTAGCAGAGCAAAGTTCATCGAGTCAGTTGATTGCTCGTCAGTTGGAACAAATTGCGCAGATGTCCGAAGAAAGTGCCTTATCCGTGCAGCACACTGCTGCCGCAGCAAAGCACTTGCAGCAGCTTTCATCTTCGTTGCATGGGGCGGTGAGTCAGTTCAAAACTTGATCCGCAAAGAGCCTCGGTGCTTGCCGCCTGATGGTGTGACTTCAAGGTATAATTCGCGCCCATCCGAAGGCTAAAGTAGCTGTAGGATCCCCATAAATACAAGGTTTGAAGGCATGGACCATATTCGTAATTTCTCCATCATCGCTCACATTGACCACGGTAAATCAACCTTGGCTGACCGGATTATCCATCTATGTGGTGGTTTGTCTGATCGTGAGATGGAGGCTCAAGTGCTTGATTCGATGGATATCGAAAAAGAGCGAGGGATTACCATTAAGGCCCAGACCGCTGCCTTACAGTACAAAGCGCGTAACGGCGAAATTTATAACCTCAACTTGATTGATACCCCTGGGCACGTCGACTTCTCATACGAAGTTTCGCGTTCATTGTCAGCCTGTGAAGGCGCGCTGTTGGTGGTTGATGCTTCACAAGGCGTTGAAGCCCAAACGGTGGCTAACTGCTATACCGCACTTGAGCTGAATGTCGAAGTGCTGCCGGTGCTGAATAAAATTGACCTGCCATCGGCTGACCCAGATAACGCCCGTCAAGAAATTGAAGACGTAATCGGCATCGATGCGACGGATGCGGTGTTGTGTTCCGCTAAAACAGGTTTGGGTGTTCAGGATATTTTAGAAGCGGTCATTGAGCGGATTCCCGCGCCCCAAGGTGATCCTGGCGCACCGCTTAAGGCACTGATTATTGATTCATGGTTTGATAACTATGTTGGCGTGGTGATGCTGGTGCGCGTCATTGATGGCGTGCTCCGTCCGAAAGACAAAATTCTTTTCATGGCGACGGAAGCCACGCAGTTGTGTGAGCAAGTCGGTGTGTTTTCACCAAAATCAGAACAACGTTCTGAGTTGCGGGCAGGGGAAGTCGGATTTGTTATTTCCGGTATCAAGGAACTCAAGGCCGCTAAGGTTGGCGATACGATTACTCGGGTTGATCGCAAGGCTGCGCAGGCGCTACCCGGCTTCAAGGAAATCAAGCCACAAGTATTTGCCGGTTTGTATCCGGTGGAATCCAATCAGTACGACTCGCTACGTGAATCGCTGGAAAAACTGAAACTCAACGATGCCTCGCTGCAATACGAGCCAGAAGTTTCTCAAGCGCTTGGTTTTGGTTTCCGCTGCGGCTTCTTGGGCTTGCTGCACATGGAAATTGTGCAAGAGCGGCTCGAACGTGAATTTGACCAAGATCTGATTACGACAGCACCGACCGTGGTGTACGAAGTCGTCATGCGGGATGGTTCGGTGATTCAGGTAGAAAACCCTTCCAAACTGCCAGATTTATCCAAAATTGAAGAAATTCGTGAGCCCATCATTACGGCCACGATTTTTGTGCCGCAAGAGTTTCTGGGCAACGTGATTACCCTCTGTAATCAAAAGCGCGGCAATCAGGTTGACATGCATTACCACGGTCGTCAGGTAAAAGTTGAATATGAAATGCCGATGGCTGAAGTGGTAATGGACTTTTTCGATAAGTTGAAATCTTGTTCCAAGGGCTATGCCTCGTTGGATTACGATTTCAAGGAATATCGTGCAGCCGATGTCATCAAGTTAGACATTCTGATTAACGGTGAAAAAGTAGATGCGTTGTCGCTGATTATTCACCGTGGAAATTCACAATATCGTGGCCGAGAACTGGCCTCTAAGATGCGTGAATTGATTCCTCGCCAAATGTACGATGTGGCCATTCAAGCGGCGATTGGTAGCAATATTATCGCCCGCGAGAACGTTAAAGCGATGCGCAAAGACGTAACCGCCAAATGTTACGGTGGTGACATCAGCCGCAAGCGGAAGCTGTTAGAAAAACAAAAGGCCGGCAAGAAGCGAATGAAGCAGGTCGGTAATGTTGAAATCCCGCAAGAAGCCTTCTTGGCCGTGCTGCGCGTCGATAACTGATTTTTGGAGCTTTTGAATGAACTTTGCCCTGATTTTGTTTCAGTTACTGGTGGTCACCGGAGCCTTATGGTTTATTGACCTGATTTGGTTCAAGAAGAAACGTCGCCTGCACGACAAAAATCCGTGGTGGGTTGAGTACGGTGCAAGCTTCTTTCCAGTGATCCTGATTGTTTTCGGTCTGCGCTCGTTTGTCGTTGAACCGTTCAAAATCCCTTCTGGATCAATGATTCCAACCTTGGTGGTTGGGGACTTTATTTTGGTCAACAAATTCACCTATGGCATTCGTTTGCCCGTCATTAACAAGAAAGTCATTGCCATAAACGATCCGCAACGCGGCGATGTGATGGTGTTTCGTTATCCAGAAGATCCGTCGTTGGATTACATCAAACGTGTAGTCGGTTTGCCGGGTGACACTATTCGTTACCAAAATAAGCAATTGACGGTTAACGGTGAAGCGGTAAATCGCGAGCAGACCCCAGATTATTATCATGCCGAGCGGTTGTACTATTCCCAGCAGTTTGTTGAGAAGCTAGGCAATGTTGAGCACCATTTCTTGAACGATCAGGATGCACCAGCAGCTGTTCCAGAAGTGGCTCAATTTCCAAATCGTGAAAATTGCACCTATACCCATCAAGGCGTTGAATGCAAGGTTCCCGCAGGTCATTACTTCATGATGGGTGATAACCGCGATAACAGCCGTGATAGTCGCGTATGGGGTTTTGTACCGGAAGCAAATATTGTCGGCAAAGCATTTTTCATTTGGCTCAATACTTCTGAACCCAAGCGCATCGGCGCTTTTCACTGAGGTAGTCCTTTGAGTCAAGGCTTCTCACCGTTACTTTTAAAGGCTTTGGGCGTCCAATTTGAGGATGACAGCCTTCTGCATACGGCACTGACGCACCGTAGTTTCGGCCAGCCACACAATGAGCGCCTGGAGTTTTTGGGCGACGGCGTACTTAATTGTGCGGTAGCGGCGGCCTTGTACCAGCGCTTTCCTGACCTTCCCGAAGGCGAT
>JBEGTT010000205.1:0-22613 GCA_041179245.1 Pseudomonadota bacterium
GTAGTGAAGTCGTGACGTTTTGTCACGGGTTGAAGCTGGTAGCTCCTGATGGGAAGCAACGGGTGACTGACTGTGCCAACACCGAAGGTCTATTCCGCATCATCCAGTCGATTCCTTCACCTAAGGCAGAGCCCTTTAAGCGCTGGTTGGCGCAAGTGAGTTATGAACGAGTCAAGGAAATTGATAACCCGGAGCTGGCAAGTGCGAGGGCGCGTGAGCTGTATCAGGCCAAAGGTTATCCAAAAGCGTGGATTGAAAAGCGCTTGAGGTTAAAAGTGGCAAAGCGGTTGTCAGCAACAATAATTACCTAGATTCCCCCGCCGAATTAAGCAGCGAGAAGTGAAAAACATGAGAAAATATATCCCCACCGTCTTTTTGCAGGTAGTTACGTTAGGTTGTTTTATCGCGCTGACGGGTTGTAGTAAGCCTCCCGAAGTTGCTGCGCCTGACCGTCCGGTTCGGGTGATGGTGGTGGGGGAGTTGGGTGAGGTGGGCGCTAAATCAACGGATAGATTTACTGGTGAAATCCGCTCGCGTCTTGAAACGGTGTTGTCCTTCCGCGTGCCGGGTAAGGTCAGTGCGCGGCATGTGCAATTAGGCCAAGCGGTTCAGGCTGGTCAGTTATTGGCCGAACTGGATGTGACCGATAACCGACTCAACGCTGATGCGGCGCGTTCTCAAGCCAAGTTGGCGGAAAGCGACTTGAAGCGTTTTCGTGAGCTTCGTGAGAAAAATTTTGTGAGCGCGGCGGCATTGGAAGCCAAAGAAACCGCTTTCCAAGCAGCCCAATCGCAAGCCGGCGTGCTGGCCCATCAACAGGCTTATACCCGCTTGCTTGCCGATCATTCAGGGGTGGTTGCAGCCGTGCTGGCGGAGGATGGGCAGGTGCTGACGGCAGGGCAGCCGGTATTCAAAATAGCGCGCACCGATCAACTTGAAGTGGCGATTAGTGTTTCTGAAGCGCAGGTGAGCCAGTTAAAGATTGGAATGTCGGCCAAGGTTTCACTGTGGGCCGATGCGGATGTGCAACTGGATGGGCGGATTCGGGAAATATCGGCGGTGTCGGAATTGCCGGCCCGAACCTACGCGGTGCGCGTGAGTATCAATCCGTCGCCAGCATTAAAGTTGACGCAGATACGCTTGGGGCAAACGGCGGAAGTGAGTTTTGCCGCTGCGGGAACAAAAACTGCTCAGATCAAAATTCCGTTGTCCGCCATTTTTCAGCAAGATAAACAGCCTGCCGTGTGGGTCGTCACACCTGCAGATAGCAGTGGAAAATCCCGTATTGAGCTGCGCGCTGTCACGGTAGCTGCTTGGGAAGAAGATGGGGCGCGGTTGTCGGCTGGCTTGAAATCAGGAGAGGTGATTGCGGCGGCGGGTGTGCATAAGTTGACGGCAGGCGAAACCATCAAGGCTGTGAAGCAATGAGCTACAAAACCTCTGCTTGGAATTTTTCCGCTTGGTCTTTACGCCATCCGGCGATGATCGCCTACCTGATGGTGGTGTTAAGCCTCGCTGGGGCAATGTCTTACTTCAAACTTGGCCGTGCGGAAGACCCGGATTTCACGTTCAAAGTGATGGTGGTCAGAACCTTGTGGCCCGGAGCGACGGCACAAGAAGTTGAAAAACAGGTAACTGAGCGCTTGGAGAAAAAACTCCAAGAGGCGCCGTGGATGCATGTGATGCGTTCGGCTTCGCGTCCCGGTGAGTCCTTGGTATTTGTGCAACTCAAAGATTACACACCGAAAAAGGACGTGCCAGATGCGTGGTATCAGGTACGAAAGAAAGTTTCGGATATGCGTCATACCTTGCCGCAAGGGGCGCAGGGGCCGTTTATCAACGATGAGTTTGGCGATACCTTCATCAACCTGTTTGCCCTGACCGGTGATGGATTTACCTTACCCGAGTTGCGTGCCGAAGCGGATCAAATTGCCAAATCGCTGTATCGGGTGGCTGACGTTAAAAAGATTGAATTCTTTGGGGTGCAGGACGAAAAGATTTTCATCGATTTGTCGCAAGCAAAATTAGCGACCTTGGGCTTGTCGCCTTCGGTGATTTCAGATGCCATTGCCCGGCAAAACACCGTGACCCCATCGGGGTTTTTTGAAACAACGAATGATCGAATTCGCCTGCGGGTGAACCTTGGGTTTAGCGAAGAGTCCATTGCTGGACTGAAATCGCTCAGCATTGCCGCGAATGGTCGATTCTTCCGTTTAGGCGATCTGGCCAAAATTTATCGCGGCACAGTTGATCCCGCTGCACCTCGAATGCGTTTGGATGGTCAGGACGCGATTGGTTTTGGCATCGTGATGTCTAAAGGCGGCGATGTGATTCATTTGGGTGACCGCTTGCGTGCCGAAATTGCGCGGCAACAGGCACGATTGCCGGTGGGGATGGATATTCATGTGGTTGCCGACCAGCCAGAAGTGGTCGAGATGTCGCTGAGTTTGTTCATCCACTCGTTGGGTGAAGCGGTGGCGATTGTGTTGGCGGTGTCTTTTCTCAGCTTAGGTGTTCGAACCGGGACGGTGGTTGCGCTGACGATTCCCTTGGTGCTGGCCATTACTTTTTTGCTGATGTACTCCTTCGGGATTGATTTGCAGAGGATTTCGTTGGGCGCGTTGATTATTGCGCTGGGGCTGTTGGTCGATGACGCCATTATCGCCGTCGAAATGATGGTGGTAAAAATGGAGCAAGGCTGGTCACGTTTTGATGCAGCGACTTTTGCCTTTGACTCTACCGCCTTCCCGATGTTGACCGGAACCTTGGTCACGGCGGCAGGCTTCATGCCGGTCGGTTTTGCGCGTTCCGCCGCAGGGGAATACACCTTTTCCATCTTCGCGGTGGTGACGATTGCTTTGTTGGTGTCGTGGGTGGTTGCGGTGTTGTTCACGCCCTACCTCGGCTACAAATTGCTTGATCCTGTTCAGTTGCAGGCCAAGGCGCAATTGCATGGTGAGGATATTTACGACACGCCGTTTTACCGTCGAGTGCGGGGATGGGTCGAAACCTGTGTGCGCCATCGCCGGATTACCTTGATGGTGACGGCGGCGGCGTTTGTGATTGCTGTTGCAGCCTTTGCTAGCGGCGTGGTGAAAAAACAGTTTTTCCCCGTATCGAGTCGCCCAGAACTCTTAATCGACCTGTGGTTGCCGCAAGGCGCTTCCTTAAAAGCGACCCAAAAACGTGCCGAGGACGTTGAAAAAATGCTGGCTGCCGACGCCGACGTGAAGCAGTTTGCAACCTATGTGGGTAACGGTAGTCCGCGTTTTTATTTGCCGCTGGATCAGCAACTGTTTAACGATAATTTTGCGCAATTTGTGATTACACCGCCGGATATTGAGGCACGAGAAAGGTTGCGAGCGCGTTTGCAGACCGAGTTTGCGCGCGAGGATGGGGCTTGGAGTGATGTTCGGCCACGCGTTTTGCGTTTGGAAAACGGGCCGCCGGTGGGCTATGCGGTGCAGTTCCGGGTCAGTGGTGAAAACTTAAGCGAACTGCGTCGCATGGCCGAAGAAGTGGCTGTGGTGATGCGGGCCAACCCACATACCAAAGACGTTCATTTTGACTGGAACGATCAGGTAAAACAGATTCGACTTGAACTTGACCACGACCGGGCGAGGGCGATGGGCGTTTCAGCGTTGGATATTTCCAGTTACCTGAATACGCTGCTCAATGGTCAGGTCAGTACTCAGGTTCGGGAAGCGGATCAACTGATCGATGTGGTGTTGCGCGCATCAGAGGGCGACCGGAATCTGGCTTCCCGGCTGGCGTCGATCAATATTCATGCAGGGAATGGCAAATACGTTCCGTTGGCTCAGTTGGTCAAAATTCACCATGAACTCGAAGAGGGCGTTGTTTGGCGACGTAATCGCTTCCCAACCATGACCGTGCGTGCTGATGTCCAAGGCGCCTTGGGGCCAGAGGTTTCCAAGGAAATCGAAAGTGCATTGGCCGGCGTTCGGGATCATTTGCCATCGGGCATGTTGCTGGAGATGGGGGGCGAAATTGAAGAGTCTGCAACCGCAGAAAATTCGATCAAAGCGGTGATGCCATTGATGTTGATGACGGTGATTACTTTGTTGATGGTTCAGTTGCAGAGCATGGCGCGAACCTTCTTGGTGTTGCTGACGGCACCGCTTGGGCTAATCGGCGTGGCAATTTCACTTGTCTTGTTCAATCAACCCTTTGGTTTCGTGGCGAATTTAGGTGTGATTGCGTTGATGGGCATGATTATGCGTAACTCGGTCATTTTGGTGGATCAAATTGAGCAGGATGAGAGGGCGGGTAAATCAAGCTGGGAGGCAATCATTGGCTCGGCCGTTCGTCGGTTCAGACCGATCATGTTGACGGCTGCAGCCGCGATTCTGGCTATGATTCCTTTAACTCGCAGCGTGTTCTGGGGGCCGATGGCGGTGGCGATTATGGGTGGCTTGCTGGTTGCTACGGTACTCACTTTGCTGTTTCTACCCGCCTTGTATGCCGCTTGGTATAAGGTGCGCGAATAAAAGCCGGGCTATAATCGCGCGCTAAATTTCTAACCCATTTTTCAAGCATTAGATTGTGCTAATATACTCGTCACGGAGAAACGTATGAACATCGAACAAGCGCGCTTCAATATGGTTGAACAACAGATTCGTCCTTGGGATGTCTTGGACCCCAAGGTTTTGGATTTGTTATTCAAAGTCAAACGTGAAGAATTCGTACCCACTGAGTACAAATCAATTGCTTTCGCGGATTTGGAAATCCCGATTGGTGGTGGACAAAATATGTTGCCACCTCGCGTTGAGGCAAGGTTGCTGCAAGAAGTGGGCGTCAAGAAAACGGACCGTGTGCTCGAAATTGGCACGGGTACTGGTTATATGGCCGCTTTATTGGCATCGCGTGCAGACCATGTGGTGACGGTTGAGATTTGCCCAACGCTGGCTGAAGGCGCAAAAACTAATCTTCAAACCGCTGGTGTGCAGAACGTAACCGTTGAAGTGGGTGATGGTACAAAAGGCTGGTTTGCGCGTGGTCCCTACGATGTGATCGTGGTGTCGGGTTCGATGCCTGTTGTTCCAACAGAAATTTTGCGTCAATTGCGTGTCGGTGGCCGCTTGGCGATTATCGTGGGTGAAGCACCAGTGATGGAAGCGCAACTGATTACCTGTACTGCAGACGGTCGCTACAACACGATCAATTTGTTTGAAACGGTTGTTGCCCCGCTGGAAGGGGTCGCGCCTGTAGTGGGATTTTCCTTTTAATGCAGCACATTACCGCTCAGGCGTTGGCTGAATGGTTAGCTGACAAACAACAACCCAAGCCATTGTTATTGGATGTTCGTGAACCTTGGGAGCATGAAATGGGGCATATCAAAGGAACCCTCTTGATGCCCATGCATACAGTGCCAGTGCGTCTGAGTGAGTTGCAAGCTGATGCCCAGGTTGTCTGTATTTGTCACCATGGGGGACGAAGCATGCAGGTTGCGACTTTTCTCCAAAGCAGAGGATTTGCCGCCGTTTATAACTTGACCGGCGGTATGGACGATTGGTCCCACACCGTCGACCCTTCAATCAAACGATACTAAGACGTAGGAAGGTGCTGTTCTCGGTGAAAAAATCACGCTTTCTGATCGTTTTAGTAGGTTTTGTATCCGGCTCATTTCTATTTATTTCCTCCGTTCTCGCTGCGGATTTACTGCAGGTTTACCAGTTAGCCCGTCAGAATGATGCACAGTACGCTGAAGCGCTAGCGCGTTATGAAGGTGGGGTAGAAAAACTGGCTCAAGGGCGCGCAGGTTTGCTGCCAACCTTAGCTATTACCGGTGCTGCCAACAATGTGGAGCGTAAATTCACTGACCCTGCAGTGGGTAGCTGGAACCGTTACCAAAATCACCAATATGCATTGACCTTGAGCCAGCCACTCTTCCGCTGGCAAAACTGGTTGCAGTATGAGCAGGGTGGGTTGCAAGTTGCTCAGGCGGAAGCTGATTTTGCTCAAGCGAGTCAGGATTTGGTGTTGCGGACTGCGCAGGCTTATTTCGATGTGTTGTTGGTAGAGGAAAGCGTTCGCTCGTTCTCCAAACAGTTGGTGGCGATAGACCAGCAATTAGCGCAGGCCCAGGCTTATTTTGAAGCAGGTACGGCCACGATTACGGATACGCATGAAGCGCAGGCTCGCCGTGATTTGGCCGAGGCGCAGTTGATCGCGGCTCAAAGTGATCTTGAGGTGAAGCGTTCTGCAATGCAGATTTTGACCGGTGAGTCTATTGAGCGTTTGTCTTCCCTTAAGGAAGATGTGGCTTTTGTTTTGCCGCAGCCTAGCCAAATTTCGTATTGGGTGGCAGCAGCCGAAGAGCAAAGTCCTACCGTTCAGGCCCGTTCGGCAGGAGCGGAGATTGCTCGACTTGAAGCCAGCAAGCAGCAAGCCGGTCATCTGCCAACGCTAGATCTGGTGGGTAGCACAGGCAAATCCCGTGACTACACCTTTATTCCAGTTGGAAATTCGCTTGGGATGGGGTTGGCGAATATCGAACAACACGTCATCGGTGTTCAACTCAATATTCCGCTTTTTCAGGGTGGGGTCGTGAGTTCGCGTGCACGGGAAGCTGCGGCGGGGTATTTAGCGGCCAAGGCAGCCTTTGAGTCGTCGCGTCGTTTGGCGGCACAAACGGCCCGACAAGCCTACTTGGGCGTGGTCAGTGGCCTTGCTCAGGTCAAAGCGCTCACCGTAGCAGAAGGCTCTTCGAAGCTTGCACTAGAGTCCAATAAGTTGGGCTATGAGGTGGGTGTCCGAATCAATATTGATGTGCTGAATGGGGAACAACAGTTACAAGCGACTTATCGGGATTTGGTGAAGGCCCGTTTCGATACCTTAATGGCCCAACTCAAGTTAAAAGCTGCAGTCGGGGCACTAGCAGAAGAAGATTTAGTAGCGATTAACCAGCTAGTTCTGACTCAGTGAGCTTGTTGGCGTTAATTCACTCTGGGCTAGGTCGTTTAAGCAGTTTTCGTTGCAGACTTCGGCGGTGCATTTTGAGCGCCCGTGCGGTTGCCGAGATATTGCCTTCGTACTGACTCAGCACTTTATGAATATGCTCCCATTCAAGCCGCTCTATCGTTTGTGGTGATTCTAGTGGGGCGACGAGCGGGTCACCCTCTGTGCGATGCAAAGCAGCTTCTACTTCGTCTGCGTTGGCTGGTTTGGTCAGATAGTGAGTTGCACCTAGTTTGATCGCTTCAATGGCGGTTGCAATACTGGCATAACCGGTCAACATCACGATCCGAGTATTGGGGTCTAGGGCTATCAAGTCGACGATCAGTTGCAGTCCAGACTCCCCCGGCATTTTTAGGTCAACAACGGCATATTCGGGCGGATTTTGTTTCGCTATCAAGATGCCTTGTTCGGCACTCTCTGCTTGTTCAACGTGGTAACCCCGTTTGCTGAATGCTTTGGTCAGCACTTTCCGGAAAATCTCATCGTCATCCACCAGTAGTAGGCTGGGGTAAGCGTTGTCTTGGGGTGTGTTCATGTTGAAGAAAATATTTCTGCTTAAAGCCTGTTTAATGGCAGTCTGACTCGGGTGCGAGTTCCCTGAGGTTCGCGCTGAAATAACTCAACCTTGCCGTCAAACCGTTCGATGGTGGCATTGGTTAAAAAGAAGCCGATTCCTAATCCCCCAACCTGATGTTCGCCTGAGCCGTTATGGCCATTTTTGGTGGTGACAAAGTGCATGCCGAGTAAATCAGCCATATTTTCTGGGATACCTGGACCGCAATCGAGAATATCAATCTGGAGCGTGTCCGGCTTGTCTGCATTCCAATCAATTTCAATGTTGATGCGGCCGTTATCGCTGGTTTTATGGGTGCCATTTTCCGCAACGGCATCTGCTGCATTGTCCAGAAGCCCTTGAATTGCTTGATCTAGCGTTCGGTCAGGGCAAATAAGAGGCTCCGGCTTTTCGGGTGATGAGGTTTCCCGACGTAGGGTAATTTGAGGCCGTAACACGCTTGGGCGAAGCAAGTGCCATTCGTCTACCCATTCGTTAACCCAGTTTGTAACGCTAAGGGCAGGGCGGTTTTGAGGGGTTGCGCTGGCAACCATCTCTGCCAATATCGCTTTACATCGAGCGATTTGATTTCTCATTAGGGAAACATCCTCTGTTTCTACCGGCGTATCCGCTTCCAGCTCACCTAGCATTACTGATAGGGTTGATAGAGGTGTTCCCAGTTTATGGGCAGCGACAGCAGCCATCAGCCCAATAGCTAATACTCGTTCCTCACGTAGTGAGCGTTCCCGGAATGTTTGAAGGGCCTGTTCATGTTGGCGCAAAGTGGCCGATTGGCGGCCTAGAAAGAAATACACAATGCTGGCGCTGATTGCAAAATTGACCCACATGCCCGCTACGTGAAGTGCAAATCCGCTGCCGGGGGAGTCTTCTGCGCCATGCAAACCGCCAATACTGCACGCTTCAGCTAATACCTGATCCAGTGCCTGCAGGCTGCCGTGAGGGGGTGGCAAGGGGATGTTGAAAAAAACCAGTGCCGTATAAGTCAAGATGGCCATTGGTGTTATTGCCCATAACCAGCGGCTGGGCAAAGTAATAGCGGCCATGGTTAAGGGGAGCAGCAACAGGGATGCGAAAGGATTGCTGGCGCCTCCTGTGCAGTAAAGAACCCAGCTAAGCGCCAGAAAATCAGTCGCCAAATGGCTCATTAATTGGGCATCTTTCACTTGAGATGAGTGAATGAGTTGTTGGCGTGCTACCCAGTTCGCGAGTAGGAGGATCAGTAAGGCCGGCGTAATCAAGGCAACCGGGAGTTCAACCTGTAGCCAATAAACCAAACCAAGCAGCACCAGAATCTGCCCAGTAAGGGAAATCCAGCGCAGATTGACTAGGCTATTTAGGGCACTGGCGGGGTGATATGTATGAATCGACATGAGTGTATTTTACGTGAGCCTTAGTGCTGTCTGGAATGCGACGCTTTGTCGCACCTTGAGGAGCTTCTCGTTTTCTGAAATGCCTATAAAAATAGCGTCTGGCTGCTAGAATCCAGCAGTTCCTTATTAGGCGCGCTTAACGTCAGAAAACTGGATTTGAACATGCAATTAACCCTTACACGCCCCGATGATTGGCATCTTCACCTACGCGATGATCAGGCTTTAGCCGCAGTCTTACCGCATACGGCTCGTCAATTTGGCCGCGCCATAGTGATGCCCAATCTTAAGCCGCCAGTCACCACCGTTGAGCAGGCCGAGATGTATCGTCAGCGTATTCTTCAGGTTTTGCCACAGGGGATGTGTTTTGAGCCACTAATGACCTTATATCTGACGGACAACACGCCTATTAGTGAGGTTACTAAGGCGGTTGCCTCTGGTTTCGTCAAAGCCGTCAAACTGTATCCGGCAGGTGCAACGACCAATTCTGATGCTGGCCTCACTGATATCACTAAAGCGTATGCCACGCTGGCGGAAATGGAACGCGTCGGCTTACCGCTGCTGGTGCATGGTGAAGTGACCGATCCAAAGGTTGATCTCTTTGATCGCGAGAAGGCTTTTATCGATACTGTGTTGCTGCCGCTGATTCAACGTTTTCCGAAATTGAAGGTGGTGATGGAACATATCACCACCAAAGATGCTGCCGAGTTTGTGTCCGAAGCGCCATCCAATGTGGCAGCAACGATCACGGCTCACCATCTGCTCTACAACCGAAATGCGATCTTTCAAGGCGGTGTTCGCCCACACTGGTATTGCTTACCTGTGCTGAAGCGCGAAATTCACCGAGAAGCACTCGTTGCTGCAGCGATCTCTGATAGCCCAAAATTCTTTCTGGGTACCGATTCAGCACCGCACGCCAAACAAACCAAGGAAGCAACTTGCGGCTGTGCCGGTTGTTATACCGCCTACGCTGCGCTTGAGTTGTACGCCGAAGCGTTCGAGCTGGCCGGCGCACTGGATAAGCTAGAAGCTTTCGCTAGTTTTAACGGCCCAGACTGGTACGGCTTGCCGCGTAATCTTGATACCGTGACCTTGCATAAAGAAACTTGGACCGTGCCTACCGATTACCCTTACCTGAGTGGTGATTGTCTAGTGCCTTTGCGGGCTGGCGAAACTCTTTCCTGGAAAATGCGCTAAGGACTTTTATATGAAGCTGTCTGCCATCCTGCTCCCCTTGCTTACGCTGCCATTTCTTGCGGCGTGTACTGACGATGCTGCCTCGCACATGATTGATGGTCGCTTTAATGCGCTATCGCTGGCACGTGAACAACCGTATTTCTGGGAAAGTAAGGTTAAGTATTTTCTGGTGGTTTCACGTTTACCGGACTGCCAACGTAAACACTTCATGGTGTTAGGAAATCCGCTGGCTAAGACCGAATTGTGGGATATGGGGGGCGGAACCTTTCTTTTGCGCCAAAGCAACAAGATGTACGTCACCGAGAACCGGACGTGTGAAGGATTCGCACCGTTACCTGAGGTGCCAGAACAAGGGATGGGAACCCTTTTAGGGACTTTTCAGGAAAAAGAGGGGGAGTTCCGTTTCAAGGCCGTTCCTGCACCACCCAAACCGCTCGGGGAGGGCGAGCTTCCGCCTGCTATTCCCGCTAACCCCCGCTAACCTATAGCCCATGCGATAATCCGCGCCGGGAACGTTGCCCAGGCAATCGCTGCGTATGTTTGACTTGTTCAAAACACGGGGAGGAAAGTCCGGGCTCCACAGGGCAGAATGCCGGCTAACGGCCGGGTGTTATAAGTCGCGAGGCGCAAGCCAAACGACCAAGGCAACGGAAAGTGCAACAGAGAATAGACCGCCGGTTTTGGTAACAAGATCGGTAAGGGTGAAACGGTGGTGTAAGAGACCACCACGCTGGCGGTAACGTTCAGCGGTACGGTAAACCCCATTCGGAGCAAGACCAAGTAGGGAAGCATTAGGCGTGGCCCGCGCTGCTTCCGGGTAGGTTGCTTGAGCTGGTCAGTAATGGCCCGCCTAGAGGAATGATTGCCACGGTGACTGGTGTTCCAGAAACCGTACAGAACCCGGCTTATCGGGCAGCGCTCCCACAGAATTGTTTAGGTATGGTTAGGATATTGATCGATGAGCGAAACGAAAAATCAGGATAGCGGCTTGGCTGATTTGGCCGATTTTGTCGGCTGGTTTCGCTTGGTCACGCCGTACATCAACGCCTTTCGCAACAAAACCTTTGTCATCGCTTTTGGTGGCAAAGCGATTAGTGGCCCATTGGCCAAAACCCTAGCCTACGACGTTAACCTGCTCGCCAGTTTGGGCATTCGGCTGATTCTGGTGCATGGTGCCAAACCGCAAATCGAAGAAGAATTAGAAGAAAAAGGGCTGAAGTCCGAATTTCATAAAGGCTATCGCGTCACGGATGCGGCCACGCTAGATTGTGTGCTGGATGCGGTCGGTAGCGTCTATTTGGAAATTGAAGGTCTACTTTCTCAAGGCTTGCCCAACACACCAATGGCTAACGCGCATATTCGCGTGATTGGTGGCAACTTCATCACCGCTCAGCCGATTGGCGTTCTCGAAGGCGTCGATCTGCAATACGCCGGCAAAGTCCGCAAAGTCGATTCCGAAGGGCTTAACGCGCAACTGAGCATCGGCAATATCGTGCTGCTGTCTTGCCAAGGCTCATCTCCCACCGGTGAAATCTTTAATCTGCAAATGGAAGAAGTGGCCGAAGCGGTAGCTGTAGCAGTGAAAGCTGACAAGCTGGTGTTTTTGACCGATAGCCGGGGCGTGACCGACGACAAAGGCGAATTGCTCGATGCCATCACCGCCGACCACGCCCAAAAACTGGTTATAAGCGGCGATTGGCTAACGACTGACTTAAAGCGTTACCTTCCTTGTTCAGTGCGCGCTAGTCGCCAAGGCGTTGCGCGGGTGCATCTGATTAGTTACGAACAAGACGGCGCATTGCTGCAAGAGCTGTTTACCCACGATGGTATTGGTACGGTCATTTCCCGTGAGTCGCTTGAGCGCATCCGCGAAGCCCGTGCTGACGATATTGGCGCGCTCATTGCGCTGATCGAACCGCTCGAAGAGGACGGTACTTTGGTGCATCGCCCTCGCGAATTGCTCGAACGCGAAATTACGCATTTCTCTATCGTTGAACATGACGGCATGATTGTCGGCTGCGCAGCCTTGTATCCTTATTCCGAAGAAGGGGCAGAACTGGCGTGTTTAGCGGTTCACGCAGCACAACGCGAATGGGGCTACGGCGAACAATTGATGCAACGAATTGCCGCTCGCGCCAAAGCCTTGGGGATGAAGAAACTGTTTGTTCTAACCACCCGTACCGAACACTGGTTTGTCGAACGGGGGTTCAAAATCGTTTCGCCGGAAGATTTGCCGATTGAAAAACGGCAGATGTACAACTATCAGCGCCGCTCAAAGGTGCTGTGTAAGCAGCTTTAAGGGATTTTCAGGACGTATCAGGAAGAATCACAACCCCCAGCAAACCCCGGTAAATCCGGGGTTTTTTGTTTCTGGACGTTCCAGAATGAACCGTAACATCGCATTGATGTTGTGTAGCTAGGTGTGTAGCTATTACCATAGCAGCACGGTTTTATGGGTTTTTGGCTTTTGCTAACTACACAGATCGATTTAGCTACGCATTTGGGGCGGTTATGGGAAACGAAATAAACAAGCTATCAGACGTTCAAGTTAAGAACTGGATCAAGGCCGCACTGCCTGTGGTCAAGGCTGATGGTGGCGGGCCTAACCTTCACTATGTCCAAGAGGCAAGCCGAGGCAGGGCAGGGGACGTGGGTGCTACGTTATCGAATGGAAGGAAAGGCCAAAGAGCTAACCATCGGTAACTATCCCGACACATCAATATCCAAGGCGAGGGAAATCGCCGCCGTTCAGCGTGTAGCTATAAAACAAGGGTTTGACGTAGCTACACAGAACGGGACACCAAAGAACAGCAACGTTCAGATGCAGCTAAAGAGAAGGTTGGGACAGTAAAAGCCCTGTTTGATGTATTCCACGCAAGCCAGATCGCCCCGGCTTGGAAAGACACAGGCAGTATCACCAGCCTATTTGAGCTGCACATCACTCCCAGTGATCGGAAAAAAACAGGTGGCGGCGATTGTTCCCGCCGATATTGAGGCCGTTCTGTCACCCTTATCTGATAGGGGTGTAACTCGAACCGCCTTAAAAGTCCTGCAAATGCTCAAACGCTTCTTTAACTTTGCTATCAAGAAGCACCTGATTACATCAAACCCCGCCGCCCCTTACAACAGCACAGACATAAACGGGAAGGCGGGACCAAGGAGAAGGGTGTTATCGGCTGATGATGAGGCTATGAGGTCAACGCCCAACTTTCCACCCCATGTATCTTCTGCCATCAAGTTGCTACTTGCCCTGGCTGTTAGAAAGAGTGAGCTGGTGCAGGCCAAGTGGACGGAGTTCGATTTGGATAACGCTGTTTGGCATATCCCTACTGACAGGACAAAAACAGAATCAGCCATTCGCATTCCACTATCCAACTGGGCACTTGAAGTGCTGAACGAACAGAAGGCCAAGAGCTTTAATGATTACGTTTTCCCAATGATCCGCAAATCACCCGGCAAGGTGACGGAATACATGGGAGATAGCACAATCAATCACGCTTTGTACCGCCTTCAGTCTGACCTTGAGCCATTCACTGTGCATGACTTACGACGAACAGCCCGCACCCACCTTGCCGCACTTGGCACCCCAAGCCATATTGCCGAGATGTGCTTAAACCACAAACCCAAGGGCATAGAATCTGTTTATAACGTTTATGATTATTTTGAGGAACGGAAAGCATCATTGCGTTCACTCTCGAATCTTTTTCAGTCATTCGAGAGTGGTAATTCCGGCAAAATTATCCCGTTCAAACAGTCGCAGAAAACCGCCTGATTTATCCTACCCCCCTATCTTTTTTACTGGGACAAGTGGGGCAACTGGGACAAACGGCTATTATTTGACAAAAGTAACAATATTTACCCCCAAAATCTCGCCGGCGGTGTCCCGGATGATTGAAAAATGCCGCGCAAAGATACTGCCGGAACCAATACCACCAGTGGCGGCGTGTAATTAGCTGTATTACAATAAGCCAATGATTCAAAACTTCCAGCACAAGGGGCTTCTTCGCTTTTTCTCTCACGATGAAAGAAAGGGGCTTAACGCAAAACACATACCGCGTATTGAGCGCCTACTGGATCGGCTTGATGCCGCTGCGTGTCCCGAAGATATGAATATTCCCGGCTTTGATTTTCACGGTCTAACCGGGTTTAACCCAAAGCGGTACGCGGTGAGCGTATCTGGCAACTGGCGTATCACCTTCGCTTTTGATGGTGAGGATGCCGTAGACGTTGATTTAGAGGATTACCACTGATATGAGCCTACGAAGCCCAAACAGAAAGCCAACGCACCCCGGCGCGGTGCTGCGTGAAGACGTTTTACCGGCGCTGGATATTACACAGGGTGAGCTGGCTAATCGTTTATCTGTGAGCCGTTTAACCGTGTCGGAAGTTCTTCACGAAAAACGTGGACTATCCGCTGACTTGGCAATTAGGATCGGCAAGCTAACCGGAACCACGCCGGAAAGCTGGCTACGGATGCAGGAAACGTTAGACCTGTGGGAGTTGTCCCAAACCAAAGCAAGCCTGTACGCACAGATTCAGCCTGTGGCGATGGCCGCATAGGTAAATTACCGATGATCGAGCGCATCAACAATCAATTGAATAAATGGGCTGAATGGGAGCGCACCGGAAAAACAAACATAGGCTACCCAAAAAAATCCGCATTTGTTGGCGCGATGGGTGGGCATGGCTATGAGCCGCGCAGTTGCATCGCTTCCGCCGGAATTAAAAACAGTTGTTGATTTGTTCTACCGAACGATGAAATCGTGCACCGCAATTGAGATTGCCAGGCATTTGCAGTGTTCTAAGGAACGGTTTATCACCGACTACATAGGGCGCATGCGCACATCATGGAAAGCCTACAAGAATGAGATGGTATTCACAGATTGAAAGGTTGGCCGCGTGAGCCACTCGCTAATGATCGAATAGCCAATATCAGAAGCCGCTCAACGCATAGCCGATGAATTGGAAAGACTAGGAAAAATCGCCGTAGCCGGAGAGGTTGATCTACTGAACAGCCCCGCTAACGAATGGTTTTCCCGAATTGGTGGGGCAATAATCAAAGGCGAGCTAAAAGCAACATGCGGCGGATGCCCAATTGACCATTCGTCAGACTCCGCAATAGTTGCTGCGTTTGTTTCAGATATTCGGGCAGACAAACTTAACGAATGGCTGGCGGCGAGTGGGAGCGTAGTTTCATTGCCTGAATGCACCGAAGTAAAAGTAATTACCGAGGATCAAACCAAACCATCAACCTCATTAAACCCCATCCGGCTGACCGAGCCGGTACTCAATGAGGCTACCACTGACAGAACAGCCACAAACCAACTATCTGAGCTTATCGAGAAGGCTATTAAACACGCTGGATCATGTTCTCCGGGAGTGGGCTGAGGGTGAAAGTGTGCCGCTGCCGCTTACCGGGTTTTCGGGAGATTCTCTAAAGTACAAGGGTACTGGATACGACAAAAACGGTATCTTAGACGAGCTTACAAAAAAAGCTCTTGGTGATCGCCTGTCTCGCAGAAGAAAGAAAAAACACGCTTGATTTTCCGCGTTATTACTCGCGTAACCTCGTTTATCCGCGTTTCATTTTAGCCATAACGTTTTTCAGTAATCATTCGCCCACTCGCCAAGTAACGGCGGGTTGTTTCAGGTCTTACCTGATTAACCAAGGGGCTAATATGCAAACCACTGCTTTACCCGCCGAGCATGTGCCGGCAATCGAAAAAATCCCGCACGCAGCTAAGCGTATGTGTGTCTCGTGTTGGCGCGCGTTTAAAATTACCCAAGGGCGAAAGCTGCCTGACATAGGTCAGCTTGTTTTTAGTGTAGCGAATTCTGGCCCCTGTTGGCGAGTCAGAACGGATCAATTCTCTCCAGTTTTCCTGCTCGTTTGCTCTGCTCCCTAGCTTTGATTCGTGACTTCGCCGTTGTGGTGCTGTGGCGGAATCGGTAGGACTCATTGCCGGTTTCAACGATATGGCAGTGGTGAGTCAATCGGTCTAACAACGCAGTTGTCAGCTTGGCATCACCAAAGACAGCGGACCATTCTTTGAATGTCAGATTGGTCGTGATCACCACGCTGGTGTGCTCATACAGTTTTGAGAGCAAGTGAAACAATAAGGCTCCGCCTGCTTGGCTGAAAGGTAAATATCCCAGCTCATCCAAGATGAACAAGTCCATCCGCTCAGCGCAAAGGCCAGTTTCCCAGCCTTACCAGCAGCCTTTTCTTGTTCAAGCAGATTTTCACTAAATTGACCGTCGAGTAGAAGCGAACTCGCTTGCTGTGCCGAGTAATGCCAGAAACACCCAACGCCGTTGCTAGATGGGTCTTTCCTGTTCCCGTTCCGCCAATCAGCACTACGTTGTGCCCTTGCTCAGTAAATGACAGATCAGACAGTTTGGTTATCAACCCCCGATCAACTTTCGAATGCTCAAAGTCAAATTCCGCCAAATCACGATGAACTGGAAACTTGGCACTGGATAACTGGTAGCCAATCGACCGCATAGCTCACCTCCACCCGAAGACGGTCATAACGACCTGTGTCAGCAAGCGGAGCCTCTTTGACTGTCAGCGTCGTTTTCACATGATCTGGCGGTGGCGCTGACTTCAATCGGTTGAGCACATTCTCGACATATTCTGCGCTTAAATTGCCTGACTCCAGTACCAGTTCAACCGCAACCAGAACCGATTCCAATCCGGCTTTGGGAACCGCAATCAGTACGTTGAGCGGTGCCGCAGCAACGAATGCAACGCTGGCATGGTTGGGTGGCGGTACGATTGCATCGGGTGGTGGAGGTATGGTGCTGGGAACGATCGTTCTCCAAAGTCTTGTTGCTGGTCCGGCTCTTGCGGTATTTGGGCATATCGTCGGAGAAAAGGCGAACGCTGCTCTGGCCGATGCAAAAAGCAATCTGGAAAAAGCAAAAACCGTCCAGAAGGAATCAGATTTGGCTTGCGGAAAGCTAAACGCCATTTATGAGGTTGTCGACTTCGCCAGCAAAACCTTTTCCAAGGTCAGCGGTCGTCTGCGCCATTCGGTTCATGGGCTTAAAGAGGTCATTGAAACCCAAGGCAATGACTATCAGGCATTTTCCGATGAGGCTCGCGAAGTTGTGCTGAGAACTGTCAAATTTGCCCAGTTGATTAAAGCAATGATTGATACCCCCATTCTGGACGCGGACGGAAATCTGGTGCTCGCAACCGAGAAACGTATCAAAGAAATCTCAGGCTTACTTCAAGGCTGATTAGGTCATTCAGATAGCTAGAAAAGAGATACGGTCATTCGTCTGATTGTCCGTATCTCTTGCACTGACAAACCCAAAGCACACTCGGATATTTCATCATGCGCAATCAAGAGCAAAAACCAAATGCACCAGATTCCCGTACAGAAATTACGGAAGACATTAAACGAGTAACAAGTGCACTTTCTACCCATGAAACCGTTGGGCGATACGGGTGTGCCAATGCTGAATACATCAAAGGCTACGCTGGTGTGGATAACGAAACCGGGCAGAAATTTGCCAAGGGGCTAGCGGACATCGCCAAATACAAGGTTAATCCCGATTACGTAGAACAAAATATCAAACAACAGGCGGGATTTTCGGCAGAAATTGCTACAACCAGCCGCGATAACGCTGAAGCCATTATTAACGGTGATCCGACCCGAACATTTCGCAGTGATGACCTAGCTCAATACGGTAAAAACCACAATATTGTTGATCGTGTAAAGGTACTCAATGGGGAGATTATTGAGGGCACGCAGACACAGATGAAATTTGTGGGTGACCGAGATCAGTTATTCGAGCGGATCGCCAAAGAGGATGGAAAGTTTGCCCGCTATAGGGGTACGAAGCTGGAACTTCCCTCCGAGCAGTACGAGGGCGCAGAAAATTTTTGCCACAATGAGGCGCTAAAGCTCAGGGAGCAAGCCATCAAAGCTGAGCAGGCAGGAAAACCAGAAGTTGCCAACAAGCTTAGGGGCGAAGCCGATAACTACGATCAGCTTGCTAAGAACGTCGAAGATTCTGGGCTTACAACAGAGGATGTGCTTTTTTACCGGGAACACCCCAAGCTGGCGACCTTTCGGGATATTGCAAAAACCAGTCACCGCGCCGGTACTGAAGGGGCGAAGTACGGCATGGTCATCGGCGGATGTATCTCTGTACTCCAAAATGCTTTTGCGGTTGCTCAAGAAAAAAAACTCTGGATGAGGCAGCTAAAGACACTCTGATTACAACAGTGAAAGCAGGGGCTATTGGCTACGGAACTGCCTTCACTGGTTCTGCGATTAAATCAGTCGTGCAGCAGTCCAGCAGTGAAACTGCTCGCATCTTGTCCAAGACAGCCGTTCCTCACTTGCACTAGCTGTATGTATTTCTCTTGGCAGCAGTATCCACCGGTATGTCAGTGGAGAAATTGACGAAACTCAATTGCTTGAAGAGGTCGGGGAAAAAGGCGCTGGAATGCTATCGTCGGGCATGATGGCAGCACTCGGGCAGGTAGCCATTCCGATTCCATTTGTCGGAGCTGCAGTGGGTGGGATGATTGGTTACACCCTGTCCTCAATGTTCTACCAGACAACACTGCAAGCTTCACGAGATGCAAGATTTGCTGAGGACAACCTTCTCAGGGTTAGGGAAATTGAAAGCGCTGCACGCTTGGTGCTGGATGACCAACACACCAAACTGGACGCCTTCATCCAAAAAGAAATCCCACAGCTTCAACGTGAAACCAAGGCTCTGTTTGCTGTTTTGAACGCTGCAAACGTGGTTGATGCCGACACCTTTTGTTTGGTGATTAACACCTACGCGGAGTTATTGGGGAAAAAATTGGCATTTAGTACCCAAGCTGAGTTCGACGCATTTATGGCATTGAATCAACCCTTGGTTTTGTAACGTCTAACAATGTCTTTCACTCCTGAAACCCTTCTTCGCCACTGGCAAACCCTTCGGCTGATTCCACGTTACCCGCGCAAGATCACGGCGGGGGAGGTGCGGGATCGCCTAGAAAGTGAAGGGTTTTCGATCGGAAAACGCACTGTTGAGCGAGACCTTTTATCTCTTTCAAAAATTTTCCCGCTGTTGTTGGATGAGCGCACCAAGCCTTTTGGCTGGAGTTGGGATAAGGATGCACCCGCATTCGACTTGCCGGGAATCAGCTTGACCGAAAGCCTTACCTTGTTGATGGCAAGACAGTTTCTAAATTCTGTCATGCCGCACTCCATGCTTACTCAGCTGGCACCGCATTTCCGTGCGGCAGAACAAAAATTAGGGGCACTGGATGGACATTCGTCACTGGCATCGTGGATGGATAGAATTCGGATTATCCCGGCAAGCCAGCCCTTGTTGCTGCCCGATATTGACGCGGAGGTTGAAGCTACTGTTCAGTCAGCCTTGCTCCATAACCAACAATGTGCGTTGAGTTACCAGTCGAAAGATAGTTTTGATCCGGATGAATATCCCGTGACCCCGTTAGGGCTAGTACAACGGGGTGGGTTGATGTACCTAGTTTGTACGATCAGAACCTATATTCAGCCAAGAATTTTGGCTTTGCACCGAATCCGTAGGGCAACCTTGCTTGATCTCCCAGGAATCGTTCCTACTGCGTTCAATTTGGATGACTACCTAGCTAGCGGTGCGTTTAGTTGGGGTAATGGCGAATCCGTTTCACTAGTTCTAAGGTTCTCCCAAGCAGCCGGAAGCCATCTATATGAAACCCCACTTTCCTCCAACCAATCTATTACCAGCGATCCGGATGGATGGCTAAGGGTTACTGCAACAGTCCCGGAAAGCAAGCAGCTTATTTGGTGGATATTGGGGTTTGGTGCAGACGTGGAGGTACTAGAGCCACACAGCCTGCGTCAGCACATCGCAAACGTACTGAACAATGCTGCTGGAAACTACGGATTAACACTTTTTTCCTGAGCTTTTTTCTGCGACTCGATCTGTCGCTGGCCTCTTTTAGCATTACCTCCATGTTCTTAAAACACATTTGGAGGATCAAATGAATCAAAGCTCACCATTGGAATACTTGGCATCTTTTGCAATCGCCTTTGTGGCAGGTGTTGTAACGACCGTGGCGATGAACTGGTACTCAGGCAGGCTCAAGCGAAAATTTGAGGCTATTGACCTAACGGCACAACCCTCGGAGGCCTGATTAGCCATGGACTACTCAACAATCGTAAAAAACGCCCAAGCAGCTACTGTTAGATTTTCTGCTGGTGGGTCTGTAGGTACTGGCGTGATGATTGACGCCACACACGCTATCACTGCCGCTCACGTAGTGACTGATAGCTCCCATAATGCATCCGCTAATGAAGTGGCCACCAACGTATGGAATGAAGTAATCAAAGTAAAAAGCGTAGTGACCGACGTAGCAAATGATTTTTCTATTGTCGAACTCGACCACGCCTTTACACATTCAGCCAGTGCCAAGATAGCTGATACGGACGTAGTGGCAGCTGAAGCTGTATTTACTGTAGGCATGCCTGCATGGGCTGGTCCAGGAGCTGTAGGATGGGTAGTGGAGACTGGCAAGGTAGCTAACTCACCAACCACTCGTGACGCATACCTAAAAGCTTACGATATCGAAATCGCCCCTGGGTTTTCAGGTGGCGGGATCTTTAACAGCAATGGCGATCTTGTTGGTCTGAATGATGGCATGAATACCATCGATTACTCACAGCCAGGGTATGAATTAATCGTTTCACCATACTTTAAGGCAAATACGACAGTTCACAATTCCATTTGGGATTCAAAGCAGGGCAAAAGCGATTTAGGTATCACTCTGGCAGTAATTAAGTCTGACATGGCAGCTAACAATGCCACGAATGTAGCAGGGGGTGATTATTCATTGCCTGTAAATAATCCTGACAAGCCATTAGACGTATTTGTAACACCCGAACAACTAGATGCGATCGACAAGATTGATGATGCGAGTCGGATGTCTTCTGTTGTCGTGGGCAATCAATATTTCGCTAAGTCAAACTCTATCCCAATGGGCTCAGGTACTTTGATTGCTCCTGACCTAATCATTACCAACCGTCACGTAGTGCAGGCAGTAAATGGCGAAATCACCATCGGTTTTTCTGGTGGTGAAAAGATCTCTGGCACTGTATTAGAAATCTGTGGCAATGCTGACTTAGCTATTGTGAAACTAGCTACTCCTGTTGATACCAGCAAGTACGTACCAGTAGCAATTGCTGGTAGTGGTATCGATAAAGGTGAAGTTGCTTACATGATTGGTTCACCAGCTGACCTATGGTATTCAGAAGGCGGATGGCAAGTGTCCGCTGGTACTGGTAATGGTTTATCTGACGATAAAAAGAGTATTGAGGTACATAGCTATTCTCAGCCAGGTAATTCTGGTTCAGGCTTATTTGATATGTCTGGTAAGTTGGCAGGTGTGCTATGGGGCGGTGGTACTGGGTATACCTCTGGTGCTTTTGATGTACAGGATTATCACGCCAGCGATATTGCTCCAGCAGTACAACCACGTGCGGTTAGTACCACATATGTTAGTTATGCCGATATGACTAACTTTGTATCCAAGTACGTTAGCGTTACGACAGATACGACTACATCAACTCCAGTAGTAACAACTAAGGTATCTGATACCACTACATCTACAACCAACTGGACTGGCACTAAGAAGGCTGACGTCTATCACGCAGGCTCAGGTAAAGAAGTCATTGATCTAGGCGCAGGTAACGACACTGTGTATGTCGGTACAGGTAGTGACACCATCACTACAGGTGCAGGCAGCGACAAGATCGTACTGAACAAGTCCTCCATGGCTGAAGTCACCGACTTTGTACGTGGTCAAGACAAGTTAGCGCTTCAGAAGAGTTTGTTTACTGATATTCCTTCATCGCAAATCAAGGCTATGTTTGCTATCAACACCCCTAAGGACGGGAACGATCACTTGGTATTTGATACCGCTACTTCTACGCTGTACTACGATGCTGATGGTAATGGCAGTGCTGCACATACGGCCTTGGTTCATTTGGCTGGCGTAAGTACTCTCACGACTACAGATATTGCTTTCATCAGCTAATGATTTACGTAGGGCTGCTGCCGGTTAATTTTCTTGTTAGCCTTGTGCTCCAGCCATTACTGGAACTGGATCACTAACCGAAAGAGTTAAGTTCAAAAATTTCAGTCACCAAGAGACTGGTTTATGGGCATCGATATTGAACTTGTTCAACATGTTTGCAGTCCATCTCTAAACATGGGGAGGTGAGGGCATGGCAAAGCTAACACTCGCAGAGCTAATGGGTTCGTTGAGTCACGCGTTGGATATTACCGAAGGGCAACCTCCCGGGCATTGTGTTAGAGCTTGCTGGATTGGATGCCAGATAGGTGCTGAGTTGGGCCTCCAAGGTGTCGCATTGTGGGATCTTTACTACACGTTATTACTAAAAGATCTCGGGTGTAGCAGCAATGCCGCAAGGATTTGTGAGCTATACCTTACGGATGATCTTGAATTTAAACGGGAC
>JBEGTT010000206.1:0-2738 GCA_041179245.1 Pseudomonadota bacterium
AGCGATGCTGGCCACACTCTTGTGCCGTCTGCTGACGCTTTGGTTGGCTGTGCTGCTAGGATGGATAGCCATTTTTATCGTGCGTTATGGAATTAAACCTCGTGCAGCAACCTGATACAAAACCCCTCTTGGATGAGTCACTGCTTCCCCTCTGTGTCGATTTAGACGGGACGCTGATTCGGAGCGATTTGCTGTTGGAATCCTTCTTGGCGCTAATTAAACTCAATCCGCTTTATCTTTTCCTAATGCCATTCTGGTTGTTGCGCGGAAAAGCAGCGTTAAAGGCTGAAATTGCAGATCGGGTGCAGATTGATCCGTCAACCTTGCCTTATCACCAGCCGTTCCTAAGCTGGTTAAAAATTCAGGCTGCTCTGGGGCGCACGCTGTATCTCTGCACCGCTTCAAATAATGCCTTGGTTACTCCGATTGCCGCCTATTTGGGGATTTTTGCGGGGGTCATGGCCAGTGATGGGCAAACCAATTTATCGGGCTCCCGGAAAGCGGCGCGTTTAGTTAGCCAGTTTGGAGACAAAGGTTTTGATTATTGTGGCAATGCGCCGATTGATCTGGCTGTTTGGCGACAGGCTCATGGCGCGATTGTGGTCGAAGGAGGGGATGCGTTGGTCGCAAAAGCCGCAACCAAAGCTACAGTGGTTGCGCGGTTTGATAGCGTTCGTCAGCCGCTGAAGTCGTTTATTAAAGCTATTCGCCTGCATCAATGGGCCAAGAATGCCCTGATATTTGTACCTTTGCTGGCGGCTCACCGTTTCCATGAGTGGGATGCGCTAGCCGATGCAATGCTTGCTTTTATGGCGTTTGGTTTATGTGCTTCGTCGGTTTATTTACTTAACGACTTACTCGATTTAGCGGCAGACCGCCAGCATGCTCGTAAATGCAATCGGCCATTTGCAAGTGGGTCTTTATCTTTATTAACAGGTATTTGCGTTGCACCATTAATGTTGATTATAGGTTTATTGCTGGCGTGTTTATTACCTATTCAGTTTATTGGGGTGCTGGCTGGTTACTACCTTTTAACGCTGGCTTATTCCTTTGACCTGAAGCGCCGAGTGTTGATTGATGCGCTGACTTTGGCGGCGTTGTACACCGTACGTTTGGTCGCGGGAGCAGCAGCCGTCGGGGTGCCTTTGTCCTTCTGGTTATTGCTGTTTTCCGTTTTCCTGTTTCTAAGTCTAGCGTTGGTAAAACGCTACGCCGAGTTATATGACCTTCGTGCATCCGGTGGCCTCAGTGCGGCAGGTCGTGGTTATCACGTCGAAGATTTGCCTGTGTTGCAAAGCTTAGGCACTGCTGCGGGATATTTGAGCGTGCTGGTACTGGCGCTTTACATCAATTCAAGCGATGTGCTGAATTTGTACCATCGCCCGGAATGGATCTGGGGCTTGTGCGGGCTGATGCTGTTCTGGATTAGCCGAGTGTGGCTACTGGCCCAACGGGGTGATATGCATGACGATCCTGTGGTTTTCGCCCTACAGGATAGGGGAAGTCAGGTCGTTGGGCTTCTGGCCGCCTTGTCTATCTGGCTGGCCGTATGACCGCTTCAACGCCAGCAATTCCGCTAACACCTGGCCCCGTTGCATGGGGGAGAACTCTGAAGGCTCAACATCGGCAATATGGCTTGCATGACCGCTGCCAGCCTTTACCGAATGAAGCAAATTTGCCTCTCATTCCCTTTGGACATGGTCGGAGTTATGGCGATGTGGCACTTAATCCCGAAGCGGGCTTGCTGTTAACTCGTGGGCTAGATCGGTTTATCCGTTTTGATGCTGCTACCGGTGTTTTGCGCTGTGAAGCGGGTGTTTTGCTGGATGAGATTTTGTCCTTAGTGGTGCCGCAAGGCTGGTTTTTGCCGGTTACACCGGGAACCCGCTTTGTGACCGTGGGTGGTGCGATTGCCAATGATGTGCATGGAAAAAATCACCATCGCGAAGGCTGTTTTAGTCGCCATGTGCGTGCCTTGGAATTGTTACGTTCTGATGCTAACCGTCTAACGTGTTCTGTTTCAGAAAACGCCGATTGGTTTTCGGCAACTTGTGGTGGCCTTGGTTTGACTGGTTTAATTACTTGGGCGGAGTTGCAGCTTCGCCGGATTGCCAACCCTTGGATGGTCGGATTTCAGGAACGGTTTAATGATCTGGAGCGTTTCTTTCAACTTACCGAAGAGGCTGACCGAGATTACGAATATAGCGTGGCCTGGATTGACTGCGCCAGTCAGGGCACGCAGCTAGGGCGGGGCATTTTCATGGCGGCCAACCATGCGCCAGCCGGTTTTGTTCCTCAATCAGCAGCCTCTGGGCAAAAAGCTATTACCTTCCCATTCACGCCCCCCATTTCCTTGGTCAATGGCTTAAGTCTGAAAGCGTTTAACACCCTGTATTTCCATCGTATTCGTGCTGGACGACAGCCCTTGCAGCAGCATTACCAACCATTCTTTTATCCCTTGGACGGTATTCTGGAGTGGAACCGGATGTATGGCCCCAAGGGGTTTCACCAGTACCAGTGTGTGGTTCCTGATACGCCGCTACAGTCGGCTCAAGCAACTATTACCCAATTGCTCACGACTATCAGCGAAAGCGGGCAGGGGTCATTTCTAGCAGTGCTGAAGGTTTGCGGGGATGTACCTTCCCCCGGATTGTTGTCGTTTCCCTTACCCGGTGTCAGTCTGGCGCTGGATTTTCCCGAGCGTGGCCCTAAGCTACATCAACTATTTGAGCATTTGG
>JBEGTT010000207.1:0-8618 GCA_041179245.1 Pseudomonadota bacterium
AATCTGCAACCGTTCTTGGCTATGTTTGTCGCACAATTGCATATGTTTGTCATAAAATTGGCGCAAGTCGGCTGTTTCCAGGCAGAAGATAACTGAGAGAGTTCCTGGAGCGGGTTGTTCCTTAAAGTCGGAAGCAAAGAAGCCTGCGATACCCGGTTCAGTGCTGAAGTCGATGTAGCTGGTTGGAAATCCGTAGTGCTGAAGTACCGCGAATAACTGGTCTTGATTTTCAGGATTGGTGAGATAGCACAGTGATGGCTCAGTACTTGCCCAAGCTATAAAGCGTTGTAGCCGTTTCTCTAAAAGCGCCTGCGATTCGCCACGAAGGATGGCTCGCTCCATTGATGATGCTGGAGCCCAGTCGGCCTGTAGCTGCCCACGGAACCAGTTATACCGACCTTCCTGTTTGAACTGAAGAGCTAGCTCGACAGCCTCTTCTACGTTATTGACGACATGTCGTTGCATTCTTTTTACTGCCTTCTTAAGGAATACGGCCTGCTAGATATAAGGGAAACCAAGCATGGATTATTAAGTTGATCACTAGATGCTTCCCAGCAACGGATTTAGAGGCGAGGAGTGTCTGCAGGCCATACAACAAGGTTATATTTGATTCCACGTGCGTTAAATTCCTGCTGCATCCATTGAACAATTTTTAATACCAGAATTACTTGGATCAAAGCCAAGCGCTTTTTCGTATCGGCTGTTGCCCAATTGTGGGTAATTTGTTGGCGACCTCCGCTCGCATCCTCTCCCCCCAAATGGATCTCAAATTTTTCACAGGGTGCCAACGGCTGTTGTGAGGGTAGAGCATTTACTGCATCACGAAGGCTTAATAGCCTACTCTCTTCAAGGATGTATTTTCTCCGATGAGAGTATCGATTACGTATGGTGTTTACTTGATCAAACACACCTACAAACGCAGAGGCAAGGCCAAGATTTTTGCAAATAAATAGCTTTGTCTTAAACGGAATGAACCCACCATCGAATAGGTCTTCAGTTGAAGTGATGCGTCTAGCCCAGATATTCAGGAATTCCTCTAACACGAGGTGTGCCCTAAGGATAACTGTCGCCTCATCTACTGCATTTATCATCACCAAGTAGTCTTCTGGGTCAAACACACGCGCAAAATCGCCTCCCACTCCTACCACTTGACCTGGTTCAAGCTGCCGCATGATTCACGTTATCCCTAATGCTGTAGATACAGGGCCTGTCTAGTATCCATTTGACAAGAGTTTGATGCTGCCCCGGGAATAGTTTGAGTGCATTGTAGCGCGACATCATTTTCCCCTAGAGAAAACTCACCCTCCAATCAGTTTGTGCAAAGCCTTTCCGAGCAGCTATCGTCTATAGTAGTAGCTCCAGTTTTTCTATATGGCCGCCCCTAATTGATTTTTAATTTCCAGCTACTCGCTTTCAATTGCTGTAGGTAACTGCTTAATCTCTTTGTCATCCATGACTATACATTCGAGGCGTGATTTGTTTTTTAATTCAATATCCGAGTCTCTTAGATTCGGTGGGCATAATAGAATTAGATTGTTTAGTTGAAATGGAATTATTCCTGATACCTTTAATGTATTGTTTTTATCGGATGGGTTCCATGTTGGATTTATTAGATCATTTATGGATATTTTTTTTGATTCAATAGAGTACCTAAGAATTTCTTGAGACCTGATTCCGATTTTTGTAACTGCAGTTTTGTAAATTAAATTTTCTGTCGGGAAAAGAAATATGAAAAGTGCTGCGGTTGTTATTGTTGTTATCAAAGTTATTTCTTTTATGTTTCTCTGTTTGTTGTTTTTTGAAACTAGGTGAGAATAGACAGGGAGTAGGGATAGTGCTGGTAATAACCCTAAGCCGATAGCAGCAAAAGCCATTTGTGTTACATTACTTTCGGCTTGGTTGAACATTGAGTAGTCAATAACCAATAGCGGTAATAGGGTTAGCAGCCCTCCATAGAACATCATGATTGTTAAGAGAGTAATGTTCAGTAATTTAATACCTCTACTATTTGATTTGCCGAAGAAGTGTTTTTCTACAAGGGTGTTGTTACAGTCTAATAAAATCGGCAATAAATAAATTAAAATCGCGACAGTAAAAGACAGGGAAATTATTTCGTATATTTTAGTCGAGATCGCTGCTGATATCCCAATAAAAAGGCATACCGCAAGTATTCTGAGCCACCTGGTAATATCTCTCGCAGCTGGTTCACTTGTCTCGTTTTGTATATAACTTGATGCAATCTTAAAATATATTGATGGGATTAATGTTATCAATAAAAAGGCTGCAAAAGATAAGCCTGCAGCGATCAATAGTGCCAGTCCGGCAGGGTTTGATATTGTTCTTATGTATAAATCTAGTCTTCCGATATGGTCTAAATATAGCCAAATAATAACCGCGGCTATAATTCCTCCAGTTGGGATAGATTTTGATATTAACGATAGAGTGTTATCAATTGTTTCTAGTGTGTTCCTTTTGTTTTTTTCATTTGTTTTGTTTTTTTCGAGGCTCTTAAATTTTAGTGTTTGTGCTGTGCCGGGTAATCTTAATTTGTTGTTGGTGTGCATTTTATTATTTAAATATCTGTAAAGTTTTGTTTTTGGTTGTGTGTTGTTGCAGTGATTTGTGATAACCAACTTATCTATTTCTGTCAGTAATAGGTTTGAGGTTTAATTCTTGAAACTCTATTGTTAAGTCATACATCTTGTGGGTGCAGTTTGATTTCCATTCCCCCGGTGATTTGGAAGCCCTACCAGCCACAAGCATTACAACCCCATGTTCTGGATGTTTTGGATTGTCACCAATCTCGTATTCAAGACAGATGGTTTTAGCATTCTCGCTGACCAATACTTTGGTCCAGCGAGATACGTAGACATTTTTCAGATGCCTGCTGGCCGCACTAGCGAATGACAATGCCACCGACCTTCTGAGTTCTTCCGCTGACGGTTCGGGTACGGCTTCCGGTGCAGCTGTGGGCATTTTGAACGCATGAAGCTGCCCGCCAATTACGAGCGCAATAAACGCTGCGGCAACAATTCCTAGTCCATGGATTCGAGTCATGATTGCAAATCTAACTACAATGGTGGCAACCTGACGATTATCCCATTATCAATAAACAAATGATATTGAACTAAAGTTATAGATGAAATGGACAACAAATACCCTGCAAACAAAGAGTTAAACCGACTTCGGGACGCTGCAGGCTTAATTCCTATAATTGAGTCAGGTCTTGCGCGATCACAACTGAGCAGCGATAAGGCAGCATTGATGTGCGAATTTTGCGAATGGGCACTTGTTGAACACGATACCGCTGGCGATAAGGTCTCAGAAAAGCTGGTCCATGAAATCAGGGAAGGGCTGGGGAGGATCAGATCGACCTTGTCTCAGTTACCAGAATCAGAAAATCCACATCCAGAAAAATGAACACAAAACGAATCGTTACGTCGGAAACAGTTAGGAGCGCTGTTGGCCACAAAAACGTTTTGCTAGTCGATGATGATCGCCTGGCCTTGGAAATCGGTGAGTTTTACTTCAGTGAATGCGGCTGGGACGTCCACAAGGCGGAGAATGTCGATGAAGCAGTGCGAATATTTGCTTGGAGCCAAATTGATTTGGTCATCGCTGATTTCCACATGCCAGATAAATCGGGAGCTGATTTGTTCGACCTAGTCAGCAAATTCAAAACACCGCCCGCATTCGTATTTCTAACAACTGATCCGACAATCACGGAAATTGCGGAGTTAAAAAAGACTCATCAGATTGACGTTTGGCAAAAGCCACTTGACCCACAATTGCTCTACGAGATGATCATGGCGGTGTTTGGCTCACGTTGAACGCGATCCAGCAAAAACTAACGGTATGTGATCCAGAAAATGCATTGTTCGCTGATCGACCAGAAGCGGTCCGTTAAGAAAGCACTGAATAGCCGCCGCTCTGTCTGTATGATTTTTGATTGATAAGGAGTCTGGCATCGGATAATCCCTATGTGATTCATGTGGTGATGGTCAATGTATTAGTACCCATTTTATTGGCGATAGCGATGACGTTTCTGCTCCTGAATAATTGTTTGATACCCACATCACGATAGGAAATCTATGGTTCTTACTGTGCAAACAACGACAAAACCAGCAGTTACTATTACGCGTACAGCAACCAAAGCAAGTGAGTTGGTTTATATCGCGGTTGCCAACAAGGCAATTAAATATCCATCTGGTAAATCACGAATCGTTTACATTGGCACCACAAAAAATGGCGCAGAAAGAATTGCCGCCAGCGCTGCAGCAAAAGCAGCGCAAATGTTGGGTTTGCACGGGGTTAAACATTTAGAGCTTTATGTTGTCACAAGCACCTCAATGGCGGGAGTCAAGACATGGCACAAGCTTGAGCGCGGACTCATTTTGGCGTTCAAAGAGCATTTTGGTGAACCGCCAAAGTGCAATATTGTTGGCAAAAAAATGCGCTGGACCGATGAGCTAACCTACTTTACTAAAGGGCGGCTAGGTGGCGTTATTTCAAAGTACTCGACCTAACCCTGCGATCCACCGGGCCTGCGCGAAAGACCGCGCAGGCGCATCAACTTCACGTTAGGCCGCACCGGGAGCCACATGTCGAACGCAAACGAATTCAATTTCAATGACTGGCTGAATCGCTTGGATATGCAGGCGGTTCCTGACTTCGACGACAAGCTCCGGGAGTGTGAATTCTTCTTTGCGTTACTTTCACAAGAGATCGACCGAAGCAAATTTCGGTGGCTCCTATCTGCGTTCTTGAATTCGACTTACAGCTTCTTTGAGTCTTCTGCGCTCACAGCGCATTTTCGCTACACAAACTCTGACGGTGAGCCATATGAGGATGAAGAAGGCGTAAGCATCCTGAAACGCCACGTGAAGGTCGATCAGAGCAAGAAGAACCCAAGCTACGTGAAAACTGCAGGTCTTACCCCGCTCACAATGCAGGTCTACGAAATCAGGAAGAAGTGCACACACCACTTTCCGCTTTCGATCATGGCTATGGGCCCGTCACTGCCAGAGGACTTTCATCTGGGGAATATGAAAGACGAAGGTGTTCCAGTCATGCCGCTCTGCCGCGAGGCACTCCAGTTGATCCAGACCGTCTATGCAGAAATCAATGGATAGGTTGCAAAGTGCGGCCTAACTCTTCCATTAGCCCGCGATATTTGGATGTCATCACTACTGTGACTACCGCCTACCACAAGGGGCTTGTTGAGGTTCCCACCCTCAAGTCTCTTTACAGTGAAATGCGGCACGACAAAAACACGCTCGCTGTTGGAACCGCGTTTTTCGTTGCAAACGATCAACAGTCGCATTGCGCGCTACTTCTTCGAACGTTCCGAATGACCGCTTTTCAAAGCCAGCTACGTCATGAGGGGGAAATCGAACAAACCTAAACCATAACAGTAATTAACGGCTAAAAACGGAATGGATATGCATGTCCCTAGGGGAAATGTATTGCCTTCAGTGACAAAATGCTTCGACCAAGCAACATCGATAAGCGTAACGCACCTCGTTATACATTTGCCCATATTGTCTTGAAGGCTTCAAAGAACAAGCGCTGACGTTGTTCAACTTTGTCCTTCGGAAAAGCCCCACTCGCATCAGCATCCACCTCGGCGTTCTGAAACTCAGATGGCAGCACCTTCTCATCGACGGTTGGAAGATGGGCTGCCAGAACCTGGTTCCAGATGATGTCGCTCTTCTTGTAATCATCAAGCTTGTCACGGTAGATATCGTTATTGCTACTGAGATTCTGCAAATCTTTGAGTAATAGCACCATACCCATCAGATTTCGAGTCTGCTCGAAGACTGCCTCGTCGAAGAGTCCGGTCTGGGGGTCTTTGAACAACGCGCGATTGGCGTCGTTGTAGGCATACATATGTTCTAGGTGCATTCCATAGCGCCGACGGTTCGACTTGTTGAAGCGTTCCTCGACCTCGGCGAATTTCTCGCTACAGTAGCTCGGCTTGTCGAGCAGCTCGCTCAGCCAGCGATCAATTCGCATCAGCAGGTATTTGCTGAAGTTAGTGGTATTGTTCCTCGCGCCCTTGAACCGTTCGTAGGCGAAGATATCCGCCACACTGCCAGCAAAGTCTTTGTCCAGACGCTCCTCATCCTTGAGCGTGCTGATGATCTGTGCATCAAAAATGGCTCGACATTCGCTGGCTGTCTTATTGCGCAGGCTTTCATTCAGAACGTAGATCAGCCGCTGGAAACTGTTGCTTTCATAAATACCCAGCACCCGCAGGATGACATGGAACTGGTCGAACTTCGCAGAAATGACCAGAATCTTTTCTTCCCGCTCGGAATCGTCGAGCCGAACGGCCGACATGATCAGCAAATACTGCTGATTCTGCTCAAGCAGCTTGTTGTAGAACAGGTACGGGCGCTTATCGCTGTAGTCCGTCCGCAGTTCTTGGTAGAGCTTAGCGAAATACTTCACCTCATTCTTGATCCGGTTGAAGATGACCAGATGATCCTTGAATTCACCAAAGTGGGCGCGTAGCTCTGGACGGCGATAAATCTCGTAGTGGTAATCGCTCTCGAACGCCTTGTAATCATCGGCACCCTTCGCGAACTTTGCCCGGAAATAGATCCGAAAGAAGTCGTCTAGGTCAATGCTCGCTTCCGTGGTGTTCTTCAGCTCGGTGCGATAGTAGAGGTCTTGCAGCTCGACCCAAATCTGATTTGCTTCTTCCTTCTGCTTGGCAGGCAGGTTGCCGATGAACTTGCCTTTAAGAATTTCGTAAGGCTTCAGTCCCAAGCCGCGGTCATTGACGACCTCGAAGATCATCGCCACGTTGTCCTGCCGCTCAATGCGAATTTCGACGATGGAGACGCGATCCAGCAGGTATGTGATGTAGTAGGTCAGCTTGGCAAGATTGAGCCCCGTCGGGTCGGCTTCTGACTTGAAGTAGCCATCGAAGTAGTTACTGATGATGGAGTAGTTTTCCCTCAATCGCTTCTGCGTCTCGTCCTTCGGTTCGAAGGGGGTTCCCTCGACCAATGCCCTGAGTTGCGCTTCCCGATTCGGGTTGAATATCTTGAAGCGTGTTGCCCCGCCGAAATCGTCTTCCTCAAAAATCAGTGGGCGCAGCGCCGTATGTTTGAAGGTCTTTCCATGGGATTCAGGCTTGGCTTCGAGGGACAAAAGAATCTGGTATAGCTTGATCAGGATCAGCAACAGCGTCGTCAATCGTTGCTGTCCATCGACAATACTGGTTGAGGTCGGCGAGGTATGCGTGAGGTAGGTGTTCAGGAAATAGGGGTCGAAGTGCTCCAGCACTTCCTGCTGTATCTCCTTGGGAGCGGTTCGCTGACACTTGCCCAGTTCAAAACGCACCTCTAGGTCATTGAGCAAGGTCTTGACCTGCTCGTCAGTCCATTTGTACTCACGCTGATAGATGTCGATGAAATAGGAGCGTTGTGTATTGAAGACCGTACGGATGAACTGGTCGTGCGGCGTGATCAGCTTCTGTACGGTGGTATTTGAAGGGGGAGTATCAGACATGGCATCTCACTATTTAGATAACTTTGGCATATGGTAGCAGTGGATTGCTTATCTGACGCACAACGGCTTTGTCGCATAAATTGGCTAATAGGCGCACCAGACCATCCCGAACGGATTTATGACATGGTAACGGTAGAGGGCGTGAAAGCAGCCATTGCTCATCCCCCAAGCCTAACTTGCTGCCCCATCGAAAAGGCATAAGGTGAAAATTTAGGCTTCGTTGGGTAAAGGACAAGCTAATTTTCCATCAACTGCACTTTGAACGTACTCAACTGCAGCCCTAATTGTTTGCTTGGTTTGCACACCCAGATATCGGTCAACGTGGTTCAAACTGGATCCAATAAGGCTGATCTCATCCTCTGACAAAGACTTTGACTTGAGCGCCGATAGAAGAGTTGTTTGTGCTTCGCTATAACGCTTTACCAAATCCTGACTTTTCTTGATGAAGGCGATTGCGCCAGCAATGTTGAACAAGCCAATGAGCGACAACAGATACTCCGTCTCAAAATTCCCAGAAAGAATTAGGGTCCAGTGCATTCGTGGCTGAACCATCAAATCAGTGTGCTGATTTGGAGGCAGCAGATAACTTACTGACCTGACGACTCGTTTTGATTTCTTGCGGGCCATTTAACGGTTTAGCTCACCAATGAAAGACTTGTCATGGCGATTAGATTACTGAAGGCAGTTTGCCAGCTTACAAAATTCTGATCGGATGAATAAAAATAGTTTTGACATGAATCAAAAGAGGGGGCCTAACTATCTGCCCTTAGGTTGCCAACTGTTTTTGAGTACGGCAGATGTTCCAAGTTGGCTATCGGCTCAGCATTACAGAGATATGGGCTAGCAACCATCGATTTAACAGCGATACGGGCTAACAAGTTCAACCAAGAGGTTGCAGGCGCTTGGTGATAAAAGGCTAGAACGTTTGCTATTACTAGCTCTTCGCTATTTGCATTGCGACAGCGGCCTTTGAATTAGTCGATATCTCTGTTTAGTTAGCCAATAGCGTTGGAATCATCAGGGGGGGCAATCTAAACCCTACAGCAGCCTTCAATTAGTCGTTACCTCACCACTTACCAAGAAGAGTGCGTAGACGG
>JBEGTT010000208.1:0-7435 GCA_041179245.1 Pseudomonadota bacterium
GCAATTTCATCGCAGATCAAATGGACTTCAAAACGGTCACAAAGTTGGCGGGCAAGGCGGAGATATTCCGGGTCGTACATGACCATTCCCGCAGCACCTTGCACCAGCGGTTCAACGATCAGGGCGGCTATTTTGTCAGCGTGTAGCTCAAGATGGGTTTCGAGGGCAGTAGCAGCGCGGCGAGCCACATCGATGGCGGTTTCACCCGCTTCTGCCAAGCGAGCGTCCGGCGAAGGGATGACATGGGCGGCGCGAATCAGCGGCGCGTAGGCGTCCTTAAAAATGGCGACATCAGTAACGGCAAGTGCACCGACGGTTTCACCGTGGTAACTGCCGGCGAGACATAGGAATTCGGACTTCTGGGGGCGGCCAATATTACGCCAATAATGAAAGCTCATTTTCAGCGCAATTTCTGTTGCCGAAGCCCCATCCGAAGCATAAAAAGCGTGCCCAAGCGAATGACCGGTTAAGCCGGAAAGGCGTTCCGATAACTCGATGACCGGCTGGTGGGTAAAACCCGCGAGCATGACGTGTTCTAGTGTTTCCAATTGGTCTTTTAAGGCGGCATTGATACGTGGATTGGCGTGACCAAAAAGATTTGTCCACCAAGAACTAATCCCGTCGAGGTAGCGTTTACCGTCGAAATCGTAAAGCCAAACCCCTTGCCCACGTGCAATGGCAACCAGTGGAAGGTGCGAGGGGGAGTCGGTCTGTGCGTGGTGCTGCATCTGGGTACAGGGATGCCAGACAGCCGCTTGGCTGCGGGCTAACCAGTTAGCAGAAAGCGGAGAAGTGTTCATGTGCTTAGTGCAAGGTCAGGTTGGCTTGGTCAAGTCCTTCTGGCATTTCGGTGTGTACCAGTTCGCCAAGCGGATTCGGGTAGAAGGGCATGCCGCAGTCGTCACAAAATTCTGTTTGGAAGTGTCCACTAAGTACGGTGATATTGAGAATGCCGGCTGATCGAAGAGTTGCCTCGATGTCGTTAATCAGTGCTTCCTGTTCTGATTCTGTACTTTCGCCCATCAATGGCCAGATCGTTCCCTGAAAAACAGCATTGGAACTCGCTGGGCCGATCCCTACTCGGTATTCGACCAACTCTTGTTCAAAGCAAGGGGCGATCGTAGCCTGCATTTCAAGGGGGGTTAAATTGGTCATTGCCTGTAGGAATGAAACCGACGCCGTAATGGCATAAGGTCTAGCGGCGCGATCGGCTTGACGGCAGGCCGTGTGGTAGGCATTTGCGGACAGTCCTTCAAATGCGCACCCGCTGAATAGGGGCTCAAGGTTGGATAGGCCCTGTGTTTGCCAAGCATCCAGCGCAAGCTGAGGGTCGCCATCTGGCTCTTGCCAGCGAAAAACGGGTTCGTTTTCCTGAATAATCACCGCGCCCAGCAGGTAACGGATGTCTGCCAGAAATCGACCTGATTCTGGCAAAGATTCTGGGTCAACTGACAAATGTGTTTCGGCCAAACCCGCTTTGACCAACGTGTCTAGCAACTGCCGCGTCTCGCTAAATGAGCGAGGAAGTTGATCCGGGCTGAATAGGTGGTTCGCTAGTGTTAGCTTGGCTGATTGGGCTAACACATGGGCCGAAAACTGAGTTTTAAGCACTGATACCAATCGGGTTGCTAAATTCCCGCCGGGTAGGGCGTAGCGTGACCAGGCCAGAATAGGAATGGCAATCAGCAGCGCAGTATGAGGTTTGCCTTGAAGTTCAAAATGGACGGTTTCGGCCACGTCTTCCACGCAACTGGCTAGCGCATCTTGTACGTTGGTGTGGGCTTCTTCCGTTGAGGCTTCTAGTGCGTCGATGATTTCCGATTCCTGCCCTTGTTCGAGCATCAGGATCAAATGTTCTGACAGTTGTTGTTTCCACCATGTTTCCTCAACCTGACTGCCTGCGTTTGCAAGGGATTGGCCGAGCTTTTGAAGATATTGGGCTTCGTTGTTTTTTTTGGTTTTGCTGGCTTTTTGGGAAATCTTCATGCGTGGGAAGGGTTTCTGGGGGTGAGTAAGGCAACAAAGAATGCTTCGTGGATCACGATTTTACCTGTAAAGGCTAGAATCCCACCTCTGTTTTGTTGGAGTAACCCCCAATGTTGCTACTTTTGTCGCCTGCCAAATCCCTCGATTTTCAGACACCTCCAACCACCGCCTTGTCTTCACAACCCGATTTTTTGGATCACTCCGTTGAACTGGTTGAACAGTTACGCGAACTGGCGCCTAGCGAAATTGCCAGCCTAATGTCGATTAGTGATGCATTGGCCTTGTTGAATTTCCATCGTTTTGCTGAGTGGGCCTTACCTTTTTCATTGGACAACGCTAAGCAGGCAGTGCTGGCATTTGATGGTGATGTGTACGACGGTTTGGATGCGCTAACCCTCTCCGAAGCGCAGTTGCAGTTTGCTCAGCAGCACTTGGGTATTTTGTCGGGTTTATATGGTTTGTTGAAACCGCTGGATTTGATTCAGCCCTATCGCTTGGAAATGGGGACTAAATTCAATAATCAGCGGGGCAAAAATTTGTACGCCTTTTGGGGAAACTTGCTGACTGATACCGTGAATCAGCGGCTTGCCGAAATGCCTGATCCCGTATTGATTAACCTGGCTTCTGAAGAGTATTTCAAATCCATTCAGCCTAAGCAGTTACGGGGCGAGATCATTCAACCTGTTTTTGAGGACTGGAAAGACGGTAAATACAAGATCATCAGTTTTTATGCCAAGCGCGCTCGGGGCTTGATGGCCCGCTTTGCCATCGAAAACGAAATTCAAACACCAGAAGCGTTGAAAGTGTTTTCTACGGATGGGTACGAATTTGATCCATCCACTTCTGATCAACAGCGCTGGGTATTCAGGCGGCGTATAGCGTAAAATTACATAATAGTTAACTAATAGAAGACATTGATGGATCTTAAGCGTGATTCGTTAAAACGAGCGAAGGTGCTGGTTGTTGAGGACGATCCGGTGATGCGCCGGATGATTGAGGTCATTTTGACGCCCAAAGTTCGACAACTGGTGCTGGCGGAAAATGGTCAGGAAGGTTTGTCCTTGTGGCGAACGGAACAGCCCGATGTGGTGGTCACGGATATTTCCATGCCCCTTATGAATGGGCTGGAGATGAGTGCCGAAATCCACGCCCTCGATGAAGATTCTGAAATCATCATTCTGTCTTCTTCAAACGAAGTATCTGATTTGGCTCGGGCAATGGAAATTGGCGTTGAGCGTTATGTTTTTAAACCGGTGAGTGCCAAATTGCTTTTGGATGCAGTGCTCAAGTGTTTCTTGAGTCGCCTGCGCTCTGTCGAATTAAGGTTGTCTCGGATGGTTTTTGAGGTGGCCAATGAAGGGATTCTGATTACTGATGATCGGCAACATGTATTGGCGGTGAATCCGGCCTTTTCCCAGATTACCGGATATCGTCCGGATGAAATTGTCGGCAAACATACGCGAATTCTTAGCTCTGGGCTGCATGAGGCGGATTTCTATCGTTCCATGTGGGATTCGATTTCTTCTCATGGCCGCTGGGCAGGAGAGGTGACAAA
This sequence comes from Pseudomonadota bacterium, assembly GCA_041179245.1. GTDB lineage: Bacteria > Pseudomonadota > Gammaproteobacteria > Burkholderiales > Rhodocyclaceae > JBEGTT01. The sequence goes on from JBEGTT010000208.1 coordinate 3,542, forward strand.
TCGTCGCCAAGATGGAAGTTTGTATGTCCAATGGCTTTCGATTGCTGGCGTTTCGAGTGGTTTGGGCAATACGCAGCAATACGTCGGATTGGTATCCGATATCAGTGATCGTAAAAAAGAAGAAGAGTTAATTCGCAAATTGGCCCATTTTGATGGCCTGACGGGGTTAGCTAACCGGGCCTTATTTGATGATCGCTTGCAGCGAGAAATGGCAGGTTCCAAACGCCATAATCATTCCATCGCTGTCTTGTTTATTGATCTCGATTGCTTTAAGCATGTCAATGACACTTATGGTCATGCCGTCGGCGATGTTGTGCTGAAAACGGTTGCTGCTCGGATGTGTAGCTGCGTGCGGCAGACGGATATGGTGAGCCGTCGAGGGGGGGATGAGTTTGTGGTCATTCTGGAAGAGGTGACTAGCCCTGAAATGGCCTCACTGGTTTGCACCAAACTGATCGAGGCGATTGCTCAGCCAATTCTTTTTGATGGGCACAGTTTCGTCGTCACTGCCAGTATTGGCGTCGCTATGGCACCGGATGATGCCGAGGATGTGGAATCTCTCCTGAATGCGGCGGATTTTGCACTTTATGAGGCCAAAGGCTCGGGGCGAAATCGCTACTCTTTCTTTAGTCAGGAAACCATGCGGAGCGTCAATGTGCGCATGGATATGGAAAAAGAATTACGCGATGGGATGGTGAATTGGCGTTATTCCTTGCATTACTTGCCAGAGGTTTGTTTGCGCACAGGTAAGGTTAGAAATGTTGAAGCCTTGTTGCGTTTTGATCATCCTGAATTTGGCTTACTGGATGCTGGACGATTCCTTGAGCTGGCAGAAGAAATTGGGATCATGCCGGAACTTGGCAATAGGGCATTAGCCCAAGCAACCAGTGAAGCTGCTTTGTTATCCAGCGACAAACTGGAAATTGGTTTGGTCATCGATTTGTCGGCACGTCAGTTGGCAGCGCCAAGTGCTGCCAAAGGGCTGTTGGCAGTTCTGGATGCGGCGGGCGTTCCCAAAGAACGAATTACCTTTGAGTCGGCCGAAAAGTCGATCAATGGTAATGACGAGGCCATGAAAACGCTTTACGCGCTGGCTGCGTCGGGGTGCAAATTTACCCTAGATGATTTTGGCGTGGGTTACTGTTCGTTTAGCCTTTTAAGTCAGTTGCCGATGACCGCTATCAAAATTGATCGCTCATTTGTTGCTCAATTAGCGTTTGGCGACCAATACCGTCAGTTGGTTGCTGCATTGATTGCTTTTAGTCAGCGCCTAGGCCTTAAATCCATTGCTGAAGGCGTCGAAACACAGGCCCAACTAGATTTTCTAAAAGACGCTGGGTGTGATTATGCTCAGGGGTATTTCTTTGGTAAGCCCATGAATTTTGAGACGATCAGAGCGTACGTCAACCAATGAGACGAGCGATTTGGCTGCTGCCGTTGTTGGTGTTCTTGTCTGGTGTTGGGGTGACGCTGAGTCTTGTTCGTTGGCACGAACACCAGAATCAAGACCAAGTCACTCAGCAATTAGGTTTCGAATTACGCACCCTGAAAGAAATGCTGGCGGCGGATCTTAAGTCCTACCACAGCGCGTTGAGTGCGATGCGTAACGCCATTAACGGTGAACGAGATCTTTCGCACTTTGATTTCATCAGTTTATTGTCTTCGCGTCGTCATTCTGAATATCCCGGCGCGATTGATTTTGGTTTCGCACGAGCCACTGAGGTTCAACGCGAGGGCAGTCGTCAAATAACCATGATTGTTCAGGCGCTAGAACGCGATGGTCGTGGGGATGATGTGCTGGGTCTTGATTTGGCCAAATTCCCCTTGGTTAAAGCGGCGGCTTTGCTGGCAGCGGAAACAGACAAGTCAACTCTCACGGCACCGATGGAACAACTGGGGCGAGACGGCGAACCGGGGTTTTTTCTCATGCTGCCGGTGTTTCGGGGAGAGGGCGCCTCGTCAAAGCTTTTTGGGTGGGTTTTTGCGCGTTTGATTACCGAAGATATGCTTTTGGAGGTCACGCCAAATCTCATTGAGTTCGAGCTCTATGACTTGGTTAAAGATCAAGAACCTGCCTTGATTTATGCCTCGACTAAATTCTCTGTCAATGCGGTTGAGCCGCTGGATAATTTGCGTGTTCGTGAGCAGAAACTTGAGGTGGCTGGACGCGAGTGGTTGGTGCGTGTGATGCCGACGACGACTTTCTGGAAGCGTCTGGGATTGCTTTCTCCGAACATTACCTTGTTGCTGGGTGGGTTGTTGACGCTGATGGCAACGTTGTTGGTTTTCCTGCTCTCTTCAACTCGGAACCGTGCTGAAGCCATTGCCGCCAAAATGACCATCGCGTTGCGTTTAAGCGAGGAGCGTTTTCATGATTATTCGAAAAGTACGTCTGACTGGTTCTGGGAAACGGACACAGAACTGCGTTTTATCTTTGTTTCGCGTAGTGCAGAAAAAACCATTGGTGCTTCCGTTTCCAGATTGCTAGGCAAACGCCTAGAGGAAGTGTGTGTGCCCGATGATTTGAAGCAGATTGAAAAATGGAGCGTTTATTTCGATAGGCTGAAAAATAAGGAAGCTTTCCGAGATTTTGAAATGCGTTTTTCGGTGGGTGAGGATGTTGCCGGGAGTGCGTTAGATCGCTGGTTTGCTGTTAGCGGTGTCCCTCATTATGCCGAAGACGGGACGTTTTCTGGCTATCGAGGTGCCGGCGGTGACGTCACCCTGCGCAAACAGGCGGAAATCCATATTCTTGAAGCCATGGAAGCGGCCAAACACGCTAGTCGGATGAAGAGTGAGTTTCTGGCCAACATGAGCCATGAAATACGGACACCGATGAACGGCGTCCTCGGCATGCTGACGCTGCTTCAGCAAACAGAACTCAATCCAGAACAACTGGAATTCACCACGACGGCTGAACAGAGTGCAGCGTCGTTAATGGGCATCATTAATGATGTTCTTGATTTCTCCAAGGTTGAGTCCGGCAAGCTTGAACTGGAGATGATTGACTTCGATTTGCGAACGATGGCTGAAGAAATCAGCGATGTCCTGACTTTTCGTGTCGCTGAAAAACGACTGGATTTTGCGGTGCTGGTTGAACCTGAGGTGCCACCGCGTTTGTGGGGTGATCCTGGACGTTTCCGTCAGATCATTCTTAACCTCGCCGGAAATTCGATCAAATTTACCGAATCGGGTGAAGTGGGTATCCATATCAGCCTGAGTAGCGAAACGGAACAAGAGGTTCGGCTGCGTGTGGAAGTCAGGGATACCGGGGTAGGGATTGCCGAGAATCAGCAGACCAGCCTGTTTAGCCCCTTCGTGCAAGCCAATGGTTCCCTTACCCGGAAGTATGGTGGGACGGGGCTTGGACTCTCTATCTCTAAGCGCCTAGTTGAATTGATGGGTGGAGAGATTGGTCTGCACAGTGTGCTGGGCCAAGGAACAACTTTCTGGTTTACAGTTCGCCTCGAACACGCTCATCAACAGATGGCGCGCCCATCGCAACTGGTGAATCTGCAAGGTAGGCGGGTATTGATTGTTGACGACCATCCGACAAACCGTCGTTTGCTGGAATTGCTACTGGCTGATTTTTTGTGTGAAGTGTTGGTGGTTGATAGCGGAGCGGAATGCCTGAATTTGCTTGATCGGGAATATGGTGCAGGAAGGGTTGTCGACATCATCGTGACTGATCTGCAAATGCCAGAAATGGACGGCGAGCAGTTAGGTAAATTGATTAAAGCGGACGCGCGTTACACGGAAATTCATTTAGTGATGCTGACCTCGGTGGCCATGCGCGGTGATGCTGCTCGAATGGCTCAGAATGAGTTTGCTGCGTATCTGACGAAACCGATCAAAAGCACTTTGCTGTATCAATGTTTACAAACCGTGTTGGGT
>JBEGTT010000209.1:0-7939 GCA_041179245.1 Pseudomonadota bacterium
TTTACCGTATCGAAGCCGAAGTGGCGACTAATCAAGCTGATCGCATGCAGGGCTTAATGCAACGGCAACAAATGGCGCAACACCAAGGAATGGTTTTCGGTTTTACCTTTCTCGATCGGCATTGCATGTGGATGAAAAATACCCTGCTGCCACTTTCGGTCGCTTTTCTGGATGAAGCTGGCGGTATTCTGAATATTGAAGATATGCAGCCGCAGACAGAAAATAACCACTGCGCGGTTAGCCCTGCACGTTATGCCCTAGAAATGAATCTTGGTTGGTTTGCCCAGCGCGGCTTGAAGGCTGGAATGCGGGTGAGTGGTCTGGACCGTTTGCCCGCTCCACGCTGATGCTGGCAATTCTAAGCATACCTGCATCCTCTCGGTGGTTGGCTCGGCCTTGGGGTGACCTATCCCCTGCGTTGCGGTCTTGGTTGCATGAACCCGGTTCACTCACCCGGCGATGTCAGCGCCAGTTCGCCGAATTGCTCGTTCAGCCCGTTTTGCAGGGGCGAGCACCTAGTCTTTTAGATACGGGTCATTCTGGCTGTCAGTTTTCAACGATTCGAGAGGTTTTGCTGGTGGGAGATGGCAACCCGTTTATTTTTGCGCACAGTGTGTTAACGGGCGCAAAACGAGGGCCGTTGTCTTGCTGGTTGTCCGGTTTGGGGGGCCGTTCTCTAGGAACCTTGCTGTTTCGGCATCCTGGTTTCCGGCGGGGAAAGCTGAAATATGCCTGTCTGGACCAGCGAAGTGCTCTTTATCGCGCTTGTCTGGCAAAACTCCCTGCTTCATCCTTTATCCATCAGCAAGGGCCTCGCTTATGGGCGCGTTGCTGTGAACATCGGTTCGGCCGACAAAGCATTTGGGTTGCCGAAGTCTTTTTGGATAAGTCGCTGTACGCCGACTAAACTGCTTGTTTGAGCAAATTACTGAAGATGCTAAACCGGCTTGGATGGATTTTTCCCTCAGCCACCGCCCCCAGCAGTGCACACCCCGGCTCCTGGTTGTGCTGGCAGTTTCGGAAACGACAGTGACCCAAGTAGTCTGAAAATTCCGGGAAGGCGCTTTCCAGTTCTCGTTGATTCAAATGCCCGAGTCCAAACTCCTGTAATCCGGGCGAATCAATGAGTTGGCTATGTGAATTCAGGTGGTACAGCGTGGCATGGGTGGTGGTGTGTTTGCCGGTATCGAGTGCGGTGGAAATTTCACGCGTGGCGGCGGCTGCGCCAGGAAGTAAGGCATTGATGATGGTTGATTTACCCATCCCCGATTGGCCAACCAGCAGGCTGGTTTTGCCTTCTAGCCAAGGTTTTAGCGTTTCTGCTTCGGTCGTTGCTGTGAGTTCCAGTACCGGGTAACCCAACGCAGGAAGGTGAACCAGCCGTTCACGCGCCGCAGGCAAGCGTTCTGGAAGGTCGATTTTGTTCAGTACAACCAAGGCTTCAATATCTTGACTGCTGGCTGCGACTAAGCATCGCGTCAGTAGCTCGTGGGAAAAAGCCGGTTCGGTTGCACAGACGATGACCAGCAAATCGACATTCGCGGCGATCAGCTTTTGCCGGTACTCGTTGGAACGGTAAAGCAGGCTTTTACGGGGATCAATCTGTTCGATCACCCCTTGGTCAGCACTGGTGAGGTGGATTTGCACCGTATCGCCACAGACGACTTCACTTTTTTTGCCGCGAGGCACACAAGGTAATACACGCCCATCGTCAAGTTCTACGCGATATTGGCGCCCGTGAGCGCTGACGACCAAACCTGTTTGTGTTGTTTTCATATCGCCTTAGTGGCTAGTTCGGTCAAATGAGCGATTCGCAAGGCGGCCGGTGGGTGTGAGTCGTAAAACGCAGAATGGAGGGGGTCGGGTGTCAGGGTAGCTGCGTTGTCTTCGTAAAGTTTGACCAGCGCTTCACTGAGGTCCTTGCCATTGGTTTGTGCACAGGCATAGGCGTCCGCTTCGTATTCTTGACGGCGAGATAACCAGCTTCCAAGTGGTGTCAGCGGGAAAGTGAATACGGGTAAGACCAAGGAAAATAGGAGCAGGCCTAAAGCAGGGTTCCCTTGTTCAAGGCCGAGCCCAATAAAAAAAGCGGGGCTGGTGATTAACTGTCCCAATAGCCACAAGAAAACTAGCGATAAACCAAAAATCATAGCCATTCTTCCCAAGACATGGCGATGCTTGAAATGGCCTAGTTCGTGCGCTAACACGGCTTCAATCTGTGGTGGCGTCAGGCGTTCGAGCAGTGTATCGAAAAACACAATGCGTCGATTCTTGCCAAAGCCGGTGAAATAAGCATTGCCGTGGCTAGAACGTTTAGAGCCATCCATCACGAACAATCCACCGGACGCAAATTCGCAACGCTGCAGCAAGGCCTCAATTCGACTTTTTAGTTCGGCATTTTCCATGGGGGAAAATTTGTTGAATAAGGGAGCAATCCAACGAGGGTAACTAAATAGTACCAATAGATTAAAACCAACCCAAAACAGCCAGACATATAACCACCAGTTTTCTCCCATTGCACCAATCAGCCAAAGCACGATGGTAATCACCGGCCCGCCAAGCGCGACGCTCAGCAATAGTTGTTTACCAAGGTCAGCAAAAAATAAGGCTGGCTTCATGCGGTTAAAGCCGAATTGGGCTTCCAGGCCGAATTGGTAGAGATAGGAAAGCGGTAGATTGATTAGCGTTGAAAGTAACCCCACGCTACCCATCATCGCGAGGCCATAAATAATCCCATCAAAATGTCCCGCCCAAAAATCATGTAAGCCCTGTAATCCTCCCCCCAGTGTTAATAAGAGAAGTAAAGCGATATCAATACACAGGCTAAAGCGCCCAAAGCGTTGTTTGGCTACGGTGTAATCAGCGGCTTTTTGGTGGGCTTCAAGCTCAATTTGGCCTGCAAAGGCTGAGGGGACGGCATTTCGATGTTGGGTAACATGCCTGATTTGGCGCTTGCTAAGCCAGATACGCAGGCCGGTACTGAGGAACAAAGTGCTTAAAAATAGCGTGGTAAGGAGTGGGGCAGAGATAAACGGAGTGGAATCCAGGGGCATGGTGGTGTGCGACAATGCGCGCTTTTCAAGAGTAAGCGGCGGATTATATGGCAACTGAAACAGGCCGTAAGGCAACGAATCTGGTTTGGCTAGATATGGAAATGACCGGACTGGTGCCGGAAAGCGATGTGATTATCGAATTGGCGATGGTGGTGACCGATACCCACCTAAATGTTTTGGCCGAATCGCCGGTGTGGGCTGTCCATCAGAGCGAGGAAACCTTGGCTAAAATGGATGATTGGAATCAGAAAACCCACGGCAAGTCGGGTTTGATTGATCGGGTGCGTGCTAGCACCAAGGACGAAGCGGCTGTTGAAGCTGAAGCGCTGGCTTTCATCAAGGAATGGGCACCTGAACGCACATCCCCAATGTCGGGTAACTCCATTTGCCAGGATCGCCGCTTCATGGCGCGCTACATGCCAACGCTAGAGGCATGGTTCCACTACCGGAATCTGGATGTCAGCACGCTGAAAGAACTCTGCAAACGCTGGAAACCAGAAATTGCCAAGGGCGTTGAAAAGAAGGGTGCCCATCAAGCCTTGGACGATATTTACGAGTCCATCGAAGAAATGAAGTATTACCGCGAGCATTTCCTGAAAATATAGGCCATGAGTGGCGTATTTCCTGAGGATTGGCTTGCTTTTGCGGGTTTGACTGCCGGTGATATTCCTATTGTCCCAGAACCTGCTTTTCCGCCCAGAACCTGCCGCTTTCGGGCTTTGACGGCGGTCAAGCCAGAGGCGGTCAAGGTGGTTATTCTCGGGCAAGACCCTTACCACGGGCAGGGCGAAGCGGATGGTTTGGCATTCTCAGTTTCACCGGGTAGCAAGATGCCGCCATCGCTACGCCACATTTTTCAGGAACTGGCGGCTGATTTAGGGAAAGCCCCGCCGTTATCGACGGATTTGGGGGCTTGGGCTGAGCAAGGCGTATTACTGCTGAACACCGCATTGACGGTTGCGCCGGATCAGCCAGCGTCACACACCAAACTGGGGTGGCAAAAAGTCACCGATGCTTTGATCCAGTCGCTGGGTGCAAAGGGGAACAGTGAAAAAGGGCAAGGGGATGGGCCGCGACGAGTGTTTGTTTTATGGGGCAAACATGCCCAAGCACGCGAAGGATTGATTGACCCTACTGTGGGGCATTTCATTCTCAAATCGCCACACCCCTCTCCATTTTCTGCACGCAAGGGTTTTTTCGGCAGCAAGCCGTTTTCTAAGGTCAATGATTGGCTGGCGGCACAAGGTCTTCAACCAATCAACTGGTGCGGAAGTTAACCATCCTGCGATGGCTTTCGATAGAATCCTTCCCTCTTTTTTGCTTTGATGACAATCCATGGACGCAGCAAGTCAAATAGAACCCTGTTGCAATCTCTGTGCTGACCCTCTGAAAGCCTCAACTGAAGACCTTCCTCAAGGGTCTCGGCGGGTTCTGGATGGGCAGCAGCGGGCTTTTTACTATGGTTACTGGATCAAAGCGTATGACCCTCCGACGGAAACTTTGCAGGAGCGTAAGCGCCTGATTGAAGGACTGACGCGGCGATTGTTCAATCATGTTGAGCATGGCCTGAATATTCCTGGGCGGCGATTGAATGAAGCCCGTCGCGCCTACGATGGCGAGCCAGATCCCAAACGAAAACGCGTCAAGGGTGCCATGCTGGCGGGCGCACTATTTAATCGGGCGGCGGATATTTTTACCAAGTTGGTGGAAATGCAGTCGCTAGGGATTGAAATTGAGCCTGACAACGCCCTGATGCGGGAATGTGGTGAGCATCTGCTCGAAGCGCTTTCGCTGGGTAAAATGGTGTTGCATCGTAGTGGCGAAGAGGGAATCGACGAGTTGTGGGGCGAGCCATTTAAGGCTTTTACGATCCCGCTGGAAGATTTTTACGAAAGCCGGTACGTCAAAATTGCACTGACCATGCGCGACATTGATGTCATGACCGAGGCGATGATTAAATTTTTTGGTCACCTACCCATTTTTGAAGGGTTGTCACATCGTCTGAATTCTTTTTGTTGTGCAGCGAAGATTAAATGCGAAACGCTGCGCACCGATGAAGATGTTTTTGAGCTGTGGACAACGTTTGTGGTGGCCGGTGAGGAAGTGGTCGCTATCTGCCGTAAGTCAGACCCGGCTTGGAGTGCTGCTGAACGTCAGGGTTATATCGATGCGCGTACCCTGATTTATCGAGGCCGTGATTTACTCAGTGACATCACCCGTGCTCGGACGCCGATGCCCAAGAGCACCAAGGATTACATTCATAAATGCGAAATTTTCAGCCAGAAATATGCTGAAGTTTTGCGTGAGACACGATTCTCTGATTAATCCTGCCAGTAGCGACGTCTTTCGGTTCGCCAGCCAGTTACGGCATTGGGCCGAATCTGGATAGCTCCGTCTAAATCAGTGCGCCTGACCTTGAGTTTGTGGGCGGCGTAGCGTTCAAGAACAGTGGGGTGAGGGTGGCCAAATCGGTTCCGGTAACCTGCTGAAATCATGACTTGGTTTGCACCAACAGCAGACAAAAAACCATTGCTGGAGGAGCTGCGGCTACCGTGGTGCGGCGATAACAAAATATCAGCCCGCAAATTCGCTCCCGTTTTCACCAGTTGCAGTTCTTCTTTTTCCGGCAAATCTCCGGTTAGCAAAAAACGTTGGGTGGGGCTGCTGACTCGTAATACGCAGCTAACTGCATTGGTGTTTCTGGGAGGCTTCTCAAGCACCTCGGCAGAAGGATGCAGAATCTCAAACTGTATGCCAGACCATTCCCAGTGTTGCCCCTGCTGACAGGGCGTGTCGCTGGGGTAAATCTTGGGCGACATGATGGCGTCAATCGCTATATTTTGTTTGAGGGTAGCCGTTCCCCCTGAGTGATCTATGTCCTTGTGGCTAATCATCAATAAATCGAGTTTACGAACGCCCTCCGCGCGTAAAAAAGGGAGGATGACCCGTTGAGCGGCATCGGTTGCAGGGCTGCTATTGGGATTAGTGCCGACGCTCCCGTAGCGTGGGCCGCTATCGTAAAGTAGGGCGTGATCGGCGGTTCGAATTAACACCGATTGTCCTTGGCCTACATCGATGATGTTCGCCCAGAACTCATTTTCCTTTGGGTGTTGTGTCGGCCAAAATAGGGCTGGTAATAGGCTGATAATCCCAAGACTTAGCCACTCAGGCATTCCTCTCGGCAATAACAATAGGGCAACCCCTGCGGCGGCAAGGATGATTGCCCAGAGCGGTGGGTTGGGGGTTTGCCACCTCGGCCAGTGGCTGAGGTATGGCAGTATTTCAAGCAAGGCTGACAGTAAGGTGTCAGCCAGCGCCATCGGCCAAAAAGCTAGTTGTGCCAAGGCATCAGGCAAGAGCAGCATCAGACATCCCAGTAAGGCGAGGGGGGTGACGACTAAACCAATCAAGGGAATGGCCATCGCGTTAGCCAGTGGCGAAACCAGCGGCAACTCTTGAAAAAACAGTAATAACAAGGGAATGGTGGCCAGTGTTGCCGCCCATTGGCTTTGCCAACCTTCTTTGAGATGCTTGAGTAGTCGAGACCGAGGTTGCTGAGCGTGTTTGGCGTGTTGAGCGTTGCTGGTGACTAATAGGGCTGCCACGGTGGCAAACGACAACCAAAAACCGGGCGACAAAATAGCCCACGGATCCAATAAAAGGACAGCGACCAAACTGATGGCCAAGGTCTGGCTTGGGCGAATATGCTGATGTTGAAATAAGGCCAAGGTGACGACGGTCAACATACCCAAGGTACGCAGTGCCGGGATGCCAAGGCCCGATAAACCGCAGTAGAAAAAGGCGGTTATCCAACCGGCCAACGCTGAAAATCGCTGTGCTGGCATTTTTAGCGTTAGGTAAGAGTGTCGGCACCATAGGCGAAAGGCTAGCCAGGCAACTAGTGCCGCAAGCAGCGTGATGTGGCTGCCGGATACCACCATCAGGTGAGTCAGTCCTGTACGGTTAAATAGTTGCCAGTGCTCCGCAGAGATAGCCCCTTGGTCTCCAATGGCCAGCCCAATCAAAATGCCAATCTGTGGGTAACGTTCTGGCGGCAGAGTGGCGAGCATTCGGTGACGAAGGGTGCCCCGGAGTTGTTCCATCCACAGGCTGAATCGCCAAGGTTGCTCACCCAGATAACGGGGAGATTGTGCTGTCGCTGGGCCCCGTACATAACCCGTAGCGCGGATGTTATGGGCGAATAACCAGCCTTCGTAATCAAACCCGCCGGGGTTGGCGTTTCCATGCGGACGTTTAAGCCGAACATTGAGACGCCAACGTTGGCCGGCCCTGATAGCCTGTTCTGCCGGGCTGATTTCGCTTTCGGCATCAACGTCAGGGTTATCGGCTTCGGGCACTGGCTGATTGGGAATGTCGCCATACCAGACCAAGCGAATTTGGCGAGGAACCGACGCGTCCGGGGTTAAAACATCACTCACCTGAAAATCAAACCGCCAAGCTGGGCGGGGAGTATCCGCAAGGCGTTGTGGCAAATGGGTGATATGCCCTTCCACCGTCATGTCACGTCCTTCCCAGTGCGGCGGAAGTTCATCCGCAAGCTGGATTTCGGCACGCCATTGCCCGTATGACAGGCCAAAGGTGGCTCCGGCTAGAAAATATAGGGCGGCTCGCAACCATGCTGGGCATTTAATGAACTGGAGAAAAATCCCACCAACGATGGCGCTAACAGCCCATAACCAGAGTGATGCGCTGTTGAGGGGTAAGTCCGGCAATCCTTGCAACACCAGCAGTGCCGCCGTAAAGCCAGAGATAGCAAAAGCATTCATGTTATGAATATAGCATTTTCATCATCTTCGGCGTAGAAATCCAAAGCTAACTTCTTTGACAAACACCGGAGCGGTCAAACGTTATAATTCGCGCCTTTC
>JBEGTT010000210.1:0-3217 GCA_041179245.1 Pseudomonadota bacterium
GCAAGCTGTCGGCTTAACTTGCTTGCTGATATGTCAGCTTATCGGTCAGCCCTTCGCCAAACACACAACACCACACTGAAGAGATTGGGATCTTATGAGCACACGACAAATTCATGTATTCATTAGCCATGCATGGGCCCACTCTGAGCACTATGAAAAACTGGCCTCCTGGATTTTTGGCGAAAACTGGTCCGTGGGCCAAGCATCACTAGACTTCAGAAATTACTCAGTACCCAAAGACGACCCTATACACAATGTAGCCAGCACACTTCAACTAAAAAATGCCATTTATAAGCAAATTGCGATGTCGCATGTAATCGTAATCCCAACCGGGATGTACGCAGCACACAGCAACTGGATTCAAAAAGAGATTGAAGGCGCAAAACAGTACGCAAAGCCAATACTGGCGGTAAACCCTTGGGGTCAGCAAAAAAATGCTGAAGTTGTTACCAGTAATGCGGACCACAGTGTTGGTTGGAACAAGCAGTCAGTGATCAATGGCATCTGGGAACTGTATTACGCGCAAAACAAGTGATACAACTTATGCCCCCAACCATTGTTAATGACGAAGATCTCCCGGGCTTGTATCAAGCAGCAGATGGGGCTTCACTTAGAGCCCAATCTTGGTATTTTGGGGCGCTTAGTGTTTACCTTGTTCTCTTGGTCTGCGCTGCATTGGTCTCTTTTCTCTGGACAACAAACACACAAGGTGCGCTTGCGTCCGCAGTATTATTTCTTGTTACTCTCGGAATTCTTGTCGGCTTGAAAGTCAGAAGGCCTGATGATATTTGGTACAACGGGCGAGCCGTTGCCGAGTCTGTAAAGACCAGGTCTTGGCGCTGGATGATGCAAGCAGAACCATACGAAGACATCGGAAATCGAGACATCACATCCAAGCAATTCATAAGCGACCTGAAGTCAATTTTGTCTCAGAACAGAAGCTTATCGCATGAATTAACATCTTCGGCAGGCGTACGGGATCCGATTTCCATAAAAATGAATGCCATCCGCAGTCTGCCCTTACAGGAGAGACTGATGGTTTATCAAGAACAACGAGTAAAAAATCAAGCAGATTGGTACTCAAAGAAATCGCTCTTCAACAAAAAAAGGGCATTTCAATTGTTTTGCGCTTCAATCGCACTTCACTCAACCGCGATACTCATGCTGCTTTATCGAATAAAAGATCCTACTGCCAGCGTACCGGTAGAAGTTATTGCAACAGCTGCTGGTGCGGTTCTAACTTGGCTTCAAGCAAAAAAACATAGCGAACTCAACTCCTCGTATGGCCTAACAGCACATGAAATTGTGTTAATTAAGGGGGAGGCGCTATCCGTAAAGTCAGAGAATGAACTTTCTGAATTTGTGGTCAATAGTGAAAGCGCCTTTTCCAGAGAGCACACTCAATGGACAGCACGAAAGTCTGATTAATGCCTAAGCCAACAAACCCTCCACCAACGCTAACTGTCGGTTCAACGGGGACGCCAAGGAGGTCAACGAATCGAATGGCATTTTCTTTAACGAATTAGTTACCTAAATGTTGATGAATTTTTAAACGTTCTCGAAGCCCAAAAGCTAAAATATCTAGGCAAGTCACATTCCTAGGATTGAAGAATCCGCGCAGTAGTTTGCAACTACTGCTTTACCTAGAGGTTTCCATGGCACTGTTGCCAAGCATTGGCTCATACCCTTCGAAAGCTGTAAGCCCTGCTGCAAGAGCAGCAGAGTTAATTGCTCAAAGCGACAGTATTAAACCTCGTGGGGCTATTTTTACCCGGCAAGAGGTCGTGAATTTCATCCTTGACCTCGCAGGCTATACAGAAGACCAACAGCTTCACAAATTCCGCCTATTAGAGCCATCTTTTGGTGAAGGAGATTTTCTTGTAGCCATTGTTCAACGCTTGTTGGTCTCATGGCGCGCAACAACAGGGGGAAATGGCTGCCCTATTGGCGACCTCGGTAATGCGATCCGTGCTACCGAGCTTCACCGCAACACCTTCCTGACCACCCGTGACAGGATTGCGGCCCTACTAGAAAAAGAATGTTTCAAGCGCCCCGCAATTGAAGAACTATTAAGCTGCTGGTTAATTCAGGGGGATTTTCTGTTACTACCAATTGAGGGATATTTCGATTTTGTCGTCGGGAATCCTCCCTACATTCGCCAAGAGTTGATCCCTCCTGCATTGATCGCCGAATATCGCAGTCGCTATCAGACAATATACGACCGTGCAGACATCTATATTCCATTCATCGAGCGATCTCTCTCCCTGCTTTCAAAGCAAGGCAGCCTAGGTTTTATCTGTGCTGATCGCTGGATGAAGAACCGCTACGGCGGGCCACTTCGTCGCCTAATTGCTGAGCAATTTCATCTCAAGGTGTACGTGGATATGGTGGATACGCAAGCATTTCAATCAGAAGTCAATGCTTACCCCGCCATCACGGTCATTACCCGAGGAAAGCCCGGGGTGACCCGAATCGCCCACCGCCCTGCTATAAATCATGCGACCTTGACCATGCTTGCTGCCACGCTGCGTTCAAAGGTATTGCCGAAAGATTCTGATTCCGTTCGCGAACTTGCAAACGTAACGAGCGGCCACGAACCATGGCTACTCGAATCCTCCGATCAAATGGCACTGATCCGCCGCCTTGAGGCTGAGTTCCCAATATTAGAAGACACAGGCTGCAAAGTAGGCATTGGCGTTGCCACTGGGGCAGATAAGGCTTTCATTGGCCACCTCGAATCCCTTGATGTTGAGCCTGATCGGAAAGTTCCACTGGTTACGACAAAGGACATCGTGAGCGGTAAAGTCATTTGGTTAGGCCAAGGCGTTATCAATCCATTCAAGGATGAAGGGGGATTGGTTGATCTTGACCAATATCCACGGTTGCAGCGCTACTTGGAAGAACGGCGTGACATGATCGCAGGTCGCCACTGTGCAAAAAAAGCTGAAGCAGGCTGGTATCGGACCATTGACCGCATCACACCATCGCTAGCCGCAAAGCAAAAGCTCCTAATCCCTGACATCAAGGGTAAAGCTCATATCGTCTTTGAGGATGGTCACCTGTATCCACACCATAACCTCTATTTCATTACTTCTGCCGAGTGGGATTTGCGTGCTCTGCAAGCCATTCTGCTGTCAGAAATTTCCCGCCTGTTTATTGCGACATACTCAACGAAAATGCGGGGCGGTTTCCTTCGATTCCAAGCCCAATATTTGAG
>JBEGTT010000211.1:0-12139 GCA_041179245.1 Pseudomonadota bacterium
TGGGCCAGCGCCATACAGCATGCCGAATGACCCACCCAAACAGAGCAAACCAATCGCTAACTGCCGCGCTGTTTTGAGGTGGACTTCTTTGTTGCGATAACTAAAAATCAGCCCCCCGATAAACGGCAAGGCCAGCACGTATAGCCAGTTTCGCCAACCACTTTGCAGGCTGGCCATCAAACTCACCAGATAACCAATCATTAACAGGGAAAAACCCACCGCAGCGAGTAGGCCGGCCAGAGTCACAAACAAGGTAAACCAGATATCCATAAATACTTTCGGGTACTTTCGTTAAGTTGAACTACTAAAATTTTTTCTTGACGGGCCGTTGCCAGCCAGTAATGACCGTCGTTTTGGCCCGTGTAACCACCAAGGAATCGGGGGGGGCATTTTTCGTCAGCGTGGTTCCTGCACCCAGCGTTGCACCGCGACCGACCGTCACGGGTGCCACCAACTGGGTGTCCGAACCGATAAACACGTCATCTTCGATAATGGTCAGGTGCTTATTTGCGCCGTCGTAGTTGCAGGTAATGGTGCCCGCGCCCACGTTGACGCGCTCGCCAATCTCCGCATCGCCGATATACGCAAGGTGGTTCGCTTTAGATTGTGCGGCAATCTTGGCTTGTTTCACTTCAACGAAGTTGCCAATATGGACTTCTCGCCCCAATTCGGTACCCGGACGTAGACGCGCGTACGGCCCCAAAACACCATCCGGGCCAATTATGGCATCTTCGAAATGGCAGAACGCCGCAATGCGAGTGCCCGCGCCGACCTTAACGTTTTTCAATACGCAGTAAGGCCCAACCTCTACCGCATCACCGAGTTCGACAGTGCCCTCAAACACGCAGCCGACATCAATCGACACATCCCGACCGTGCGACAGGTTACCGCGCACATCAATCCGCGCCGGATCAGCCAAGCGAACGCCCGCCACTAAGAGTTGTTCCGCAATATTACGTTGATGAACACGCTCCAGTTTAGCCAACTGTACCTTGCTGTTTACGCCAAGAACCTCCCACTCACCAAGCGGTTGAGCGGTATGAACTGGCAAACTTTCTGCCACTGCCAACGCGACAATGTCCGTGAGGTAATACTCGCCCTGTGCGTTGTCGTTCTTCAAATTATTCAACCAGCCCGCCAGCTTCACCGTCGGAATGGCCATGATGCCGGTGTTAACTTCCTGAATCGCTTTTTCCTCGGGTGAAGCATCTTTTTCTTCGACGATTCGCAGCACATTGCCAGCAGCATCCCGAACAATTCGACCGTAACCCGTTGGATTGTCGAGATTTACGGTCAGTATGGATAAAACATTTTGACCAGCCTGTAACAGTTTTTGTAGCGTCGAAACGGTGGTTAGCGGCACGTCACCGTATAGCACAAGCGTTTGTTCGGCCAACGACAGTGCTGGAACCGCTTGGGCTAATGCATGCCCCGTCCCTAGTTGCTGGGCCTGTTCAGCCCAAGCCAAATCAGGCGAATTCAGCGTGGCGCGCACAACATCGCCACCGTGTCCATAAACCACGATCATTTTTTCTGGCGAAAGCAAGCGAGCGGTTTCGATCACATGCTGCGCGAGTGCCTTACCTGCGACCGGATGCAAAACCTTCGGCAAATTGGAATGCATCCGCTTGCCTTGGCCGGCGGCCAAAATCACCACTTGAACGGACGACTTTTTTGTCATTGCTTGTCCTTGAAAAAACAAAAGCGACCCGTCAAGGCCGCCCTTTTAATACAAAGGTTCACAATACCGGCCAAACCGGAATCCCTAAACTCGCTTCGCTCAGACAACGGAATTCCTCTTGTCCGGCATCGCAAACCTTTGTTTAGTAGTTCGCACCACGAATCGTTATCGTGGCAGTACCGAAGCTCCCATCAGGAAGATGTCGACTTCACGCGCAGCTTGCCGACCTTCGCGAATGGCCCAAACTACCAACGATTGGCCACGACGAACGTCACCCGCTGCATAGACTTTATCCACATTCGTCTTGTAACAACCTTCGCCATCGGTGGTCGCTTTAGCATTCTGGCGCGCATCTTTTTCGACACCAAAGGCTTCCAGTAAAGAACCCACCGGATTGGTAAAACCCATCGCGAGGAAAGCAAAATCCGCCGGGAAAGTTTGTTCGCTACCCGCTACTTCGCTCATCTTGCCGTCTTTCCATTCCAGACGAATGGTTTTGACCGCTTTCAACACACCGTTTTCACCCATAAATTCTTTGGTGGCGATGGCGTATTCGCGCTTCGTTTGTCCGTCCGGACCTTCCAAATGGGAAGAAGATGTCCGCAGCTTGTTCGGCCAATACGGCCAAGTCAAAGATTTGTCTTCTTGCACAGGCGGTTGTGGCATCAGTTCAAATTGCGTAACCGATGCTGCGCCTTGGCGGTAGCTGGTGCCCACACAATCCGAACCAGTATCACCTCCACCGATCACGACCACGTGTTTGCCTTTAACGTTGATCGGGTTGGTTTTGCCTTTTTGGACTTCCTTGCTTTGCTGAATCAGAAATTCCAACGCAGGGTAAGTTCCGGTCAATTCACGACCCGTAGCAGGCAAATCACGCGGCACTTCGGAACCTGCTGCCAGAATCACAGCATCAAAGTCCTTTTTCAGTTGGTCCGCAGAAACAACTTCAGTGGCATCTGTATTAATCCCTGCTGGCAAATTCTTGCTGCCAACGATCACTTTGGTCTTGAAGGTAACGCCTTCGGCTTCCATCTGGGCCACACGGCGATCAATCACCGTTTTTTCCAGCTTGAAGTCAGGGATACCATAACCTAGCAAACCACCTAAGCGATCACTCTTCTCAAAAACCGTGACGTCGTGTCCAACTCGCGCTAACTGCTGAGCAGCCGCTAAACCCGCAGGACCTGAACCGACAATCGCGATCTTTTTACCCGTCTTGGTCTTAGGCGGTTGTGGAACGACCCAGCCAGATTCCCAGCCCTTGTCGATGATGAAACGCTCAATCGACTTGATGCCCACTGGCGCAGCATTGATGCCCAGCGTACACGCTGCTTCGCAGGGTGCGGGGCAAATTCGGCCGGTAAAGTCGGGGAAGTTATTGGTGGAATGCAGGACTTCTAGCGCCTGTTTCCAGTTGCCGTGGTAAACAAGGTCATTCCAGTCAGGAATGATGTTGTTGACCGGACAGCCGTTATTGCAGAACGGAATGCCGCAATCCATACAACGAGCGCCTTGTGTCTTAGCGTCGTCATCAGCCAGTGGCGGAACGAATTCCTTGTAATGTTTCAGACGCTGCTCAACCGGCTCGTAGCGATCTGCAACCCGTTCGAATTCCATAAATCCAGTCGGCTTGCCCATTATGCGGCCCCCTTCTGTGCTGCGGCCATCTCTGTGAGTGCCCGCTTGTATTCATGCGGATAAATCTTGACGAATTTGTCGCGGCTGGTTTCCCAGTTCGCCAGCAGCTTTTTGGCAGTTTGGCTACCCGTGTACTCAGCGTGACGGGTAATCAGTTCTTTCAACTGAGTTTCATCAGCGACACCCAAATGCAGAGGTTCGCCAGCGGAATGGCGATTGGCTGGAATCACCTTTTCCAGCGCAACTTGCGCCAGATTGCAGCGAGTCTTGAAACTGCCGTCTTCATCAAGCACATAAGCGATACCACCAGACATACCGGCGGCGAAGTTACGGCCGGTCATGCCGAGTACCACCACCGTACCGCCCGTCATGTATTCACAACCATGATCACCAACGCCTTCAACAACTGCGGTGCCGCCAGAGTTACGAACACAGAAGCGTTCACCACCGACGCCTGCCAAGAAGGCTTCTCCTTCGGTTGCGCCGTACATCACCGTGTTGCCACAAATAATGTTCTGCTGCGTGTCGCCACGGAAGTCAGCGCTTGGCTTAATGATGATGCGACCACCGGACAAACCTTTACCCACGTAGTCGTTACCTTCACCAGTCAATTCCAACGTCACGCCCTTCGCCAAGAAGGCTGCAAATGCTTGACCCGCAGTGCCGGTTAGCTTCACATGGATGGTGTCATCTGGCAGGCCATCATTACCGTAACGGCGAGCAACCTCACCGGACAACATCGTGCCGCAAGTGCGGTTAACGTTGATGATGGACGTTTCGATCTGAACTTTTTGGCCTTTTTCCAGCGCCGGTTTTGCTGCGGCAATCAGTTTGTGATCCAGTGCTTTTTCTAAACCGTGATCTTGCACATCGGTATGCCGACGAGGCTCTTCTGCCGGCACATCTGGCTGGAAGAATATCTTGGCGAAATCCAGTCCCTTGGCTTTCCAGTGTTCAATTCCGGTGCGTGTATCGAGCAAATCAACTCGACCAACCAAGTCCTCAAACTTGCGAATGCCCAGTTGCGCCATCAATTCGCGCACTTCTTCGGCAACGAAGAAGAAATAGTTCACCACATGTTCTGGCTGACCCGAGAAGCGCTTACGCAACTCTGGGTCTTGGGTTGCCACGCCGACCGGGCAGGTATTGAGGTGACACTTGCGCATCATGATGCAGCCCTCAACCACTAACGGTGCCGTCGCAAAACCAAATTCATCCGCGCCCAACAAGGCGCCGACGATACCATCGCGACCGGTCTTCATCTGGCCATCCACCTGTCCACGAATTCGTGAGCGCAAGCGGTTCAGAACCAATGTTTGCTGTGTTTCAGACAAGCCCAGTTCCCACGGTGTACCAGCATGCTTAATGGAGGATACGGGCGAGGCGCCGGTGCCACCATCAAAGCCTGCAATCACCACATGATCCGCCTTGGCTTTAGCAACACCGGCAGCAACTGTTCCCACGCCCACTTCCGACACCAACTTCACGGAGATAGAGGCCTTAGCATTGGCATTCTTCAAGTCATGGATCAACTGTGCCAAGTCTTCGATGGAATAAATATCGTGGTGGGGCGGAGGAGAAATCAGTGTCACACCCGGAACAGAATGGCGCAGCTTACCGATGTACTCGGATACTTTACTGCCGGGCAACTGACCACCTTCGCCCGGTTTCGCCCCTTGGGCCATTTTGATCTGAATCTGATCGGCATTCACCAAGTATTCGGTAGTCACCCCGAAACGCCCGGACGCGACCTGCTTGATCGCAGAGCGCAGCGAGTCACCTTCCTTGAAGGTGTAATCGCGTTCAATCCGCGAAGCACCAATCACTTCTGACAACGTCTGACCAGCCTTCAATGGGCCAAAGCGCTTGGCATCTTCGCCACCTTCACCAGTATTGGACTTGCCGCCAATCCGGTTCATGGCCACCGCCAGGGTGGTATGCGCTTCTGTCGAAATGGAGCCCAAAGACATCGCGCCGGTGGCAAAACGTTTGACGATTTCCTTAGCGGATTCCACTTCTTCCAGCGGAATGGCCGTCGTTGGCTTGAATTCAAACAAGCCACGCAAGGTCAGATGACGCTTGGACTGATCGTTAATCAGCTTGGCGTACTCCTTGTAGGTCTCGTATTGGTTCGAGCGCGTTGCATGTTGTAGCTTGGCAATCGAATCCGGCGTCCACATGTGCTCTTCGCCGCGAGTACGGAAGGCGTATTCGCCCCCCGCATCAAGCAGATTGGCGAGCACAGGATCGGGCGAAAATGCTTCTTTGTGGGCACGAATAGCTTCTTCCGCCACCTCAAACACCCCGATCCCTTCAATATTTGAAGGGGTACCGGTGAAGTATTTTTCCACGAATGCTTTTTGCAACCCGATGGCTTCAAAAATCTGTGCCCCTGTGTAAGACATATAGGTCGAAATACCCATCTTCGACATGACCTTACACAGACCTTTGCCAATCGCCTTGATGAAGTTCTTGACGTATTTATCGGCCTTCTCAGCATCGCCTTTGGCAAATCCTGCGATGGTTTCCAGCGCCAAGTACGGATGAACCGCTTCGGCACCAAAACCACCCAGCAAGGCAAAGTGATGGACTTCACGCGCAGAGCCAGTTTCTACGACCAAGCCAGCGCTAGTGCGCAGACCTTTTTTCACTAAGTGCTGGTGAATCGTAGACGTTGCCAACAAAGCCGGAATCGCCACGTGTTCAGCATCCAACTTACGATCTGAAACGATCAGGATGTTGGCACCAGAACGAACCGCATCTTCGGCATCCGCAGCCAGCGAAGCCAAGCGTGCCTCAATCCCTTCTTTACCCCATTTCAGCGGATAACAAATATCCAGTTCCAAGGAACGGAACTTACCGCTGGTGTATTTTCCAATATTACGTAGCTTTTCCATGTCGGCACACGCCAACACAGGCTGCGACACTTCCAAGCGAATCGGCGGATTGATATCGTTGGTGTTCAGTAGATTGGGTTTTGGCCCAATGAACGACACCAAGGACATCACCAGTTCTTCACGGATCGGGTCAATCGGTGGGTTGGTTACTTGTGCAAACAACTGCTTGAAGTAGGTGTACAGCGTCTTGTTTTTCTTCGACAAAATCGGCAATGAAGAATCCGTGCCCATGGAACCTGTTGGCTCTTCACCATTCAGTACCATCGGCTCAAGGATGACTTCAATGTCTTCTTGCGTGTACCCAAAGGCTTGCTGACGATCTAAAAGTGACGCACCCGCTTCTGCACACTTCTCCTCCGCTGCCGGCACTTGGTCAAGCTTGATGCGGATCTTTTCGATCCACTCGCTGTAAGGCTTGGCATTAGCCAATGAATCTTTTAATTCTTTGTCGTCAATGATGCGGCCTTGATCCATGTCGATCAGGAACATCTTGCCGGGCTGCAAACGCCATTTCTTGACGATTTTTTTCTCAGGAATCGGCAACACGCCAGATTCTGAGGCCATCACCACCAAGTCATCGTCCGTGACCAGATAACGAGCCGGACGCAGACCGTTACGATCCAGCGTTGCACCAATCTGACGACCATCGGTAAAGGCGACTGCGGCTGGACCATCCCAAGGCTCCATCATCGCAGCGTGGTATTCGTAGAAAGCGCGGCGGTTTTCATCCATCGTGGTGTGTTTTTCCCACGCTTCAGGAATCATCAGCATCATCGCTTGGGCCATCGAATAACCACCCATCACCAGCAATTCAAGTGCATTGTCGAACGAAGCTGAGTCAGATTGACCGGGGTAATGCAAAGGCCAAACCTTTTTCAAGTCGTCGCCGAGAATCGGGGAAGAAATGGCTTGTTCGCGGGCTTTGAACCAATTGACGTTGCCACGCACCGTATTGATTTCACCGTTATGGGCGATGTAACGGAATGGATGCGCCAAGTCCCACGTTGGGAAGGTGTTGGTTGAAAACCGCTGATGTACCAGTGCCAGCGCAGAGGTTGTGCGCTTATCTTGCAGATCTAGGTAATAAACACCAACCTGATCGGCCAGCAGCAAACCCTTGTAATTGATGGTGCGTGCTGAGAAAGATGGCACATAAAATTCTTGGCCATGTTTCAGCTTGAGCTGCTTAATGGCATTGGCGGCACGGCGACGGATGATGTACAGCTTGCGCTCAAGCGCATCGGTGACAAACACATCTGGACCACGGCCGACAAAAATCTGACGGATGACAGGTTCTTTGGCTTTTACCGTTGGCGACATGGGCATGTCGGCATTAACCGGCACATCACGCCAGCCCAAGACCACTTGGCCTTCGCCTTCGACGGAGCGCTCGATTTCTTCGGTACAGGCATGACGTGAGGCGGCTTCCTGCGGCAGAAACACCATCCCCACACCGTATTCGCCGGCGGCGGGCAGTTCAACGCCTTGCTTGGCCATTTCTTCGCGGTAAAACAAGTCAGGAATCTGAATTAACAGACCCGCACCATCACCTTGCAGAGGATCGGCACCGACAGCGCCGCGGTGATCCAGATTTTTCAGGATCAGTAAGCCCTGCTCGATGATGCTATGGGTTTTTTGACCCTTGATATGGGCGACGAAGCCTACACCGCAGGCATCGTGTTCATTGGCTGGGTCGTATAACCCTTGCCGTTCAGGTACAGCCGATTCCATCACACGTAGTCCTCACAAAGGCGCGGCCCAAAGTCGCTGAAGTAGCGGGATAAGTGGGCCGAAAAACGTCAAAAAAGCCGGCGAGCGCCGGCTTGCGAGAAGATTTTGGCCGTGGAATATACTCCCAAAGCCCTTCCCGTTCAAGGTTTTGCCGCGCATTCGATCACATCACAAGCGCGTACAAATTGGCGCATTTAACAGCGTTTCTGAATGGCCTTTGCAATCTCCGGGCCAGGCGCTTCGTCAGATAAAACCGCTTTACCAATGGCTTTCATGAGTACCAGTCGTAATTTGCCATCCAACACTTTTTTGTCGTGTTGCATCAGTTCCAGATACGTTGCAACCGGTAATGATGGCCCACGAACTGGCAAACCGGCTCGCTGGAAAATAGTATCGACTCGCTCGACATCAGCATTGGAAAGCCAGTTCAAGCTATGTGATAGCTCAACGGCCATCAAGGTTCCTGCGGCAACCGCTTCACCATGCAACCATTCGCCATAGCCCATTCCGGTTTCAATGGCGTGGCCAAAGGTATGGCCCAAATTGAGCAGCGCACGCTCTCCGTTTTCCTTTTCATCCGCCGCGACGACCTCGGCTTTATTTGCACAGGAACGGTGCACTGCTTCAGTCAATGCACTTGAATCGCGCGCTAATAAGGCCTCAAGATTTTTTTCCAGCCACTCAAAAAAAGGCAAGTCACGAATCAAACCGTACTTGATGACTTCGGCTAACCCGGTTTTTAATTCACGATCCGGCAAGGTGTTTAGCGTAGCGATGTCAGCGAGTACTAACTTCGGCTGGTAGAACGCGCCAATCATGTTTTTGCCCAGCGGGTGATTAATCGCCGTTTTACCCCCGACGGATGAATCGACCTGTGACAACAAGGTCGTCGGTATCTGAATGAAGGGCATCCCTCGCTGGTAACAGGCTGCGGCAAAGCCGGTCATGTCGCCAATGACGCCGCCGCCTAATGCGAAAATAGTAGTGTTGCGTTCGCAGCGCGTGCTGAGCAAGGCATCAAAAATCAGATTGAGCGTTTCCCAGTTTTTGAACACCTCTCCATCGGGCAATACGATGGGGAGCGACTCAATACCTATTCCCCGCAGGGTGGCTTGCAAACGCGCCAAGTACAAAGGGGCTACCGTCTCGTTGGTGACAATCGCGACTTTTTTCTGGCGAACATGCGGTGCAATCAGGTCGCCTCTATCCAATAGGCCACAGCCAATGTGGATGGGATAAGAGCGATCGCCAAGCTCAACTGTCAGGGTTTGCATGCTTTTGGAATTCCTTGATCAAAAATTGCGTCACGCTACTCGCTCCCATGCGCCGACCCTCAATCACGATATGAGCGGACTCTCGATAGAGTGGGTCGCGGATAGCATGTAATTCCTGTAGCCGGGATAAGGGATCAGCAACTTGCAGTAAGGGACGGCTGCGGTCTGTGCGGGTGCGTTCAAATAACTGGCGGGGTGGAACATTAAGATAAACCACCCAACCATTATTGTGCATGCAGCGGCGATTTTCCTCATTCAACACGGCACCTCCGCCGGTGGCCAGAACTAATCCTCTGAGCTGAACCAAATCTGCGATGACCTGCGATTCACGTTTGCGGAACCCGGACTCACCCTCAATCTCAAAAATTGTCGGAATAGGGACGCCCATGCGGGCTTCAATTTCGTGATCGGAATCCACGAACGGGCGACCGAGCGCTCTGGCTAGTTGGCGTCCAACGGTTGTTTTGCCGGCCCCCATTAGCCCAACGAGAATGATGTTCTGATCTGCCGGAAACGGAAAATCCAACTTTTCAGCGTTGACGGTGAGTGAGGTGAAGGGAGGGAGTTTGGTGGTGTGCATCAAAGCGCGAGCAGCAGTAAAGACTGCAAATATTACCTTGCCAGTTGTTCTAGCGATATGCCCAGATGAGATGCAATAGCTGACCGAGCTTCTACGGCGAGGACTTTTCGGTCATTGCCGACCAAGGCATCTAGGATGGATAAACGGGCCGTCAGTCCTTTACTGCCCGCGATAGCCCATAAACTTTGCCCCAGCGAGGTATCGCCGGCATAGGCGGCAATTAGGCTGGGTTTATCCGGGGTGTTACCTTCAAAATAACGGACAGAGAGCGGTACGAGTTGGGCGCCAACCGATAAGGCTGGTTGCAGCAAGGCCCCGTGGAAGTGCAGTACCAGGTTGCCTTCAGTGGTGGTTCCCTCGGGAAATACGGTAACCGGGCACCCGTCGGATAGGACGCTAGCCATCTCCTGATTAATCACATGGGCGTGACCACGACTGCCGCGCTGGAGAAAAATCGTGTCGTTATGTTTGGCCAGCCAGCCAATCAGAGGCCAGTTTCTAACGTCAGCTTTAGAGACAAATGCCACCGGATGCAGACTGTTAATCAGGTAAATGTCCAGCCAAGATACATGGTTGGATACCAGCAACAATAAGCCTTGAGGCAACTGGCCTTGGAAATCCAAGCGAATGCCGAGTGCTCCCATTAGGCATCGAGACCAGATTTGTTTCATTTTGCGTTTTGGCCCCGATTTGCATAGCGGGAACACCAGCAAAACGATCAGTGCGCCGAACAAAATATGGGCGCTTACCAGGGGCAAGCGCCATATCCGTCTCAAGACAAAAACTCCCGGTGGGTGCTCAAATTAGTGGCTAACACGGGTTTCGCCGCCAGTGCCGAGCAAACGCACACGTTCCCCAACCTTAAATTCGTTGATATCGCCAGCTTGCACATAAGCGAACAGCTTGCCATCTTCAGTACGAACGGTAATTTCAAGCGCATCTTCACGGGTTGAACGTTCTTCGGTCAGAGCACCGGCAATGCCGCCCACAACAGCACCTAGCACAGCACCAATTGCTTGGCCTTTGGCGTCACGGGCAACACCCGACCCGGCTAGGCCGCCCACAACAGCACCAGCCCCTGCACCAAGAGGCGATTTGGTGCCTTCCAGCTTAACGGCACGGAGTCCTTCGATGGTGGCTAGGCGTACGCTCATCGGGCGACGAGCATCTTCGCGGGAATATACGTCTCCCCCTTTACTGCTGGCGCAGCCGGTCACAACGACGGTGATGCCCAGCAGAGCGGCCACTAGCGTTTTATTCAATGTCAGCATGGTTATTCCTTTATGAGTTACCAAGGGCGCTGGCCAAAAGCCTGCGTGTAAATTTCTGCAATCTGATCACGCGTTGCCAGATGGTTCTGGCCGCCTCGTGATGCGATTTTCAAAGAACCCATGACAGAAGCCAAGCGGCCAGTTGTTTCAAAATCATAGCCTTCGCTCAATCCATGCAGCAGGCCGGCGCGGTAAGCGTCGCCGCAGCCCGTTGGGTCGACGATAGCCGTGGCGGGAACACACGGAATATTGAGTATTTTTCCCTCGGTATAAATCTCGGAACCTTCGCCGCCCCGGGTCACGATCAGGGCTTTTACCATTGTGGCTAATTGCTCAAGCGTTTTACCGGTGCGCTCACAGGCCAGTTGCGCTTCGTAGTCGTTAAAACAGGCGTAGTCAGCTAAGTTAAGGAGGTGCAACAGGTCGTCGCCAGAGAACATCGGTAGACCTTGGCCCGGATCAAAGAAGAAGGGGATGCCCGCATCGGCAAATCCTTGCGCGTGCTGCAACATGCCGTCGCGACCATCAGGGGCCACGATGCCAATTTTGATATCGCCGGCATCTGAAACCTTGTTTTCGTGGGAAAAACCCATTGCGCCGGGGTGAAAGGCGGTGATCTGGTTGTCATCCAAATCGGTGGTGATAAAAGCTTGGGCGGTAAATGAGCCGGGGATGGTTTTGATGTGTTTGCGTGACAAGCCGAATGTGTCTAGTCGGGCTAAATAGGGTTGAGCGTCATCACCCACCGTGGCCATAATTTCGGGTTTTCCGCCGAGTAGCTTCAGGTTGTAGGCGATATTGCCGGCACAACCGCCAAACTCGCGGCGCAGTTCCGGGACTAAAAAGGCAACATTCAGGATGTGAATCTGTTCCGGCAGGATGTGATTTTTGAAACGATCTGGAAAAACCATGATGTTGTCGAAAGCGATGGAGCCACAAATTAGGGCGCTCATAAATATCCTGTCAGAGAAAAATATTAGGGGTAAAAAACGTAAAGACGGTAATTGGCTGCGTTGATTCCTTCGGCAGACAGTCTTAGCCGAAGGGCTAATTCAGAGCGTGCG
>JBEGTT010000212.1:0-20228 GCA_041179245.1 Pseudomonadota bacterium
ACCGGTACTCCTCTGGGGACTTGAACATGCGTAATTTTCAGCAAAACCCGCAGCTCAACGCCAATGGCGAACTCACCCATCTGTTATCGACAGAAGGCTTGCCGGTTAGCATCCTGAACCGCATTCTTGATACGGCGAGTTCCTTTTTGGAAATTTCGGACCGTGAAGTCAAAAAGGTCCCTTTGCTGCGCGGCAAAAGTGTTTTCAACCTATTCTTTGAAAACTCAACCCGCACCCGCACTACCTTTGAGATTGCTGCCAAACGCTTGTCTGCGGATGTGATTAATCTGGACATTGGCCGGTCATCAACGGCTAAGGGCGAAACACTGCTCGACACGATCGATAACCTCTGCGCCATGCATGCCAACCTGTTCGTAGTTCGGCATGCCAGCAGCGGTGCCCCTTATCTGATTGCCGATCATTTACGGCGCAGCGGGCGTACCGATATTCATGTGGTCAATGCGGGAGATGGTCGCCACGCGCATCCCACCCAAGGCTTGCTGGATATGCTCACCATTCGGCATTACAAAAAGGATTTCAGCCAGCTGCGAGTTGCCATCGTCGGTGACATTCTGCATTCCCGTGTGGCGCGTTCCGACATTAATGCGCTGACCACGTTGGGCGTGCCTGAAGTTCGCGCCATTGGGCCACAAACACTGCTGCCATCGAATCTGCGGCAGATGGGGGTTCAGGTTTATCACGACATGAGTGAAGGCTTGAAGGACTGCGATGTGGTCATCATGCTGCGCCTGCAGAATGAACGAATGACCGGTGCTTTGTTACCGAGTGCGGGTGAATATTTCCGTGCCTACGGCTTAACGCCAGCCAAATTAGCGCTGGCCAAACCCGACGCCATTGTGATGCACCCCGGTCCAATGAATCGCGGTGTTGAAATTGCCTCTGAAGTGGCGGATGGGCAACAAGCGGTCATCCTGCCACAAGTCACCTTCGGCATTGCCGTCCGGATGGCCGTGATGAGTATCGTCGCTGGGAATTAAAGACAGAGGAAACAGAAGATGAAAATTGCGATTGAAAATGCCCGTCTAATTGACCCTCGGCACGCTGTTGATGCGGTGCTGCCCCTGTACATCGCCGATGGGCGGATTGTGGGTATCGAAACACCACCAGCCGATTTTCAGGCTGACCAAACCATTGATGCAACTGACTTAATTGCCTGTCCCGGCCTGATTGATTTGTCAGCTCGCCTACCGAATTTGAAGAGTGAACTGCACGCCGCAGTGGCAGGTGGCGTAACGACGCTGGTTTGCCCTCCTGATCGCAAACCGGTATTAGATGACCCCGAAAACGTGGAGCGCCTAGTTCGTAATGCCGCTGATATTGGCTTGGCGCGGGTACTACCACTGGGTGCCTTAACGCTGGATTTACAAGGTGAACGATTAAGCGAACTGATTACCCTCAAGAAAGCGGGATGCGTCGCTTTTTCTCAAGGGCCAAAGCCGATTCTAGATACCGAAGCCCTGCTCAGGGCCTTCGAATATGCCGCAACATTCGGTCTTTCAGTATGGCTACAACCACGCGATTATCACCTCGGCAAAAACGGGGTCGCGCATGACGGCGAAGTCGCGGCACGACTCGGCCTACCCGGAATCCCTGTGGCCGCTGAAACGGTCGCCATTGCAACCGCCCTAGCTTTGGCAGCTCAAACCGGTGTTCGCCTGCACCTGCAACATATTTCAACGGCTGCTGGAATGTTCCTAATTGAAGCCGCGCAGGGAACAGGGCAAAAGGTCACCTGCGATGTGGGGATTCACCATCTGCACTTGTCAGAACACGACATTGGGTACTTTGACAGCCGCGCCCGTTTTGACCCACCTCTGCGCGCGTTACAAGATCGAAACGTCCTGCGTACTGCAATCAAATACGGAAAAGCAGCGATTTGTTCGGATCACACCCCCGTGGGCAACGATGACAAACTACTGCCATTCCCCGATGCTTTACCGGGTGCCACTGGGCTGGAACTGCTGTTACCCCTAACGCTGAAGTGGGCGCAAGAAACAAAAACCCCGCTCAGTGCAGCGCTGGCAACCATCACCAGCTTCCCATCAGAAATTCTGGGTAAGGATTTTTCTGATATTGGGCATCTGGGGGTCGGTGCCAGGGCAGATATTTGTTTGTTTTCCCCTAATGAGCCTTGGGTTCCAAGCCCTGAAAACCTCCGCAGTACCGGAAAACATAGCCCACTGGCAGACTACGAGCTGGCCGGCAAAGTTCGGCACACTTTCATGGCGGGCAAACCCGTTTTTTTGAGCCTCCCAAAACTTACAACACAGTAAGAAATCAGCCGCCTGCACTCCTCTATAAGATATAATTTTTAGCGGTTTTCAAACCGTTACGCGTCGTGACAAATGAGTTGTTAAAAAAGGGAGGAACAGCGATGAGTGGTGTTATGTATGAACGAATGCGAGCCAATCCTAAATTTCAGGAATTGGTAACTCGCCGTAGCCGTTTTGCCTGGACCTTAGCCATGATGGTTCTGGTTCTGTTTTACGGTTTTGTGATGGTCGTAGCTTTCAATCCGACCTCTCTGGGGCAACCCATTTCCGAAGAATCCAAGCTGACGGTTGGTGTCGCCTTGGAATTGTGCATGTTCATTTTCTTCTGGGTACTAACCGCCGTTTATGTCAAACGCGCCAATACCGAGTTTGATGCTCTGACGCAAGAGATCGTCAAAGAAGCCTGGAAGGAAAGCAAATAATGCGCACCATCAAAATACTAACGTCTGCTTTGGCATTACTAACGGTCTCCTCCCTTGCCATCGCAGGCCCTGGCATTGACGGGCAAACCGAACAACAAGCCACCAACTGGCACGCCATCATCATGTTCTGCCTATTTGTCTCCATGACGATGGGCATCACCTACTGGGCGGCTAGCCGCACCAAATCAACAGCGGATTTTTATACTGCTGGCGGTGGCATTACCGGTTTCCAGAATGGCTTAGCGATTGCCGGCGACTATATGTCTGCCGCAACACTGCTAGGTCTGACAGCAATGGTTTTTGGCCAAGGTTACGATGGCTATATCTACATGATGGCCTTCTTTGCTGGCTGGCCGATCATCCTTTTCCTGATGGCAGAACGCCTACGTAATCTTGGAAAATTCACTTTCTCTGACATCACTGCTTATCGCCTAGATCAAGGCAAGGTGCGAACCATGGCCGCGATTTCCTCGCTAACCGTAGTTTGTTTCTACCTGATCGCCCAGATGGTTGGTGCGGGTCAGTTGATTAAGTTGCTATTTGGTCTGGAATACAACATTGCGATCTTTGCGGTGGGTATCCTGATGATGGTTTACGTGACCTTTGGCGGAATGGTTGCTACAACTTGGGTACAGATTATCAAAGCCTGCATGCTGCTCTGTGGCGGCACGTTAGTGATGATTCTGGCCATGAGCCAATTTGGGTTTTCTTTCCAAACCCTGATGGAACAGGCTATGTCCCTGCATAAACTGGGCGACAAACTGATGTTCCCCGGCGGTTTGCTGAAAGACCCTGTTACCGCCATTTCCATGTGCCTCGGACTTATGTTTGGTACTGCCGGTCTTCCACACATCCTGATGCGCTTCTTCACCGTGACTGACGCCAAGGAAGCACGGAAGTCTGTGCTGTACGCCTCCGGTTTTGTGGCTTACTTCTTCAACGTCATTTTCCTGATGGGCTTGTGCGCGATCATCATCGTAGGTCAAAACCCAGAATTCTTTG
The DNA here is from genome assembly GCA_041179245.1 of Pseudomonadota bacterium. Classification (GTDB taxonomy): domain Bacteria; phylum Pseudomonadota; class Gammaproteobacteria; order Burkholderiales; family Rhodocyclaceae; genus JBEGTT01. The sequence continues at coordinate 3,719 of JBEGTT010000212.1, forward strand.
AGGGTGGCGTGATCGGCGGCAAGCTCATTGGTGGCGGCAATATGGTTGCGATGCATTTGGCCAAGGCCGTCGGCGGCAACATGCTTCTAGGCTTCTTGGCGGCGGTTGCGTTTGCCACAATTCTGGCGGTAGTTTCAGGCTTGGCGCTGGCTGGTGCCTCGGCCATTTCTCACGACATCTACGCTCGTGTGATTAAAAAGGGCCAAGTCTCAGAAACCGATGAAATTCGTGTTTCCAGACTGGCGACCATTGTGCTCGGTTTCGTCGCGATCTTCTTGGGGATTCTGTTCGAAAAACAAAACGTGGCCTTTATGGTTGGTTTGGCCTTCGGTGTAGCCGCAGCAGCTAACTTCCCGGTACTGATTCTATCCATGTACTGGAAGGGTTTAACAACACGTGGTGCGCTGTTTGGCGGTTATGGCGGCTTGATTTCCGCTGTGATGCTGGTGGTCCTGTCTAAGTCGGTTTGGGTTGACGTAATCGGTAATGCAGCGCCGCTATTCCCCTACACCCAGCCTGCCTTGTTCGCCATGCCGGTTGCCTTTTTGCTGGCCTATATTTTCTCTAAGACAGACAAAAGCGCGCGTGCAGCACTGGAAATCGAAGCCTTTGAAGATCAGTTCGTACGTGGTCAAACTGGTTTTGGTGCAGAAGAAGCCTCTAAGCACTAAACCTTTTTTAGCTGCCAAGCAGCTTAAGCAAAAAGAACAAAGCCCCGCTCTCGTAACAGAATGCGGGGCTTTTTACTGCCTAGCAAGACCTCCGACCGCGTTTAGGCTGGGTTATCAATATCCACGAAGCTGCATTCAAGGTCGAAATTTGAAGCCAAGTGTTCTGCCAATGCTTTGACACCATAACGCTCTGTGGCATGGTGCCCTGCAGCAAAATAAGCAACCCCAGTTTCTCTTGCCAAATGCACGGCTGGCTCAGAAATTTCACCCGAGAAAAATGCATCAACGCCTCGCGCGATGGCTTCCTCAAAATAACGATCACCACCGCCTGAACACCAAGCAATCCGACGAATTATTTGACTGTCTTCGCCAATCACCAGTGGGGTACGCTTGAGAACGCTCTGACATTGGTGGCGTAATGCCTTGACTGAAAGGGCGCTCCCAACTTCACCTACCCACGCAATATCCTGATCCCCAAAACGCCCCGTGGCCTGCCAATCGAATAATTTCGCTAGTTGGGCGTTATTACCAAGTTCCGGATGCGCATCGAGAGGCAGGTGATAGCCCAATAAATTGATGTCGTTAGTGAGTAGCGTTTTGATGCGTAACCGTCGAGTACCTACTACACGACTGTCTTCGCCTTTCCAAAAATAGCCGTGATGCACGAGTACCGCATCGGCTTTGAGTCGTACCGCTTCATTGAGCAACGCTTGGCAAGCACTTACGCCTGCAACAATGCGGGAAATCGTTGGGGCGCCTTCCACTTGCAACCCATTTGGACAATAGTCACGGAAGCGCGGAACCGCTAACAGGTTATCAAGATAACGCGCCAACTCATCCCGTTTTACGCCTTGGCTCATCCTGCTTTTTCGCGAGTACCCGTAAAGCCGGCGATAAAAACACCCAGCTCAAATAACAGCCAAAGCGGCACGGCAAGCATGACTTGAGAAAGAACATCCGGGGGCGTAAATACAGCACCAATCACAAATGCACCGACAATCACGTAAGGACGCATTTCTTTGAGTTTTGCGACACTGACAATGCCAATGTGCACCAGCACAATCACAATGACGGGCACTTCAAAGGTCACCCCAAAAGCCATGAAGGTGGACAACACAAAGGATAAGTATTTATCGATATCCGTCATCCACGCTACGCCCTCTGGGGCCACGCTAGACATGAAATGGAAGATGGTCGGAAAAACCAGAAAAAAAGCAAAGCTCATGCCGGCAAAAAAGAGGAACACGCTGGCAATAATCAGCGGCAGAACCAGTTTCTTTTCGTGCGCATATAAGCCGGGAGCAACAAATGCCCACGCTTGGTAAAGGATGATCGGCAAAGCAATTAGAAACGCCACCATCAAGGTGACTTTCATTGGCACCAGAAAAACGCCGACCACATCGGTAGCTATCATCTGCCCGCCAGCGGGTAGTGATTCCAACAGTGGTTGCGCCAGCAAGGCGTAGAGGTCTTTGGACCAAGGAAACAGGCACACAAAAACAAGCACCAACGCCAACAATGAGCGGATGAGGCGATCCCGAAGTTCAAACAGGTGAGATAAGAACGAGGACGCGTCAGTGGTTTCTTCGGTCATGCCTGCGCCGTTGTTTTGGGATCAGCGCTGACCGCTTGGGTTAAAGTTGGTTGTAGCACTGGTTGCGGCTGGACTGGCTCAATGACCGCACTTGAAATACCACCCAGCGCAGCTTGTGCCTCATCCATCTCTTCACGTACTGATTGCTCTAAAGTACGAACAGAATCAGTCATCTGCGACTGGAGCTTTTTCAGCTCATCGAGCTGCATTTCACGGTTGATGTCAGTTTTCACATCATTCACATAACGCTGAGCGCGCCCGAGCAAATGACCCAAGGTACGTGCTACCGCAGGAAGCTTTTCCGGCCCGATCACGATCAGCGCAACGATACCAATAACCAGCAGCTCGGAAAATCCAACATCAAACATCAGCGCGGATCACTTAACTGATGGTCTTGTCTTTAACCGGAACATCAATGGTTTGCCCACTGACGTGCGGAGGCTGAGCGGCCGGGGGAGGCGAGGAAGTGGCAGCATCTGCCGCTGCACCACCCTCTTTCATCCCGTCTTTGAAGCCTTTAACGGCCCCGCCCAAGTCTTGTCCGATATTGCGCAGCTTCTTGGTACCAAAAACCAGCATGACAATAACCAACACAATTAACCAATGCCAAATACTGAAGCTTCCCATGAGGTTGTCCTTCTCAATGTTTGTTTATTGCTCTTTTTTGAGCATCGGCCCAACAGGAACCGAGCCACCCACAATATGCGCATGTAAATGCGGGACTTCCTGCATACCAATACGCCCCGAATTGATAATAAAACGGAAGCCATCTGGACTTCCATGAGCCACGGCAATTTCACCCGCTTTGGCCATCATCCGTCCTAGGGTAACTTCATCCGTCAACGAAACTGTCAGCAGAGACTCAATGTGAGACTTCGGTATGACCAGAATATGGACTTCCCGCTGGGGGGCAACATCGTGAAACGCGAGGATGTACTCATCTTCATAAATCTTCTTAGCGGGGATTTCCCCACGAACGATTTTGCAGAAAATGCAGTTATTCATTTCAGGATCTCGCGCGCCTTTTTCTCATCAATCCCAGAGATTCCTTCACGACGGCGCATTTCCTGAGACACGTCTTCAATGCCCAAGCCGTAGAACGCCAGCAATACCAGAACGTGGTAAATAACGTCTGTGGATTCCCACACGACATTCAAACGCTTGCCTTCCTTGCCCGCCATGATTAATTCGGCAGTTTCTTCGCCAATTTTCTTAAGGATCGCATCGGGGCCCTTGGCAAACAACTGGGCTGTGTAAGACGTTTCCGGATCGGCATTTCGGCGAGACGCCAGTGTTTCGGAGAGGCGATGGAGAATATCGTGAGTGCTCATGCTGTTTTCCTTGGCAATTGTTAAGTTTTTGACCGAAGCAGATTGTGCGATTCTACCCCAACAATTTTACCTTCAAGCTCAGGCGCGACGGCCCATCCGACTGCGCTGGGTGATTAGCGCCTGTAAATAGCCACGAATTTCGTGGAAAGGGATCGGTTTACCATAAACGGTGATGGTGTCAGGGATAGAACCTTTGGCATCAATTTCTTCGCGGGTCAGACTACTGATCACCAGAATGTTCATGGTGCTCAATTCCGGTTTACTTCGAAGCGTGCGAATGACTTCAAAACCATCTAGACCAGGAAGCAGCAGGTCAACCACAATGACATCCGGGCGATCCAAGCCAATTTGCACCAAGCTTTCGTAACCATTCCCAACAATCTTGACGTCTAGTGGAAGCCCCCAACTAGCCATCGTCAAACGATATTGTTCTTGGAAAAACGGATCATCTTCGGCAATTAGAATTTTTAATGCCAGCGAAGCGGGGGGAGCCTGAAACTGTGGCTGACGCTGGCTAAGATAGGCTTCAATGGCCCTAACACTCACTCGGCGATGGCCGCCTGCTGTTTTCCAAGCGAGCAAGGTTCCCCGTTCCACCATGTTTTGAACAGTTCCCAGCGACACCCCCAGCATGCGGGCGGCTTCGCGTGTACTGCAATAGGTATCGTCTTGATGGTTGTTCGGCATATTTTCTTTGATATTTGAGGTCGAAAAACAACGAGCATCATACCATGCAGGATAAGTGCTTGATATTTTTTGTGGCAAAGATGCGTAATCTGATAAGGGCAAAACCAATAAAAAAACCGCCCAGCAGTCGGGCGGTTCGCGTGTTACTAGCGTCGAGTTACAGGGATTTAGCGTTTTCTGCCAAATATTTCGCCACACCTTCGGTTGATGCGGTCATGCCCTTAGAACCTTTTTTCCAGCCGGCTGGACAAACTTCGCCGTGTTCTTCGGTGAATTGCAGCGCATCAATCACGCGAAGAAGTTCGTCAACGTCGCGACCCAATGGCAGGTTGTTGATGACTTGGTGTTGAACCACACCAGACTTATCGATCAGGAACGTGCCACGGAAGGCAACGCCACCGGCAGATTCAACATCGTAGGCTTGCGCGATCTGGTGCTTCAGGTCAGCAACCAGGGTGTAACCGACTTGTCCAATACCGCCGTTGTTAACCGGTGTGTTTTTCCAGGCTAGGTGAGAGAACTGGCTGTCAATCGACACCCCCAGCACTTCAACATTGCGTGCTTTGAATTCGGCCAAGCGGTGATCAAACGCGATCAACTCGGATGGGCACACAAAAGTGAAATCCAGTGGGTAGAAAAACAGGGCAACGTATTTGCCTTTGTTAACTTCGGACAGCGTGATTTCTTTAATTTCGTTATTGCCCAGAACAGCGGTTGCGGTGAAATCTGGTGCTTGTTTGCCAACGAGAACGGCCATATTGAATCTCCTGATGGGGTGAAGGTTATTTAAGCAACGGGTGTCAGACAGCGTCAATGTCGGGCAAGTTCCCGGCGGGCAATCCCAAATGTCGATACACCGAGGGAGTCGCGATGCGTCCGCGCAAGGTGCGCTGTAAATAACCTTGCTGGATCAAATAAGGTTCTAACACATCTTCGATGGTGTCGCGGGATTCACCGATCGCGGCGGCTAAGTTATCGACGCCAACTGGCCCGCCGCTAAATTTTTCAATAATCGCCAGCAGCAGTTTGCGATCCATGATGTCGAGACCAACGGTATCCACGTCCAGCATCTTCAGTGCCGCATCGGCAGTGTCGCGGCGAATGTTGCCGTCTGACTTAACTTCGGCGTAATCCCGAACACGGCGCAGCAAACGATTGGCGATGCGCGGTGTGCCCCGTGAGCGTTTGGCAATTTCCAGTGCACCCGCTTCGTCAATGGGTGCTTCGAGCAAACTCGCCGAACGGATCACAATGCTCTGTAGTTCAGTGGGAGAATAAAATTCCAAGCGCGCCACGATGCCGAAGCGGTCACGTAGCGGATTGGTCAGCATCCCGGCGCGGGTGGTGGCGCCCACCAGCGTGAATGGCGGCAAATCCAGTTTGACCGAACGGGCGGACGGCCCTTCACCGATCATGATGTCGATCTGAAAATCTTCCAGCGCGGGATACAGAATTTCCTCAACGACCGGGCTTAAGCGGTGAATTTCGTCGATGAACAACACGTCGTGCGGTTCGAGGTTGGTCAGCAGGGCCGCCAAATCGCCCGCTCGTTCCAGCACTGGGCCGGAAGTTTGGCGCAGGTTGACGCCCATCTCATAGGCCAGAATGTGCGCCAAGGTGGTTTTGCCCAGCCCGGGGGGGCCAAATAGCAGGACATGGTCCAGTGCCTCTTGCCGATTTCTGGCGGCCTGAATAAAGATGTCCAGTTGTTCGCGGATCTTTTCTTGCCCGGTGTAATCCGCCAAGCGCTTGGGGCGCAACGCCCGCTCAAGCGCTTCTTCTTGTGTGGAGCGCGATTGCGGCGCAATCAATCGTTCGTCGGTGTTGCTGGGTAACGCGGCAAGGTTATCGTTTTCGATCATAAGCTCAGTCGTCAAGTGTCAGTCATGCAGCGGAGAGGTTCGATGACTGCTCACCCAGTGCTGGAACAACACGTAAGTGAGCGCCAACAAGGTCGGTCCAAGGAAAATACCGATGAAACCAAAGGCCAGCATACCGCCGAACACACCGAGCGCAATCAACAGAATCGGCAAGCTGGCACTGCGCGAAATTAGCATCGGTTTCAAGAAGTTATCAACGCCGCTGACCACCAGCAAGCCGTACAGCGCGAGGAAAACCGCCCAACCAATGCTGCCCTCGCTATACAACCACAGCGCTGCCCCCCCCCAAATCAGCGGTGGGCCAACCGGCACCAGCGACAAAAAGAAGGTTGCGAAACTCAGCAAAACCGCGCCGGGGATGCCGGCAATCAGTAAGCCAAAAAACATCACCACCGCTTGGGCTAAAGCAGTGCCGACAATGCCATTCATCACCCCATTGACGGTGTTATTGGCCAGCATCAAAAGTTCTTGGCCAACTTCGCCGCCGAGTTTTTCCACCGCAGAACGTAAGTAACGGATCAACGCAGGGCCATCACGGTAAAAGAAAAAGGCAATCAGTAACGCCAAGGAAAGTTGAATGACACCGTTGGCAAGCAAACTTCCCACCTTGAGCAAAGTGGTGCGCACCGGCTCAACACCAAATTGCAGCGCTTTGAACAATTCACTCTGGCTTGCCGCCAGCTTGTCCCAATACGCACTGATTAGTTCGCCAAAATATTCGCCAAAAAACGGCATGCCAGTCAACCACGCCGGCGCCTGATGAAAATCATTCAGGCCACCGTGTTCTAACCAGGGATGCAGCACTTCAATTAGTTTTCCCAAACCTTGGCTTATCTGCCCAACCAAAACCAGCAACGGAATCAACAGTAGTAGGGCCAAACCTAGCGTCATGGTCATGGCGGCTAAGGTGGGGCGTTGGCCTAAGCGGCGTTTTAGCCATTCAAAAACAGGCCAGGTGCTAGTGCATAAAACAGCAGCAAACAAGACGGCGGCAACAAAGGGATAAAGCACCCACAGACAACCCACAATCAATAGACTGACTAGGATGATTTGGGCTAATGAGCGGCCGAATGAGGGCTTTTGCATTTTTTGGTTAGAACTTGGAAAGGCGTTTTAGCGCTAAACGAATGCCATCACTGGTGCTGGTGTCTGGTGGCAATTCTTTCATTGCCGCAGTCGCTTCCTTGTCGTTGTAACCCAATGCCAACAGGGCATTCAAAATATCGCTGCTAGTTTCAACGTTAGTGACTGGGCTACTGCTAACGGCGATGCCATCCAGCGTTGGCAGCTTGTCTTTGAGTTCCAGCATCATCCGTTCTGCAGTTTTTTTGCCGATACCGGGGACGCGGGTCAACATGGCCACATCTTGTCGGGCAACTGCGCTGGCCAACTCATTGACCGACAAACCAGACAACACCGCTAAGGCGATTTTTGCGCCAATACCCGATATTTTCAGCAGTTGGCGAAAGCCAGTGCGTTCCGAGGCAGTCGCAAACCCATATAGGTAATGACCATCTTCGCGCACCGCAAAATGGGTAAGTAGCGTGACCAATTCGCCCAGTGCCGGCAGGTTATAAAACGTGCTCATCGGCACATCCAGCTCGTAACCCACACCGTGTACGTCCAGCACGATTTGCGGCGGATTTTTTTCTAAGAGTTTTCCGGTCAGGCGGTTAATCATGAGGTTTCCTAAAAGCGACGAGGTGAGCGACAAGAATCAACGAGCCGCATTATCCAGCCTATCCGACCAGTCTGCCATTGCGCATCCGTAAACCTTGCGTACTAAGTTTTCCCAGATGTGCGCCGTGAGCGTGGCAAATGGCCCCCGCCAACGCATCGGCGGCGTCGGCGCTGGGTGTGCCAGCTAGATTTAACAACCGAATGACCATCGCTTGGACTTGTTCTTTGGCGGCTTTGCCGTGCCCAACCACGGATTGTTTAATTTGTAGGGCGGTGTATTCAGCCACCGGCAAATCGGCCAGTACCAGCGCACTAATGGCGGCGCCACGCGCTTGGCCTAATAACAAGGTTGATTGGGGATTAACGTTAACAAAAACTTTCTCGATCACCGCCTGGTTAGGCTGATATTGCGTGATGACTTCCTGAATCCCGAGCAGCAGCGTTTTTAACCGCTGAGGCAAATCCTCCTTGTCGTTGGAGCGAATACAGCCGCTGCCGACATAAGTCAGTTTTTGTCCCTGCTGGTCAATGATGCCAAAGCCAGTAATGCGCAGGCCGGGGTCAATGCCCAAGATGCGGGTTGGGCGAGATTGATTTGCGGAATTCATTTTGGCCGACTCACCCAATACACACCACCGATGGCCAGCGCCATGCCGCTAATCGCAATCAGCGATAAAGTTTCGTCAAATAACAGCCAAGCGATAAGCGCTGTTGAAAGTGGCGTGAGGTAAAACAAGCTGGCAACATGGACCGCGCTGCCACTACGGATCAACAGGTTTAGCACGCTAATCGCGCCAATGGACAGTACCAGCACTAGCCAAACGAGCGCGAAAGCAAATTGCTCCGACCATTCAATCTGAAATTCGGAGAACAAAACAATGGCCAAAGCGGTTAGCAGCGCCGATGGAACAAACTGAATCACTGAGCCGGTGCGTAAATCAAACCCTGCGCAAAACCGTTTTTGGTACAAAGTGCCAGCGGTAATGCCTACCAAAGCCACTAGCGCCGGCAACAACATCGGGCCAAGCGCTTCTGCCCCGCCAAACTTGCCCGAAACCACCAGCATCACACCGATAAATCCCAAGGTTAGCCCTTGCCATTGGCGCAGGGTGACGGGTTCGCCCAAGAGTTTTCCTGAGGATAGCGCGGTCAGCAAAGGCTGCATCCCGACAATCAGCGCGGTAATGCCTGCGGGCAAGCCAGCTTTAATCGCCATAAACACCCCGCCCAAATAAAACCCATGTACCAGAATCCCGGACACCCCAATGTGCACATACTGCCGAGAATCTTTAGGCCACGGCGCGTGGGTCAGCACTGCTAAGGCGCTCATCACGGCAATCACGCACAGGTAACGCACCAGTAAAAACGATAACGGTTCGGCGAAGGGCAAGCCGAACTTGGCCCCGATAAAACCGGTGCTCCACAGAAAAACGAAGAGGAAGGGGTAAATCCGTTGCATGGAGTGTGGATTCAAGCCAGGGTTCAATTAAAAAGGCGGCTGAAGTTTAGAACTCGCCGCCTTGGGTGCTTCGTGGTTGCGGAAACTATTATTCGCTGATCGTCACGGACGTATAAACCGCTTGAACATCGTCAAGATTTTCAATGGCATCCAGCAGTTTTTGCATCTTCACCCCTTCTTCACCGGACAACTCAGTTTCGTTTTCTGGCTTCATCGTCACTTCGCCAAATTCCGCTTTAAAACCGGCCGCTTCCAAGGCTTCTTTGACGTTCACAAAGTCGTTTGGTGCGGTAATCACTTCAATCGAACCATCGTCGTGCGTGACTACATCATCCGCTCCGGCTTCAATGGCTGCATCCATCAGGGTGGTTTCATCTACGCCGGGGGCAAACAGAATTTGGCCGCAATGCTTGAATTGGAAGGCGACACAACCGTCAGTGCCCATATTGCCGCCGTGCTTGTTAAACGCGTGGCGCACATCAGCCACCGTGCGGGTTTTGTTGTCGGTCAAGCAGTCGACCATGATCGCCGCACCACCCACGCCATAACCTTCATAGCGGATCTCAACGTACTCAACCCCTTCCAGCTCGCCCGTGCCTTTTTTGATCGCGGTTTCAATCTTGTCCTTGGGCATGTTCTGGCCCTTGGCTTTGTCGACCGCGACGCGTAAGCGAGGGTTAAAACTGAGGTCGCCCCCACCCATCTTGGCCGCGACGGTAATTTCCTTGGCTATTTTGGAGAAGGTCGCACCGCGTTTTTCGTCTTGGCGACCTTTGCGGTGCTGAATATTTGCCCACTTACTATGACCAGCCATGATGCGTTCCCTAGAAATCAGAAAAACGAGATTCTAGCTGGTTTGGCTGATGAAGGCCTGTGGTAGCCTTTGAAACCTCTCGTTATCTACTTAAATCGCCATGAGCACTTCAACGCTTTCGCCATTGGTCGTTGCCAAAACCCCTTCCCCTAACAGTCTTGAACTTGGTTTATTGCCCTCATTGGCTAACCGCCACGGCTTGATTACAGGCGCAACGGGGACGGGTAAAACCATCACCCTGCAAACCTTGGCCGAGCAGTTTTCCAAGATTGGTGTGCCGGTGTTTATGGCCGACGTTAAAGGAGATTTATCGGGTTTGTCTGCGCCCGGTAAGGCGTCTGCCAAGCTGGATGAGCGCTTAGGCACATTGTCGATCACGGATTGGTCGCCTACCGCTTACCCCACGGTGTTTTGGGATGTATTTGGAACCAGCGGCCATCCCGTTCGCGCCACCATTTCAGACATGGGGCCGATGTTGTTGTCTCGCCTTCTCAATCTCAACGATACCCAAACCGGGGTGCTGCAGTTGGTGTTCAAAATTGCCGATGACCAAGGGCTGTTGTTGCTGGACTTGAAAGACCTGCGGGCGATGGTGCTGCACGTTGGCGACAATGCCAAAACCTTTACCACTGAATACGGCAATGTTTCCGCTGCATCGATTGGGGCCATTCAGCGTGGTCTGCTGACCTTGGAGCAAGAAGGTGGCACACAGTTTTTTGGCGAGCCGATGCTCGACATCAACGACCTGATGCAAACCGATGGTGATGGCCGCGGGGTGATTAACGTGTTGGCAGCAGAAAAGCTGATGCAATCCACCCGCCTGTATTCAACCTTTTTGTTGTGGCTGTTGTCGGAACTGTTTGAGCAACTGCCAGAAGTCGGCGATTTGCCCAAGCCAAAACTGGTATTTTTCTTCGACGAAGCGCATTTGCTATTCAACGAAACGCCGCCAGCTTTGCAAGAAAAAATCGAACAGGTAGTGCGGCTGATCCGTTCCAAAGGCGTTGGCGTGTATTTCGTCAGCCAGAACCCGCTGGACATTCCCGAAGCGGTGTTGGGGCAACTTGGCAATCGCGTCCAGCACGCTTTGCGCGCTTTTACGCCGCGTGACCAGAAAGCCGTCAAAACCGCTGCCGAAACCTTGCGCGCCAACCCGGCTTTTGATGCGGCTACGGCGATCATGGAGCTTGGCGTTGGCGAAGCACTGGTGTCTTTCCTCGACGAAAAAGGCCGCCCGGCGATGGTTGAACGGGCCTTAATCGTTCCTCCTTCATCGCGCATCGGGCCGCTGACGACAGAAGAGCGCAATCAAGCGATTCGTAGCTCCTTGATTTATGGGCATTACGAAGCGGCAGTCGATCGGGAATCGGCCTATGAACATTTGAAAACAGCCCAAACACCTACGCCACCCGCTGCTTCAGAAACCGTAGCATCCCAACCGACTAGCTCCGCAAAACTATCAGCCGGGGAAGACTTGATGATTTCGCTAGCCAAATCCGCCGCCCGAGCCATCGGTTCCCAACTTGGCCGAGAAATTATTCGCGGTGTGCTGGGGTCGATTTTGGGCGGGAGTCCGAAAACAGGAAGCCGGCGTCGGTAGTCAGAGCTTAGCGATAGGATTTCATCAGCAATAAAAATCGACCCGCTACTGGGAGGGCTGCCACCGCTAAGCCAATGCCGAGAACGATCTTTCGCATTTTAATTGCTTATTAATTTGGCACCAGTTCTGCACGAATTCTGAACCAAATTCGAGCACCTTTTCCAATTTCGCTGACAACGCCAACATCTCCATCCATCGCATTGGCCAGACTTTTTACAATCGACAAGCCTAAACCCGTTCCACCGTGAGTACGAGTGATTGAAGCATCTGCTTGAAAAAAAGGACGAAACAGTAATGACTGAACCTCATGGGAAAGACCAATTCCGGTATCAGTGACGGCAAACTCCAAACAGGCGTAGGAACCATCGTTTTCAAGCTCATACGCATCAATAGTGACCGAACCCTCAGAAGTAAACTTAATCGCATTGCTCAGCAGGTTCGAAAGCATTTGGCGCAGTCTTATAGGGTCCGTCAGATAGCATTGGGCACTTGGACCATGCCAAGCTGTTTGAAGACCAAGCCCCTTTGAATTCGCAAGCTCAGAAAAAAGAATCCCCACTTCTTCGATTGCATCTAAGGGATTTACCTCATGCGGTTCCAATTGAATTTTTCCTGACTCAACTTTCGACAAATCAAGAATGTCATTCAGCAGAGTTAGCAAGGTGTCACCTGAATGAACGATGGTTCGTGCGAATTCAATTCGTTCGGTTTCAGTTAGATTTGGCATCTGGAGTAGTTGTGCCATACCCAGCACACCATTCAAGGGGGTCCTGATCTCGTGGCTTATCGTCGCGATGAATCTGCTTTTAGCGATACTTGCCGCTTCGGCGTTCAATTTGGCAAGTTCTAGCGCTTCTTCATAAAATTTGCGTTCTGTAATATCTTGAATCGTGCCTATCATTTTCACCGGGCGGTTCTGCCCATCGGGTTCGGATCCAAACTCCAACTCCCCCAAACCATTAACCCAACGTACCTCTTGGTCATCTTGACGTTGGATGCGGTATTCCTTATTGAATGGCTTGCCTATTCCAACCACTTCGTTTGCGAAGTAGCTAGCCATCATTTCTCTGTCATCTGGATGGATGAGTTCAGTCCATCCAGTTACCGTGTGCGGATAACTTCCATCAATCCCAAGCAAACCATCCAATATCGGGGAACTTACCCAGTCGCCGGTGGATATATCCAATAGATAACTGCCAATTCCTGCAATTTGTTGTGATTCTCTTAGCCATGCTTCGCTGAGCTTAAGTGCCCGGGCTGCATTGCTGCGAGCGGTGATGTCACGAGAGATACCAAACAAACCAATAACAAGCCCATTGGCATTATGTATAGGCCCTTTAGTGGCCAAGAATGTCACGTCACCATCTTTCGTTCTTAGAATTTCTTCGTAGGTGATAGTCCTATTTTGGTTGATTACATCTAGGTCATTTTTCCGGACCATTTGTGCCTGCTCTAGTGCAAAAATAGCAGCATCATCATTCCCAAGAACTTGGTCAGGGCGTTTCCCAGTCACTCGTGCAGCCTCTGTATTGAATAATAAATATTTGCCATCTAAGTCCTTGGCGAAAATCGCATCACTCGATTTATCCAATATCTCAGTGAACAATTTATAGGCTCTTTCCTTATCCGCGAATGCGCATTCTTTTGCAGCAGAGGCCGCCTTGATTTGGTTAAGTAATCTTCTGGTTAACCAATACAAAACCATCGATGTAAATGCCACGAACGCGATACCTTTGAAGGTACTGGCGAAATGAAGCTGGGTGGAATCTTGAAAAAAAGTGGCGACAAGATAATCTGACAAAAGAATCCAGATTCCAGCCAACGCCGCATAACGCAAAACAAAATCACCCGGACTAGGTAATTGGTTGCTTACGAAATCTTCAGCACAGGTGATTTTCTTTGGCATCTCTTTCATAACCAATCCTTTGTTTCTACTGCGTCATAAAACCATAATGAATTAACGCCTGATGGACATATTTTCAGAGCTGGTATTGCGTAAGTGCCTTATGTAGCCGATCCACCGCTGTGGTGAGGCTATTTGCGGTCTGCCTAGTTTGCGTGACCATCGAAAGATTCTGATCTGTCATCGTGGATACCTGCTCAACGTTCTGTGCAAGCTGGACCATGGCGCTTTGCTGTTCGGAAGACCCAATGGATATGTCTTGGACCATGCGGAGGGTAGTGTCCATTTCAGTGTGCAGGGTGCTCAGGAATCGTTCCGTTTCCTGAACTAATTTGACGCCTTCTGTCACCTGCAGAGCACCTTCGCGCATACCTCGCACCGCGCTCGTGGTCTCTGTCTGGATCGTTTTTATCATGACCGTAATTTCTTCAGTCGCCTTGCGCGTGCGCTCTGCTAACTTACCTACCTCATCCGCCACGACAGCAAACCCTCGGCCATGTTCCCCCGCCCGAGCCGCTTCAATCGCGGCGTTGAGTGCCAGTAGGTTAGTCTGGTCGGCAATCTCCTTGATGGTGTTCGTTATGCGGCTGATCTCGGCGGAACGGATACCCAAAGACTCAACTTGCCCAGCAGCCTGACTCACGGTTGTTGCTAGGGCGTTAATGGTTTCGGTGGCGTGTGTCGTTACTTTTTCGCCCTCCATCGCCTCGTCGCGACTGCGCTGGGCAACGGCTTGTGTGGATTTAGCATGGCTGGCCACCTCGCCGATGGACACGGTAACCTGCTCAATAGCCGCCGCCGCAGATGACGTGGCTTCACTCTGATGCGCAGCAGCATCATGGGCGTGATCCACCCCTGTGCTCACTTGGCTGGCAGACTTTCTCACCTCGCCATTAACATCAACGACACTTTGCAAGGTGGCTTGGAGCGTGGAAACCAAGCGGTCAGCACGCCGGGCAATTGAGCCGAGTAAGTCTTCACGGGACAAATCAAAACGACGACGCAGATCGCCAGAAGTCAGCACGCCATTGATCCAGTTCGCTACCTGCCTCAGGTCTCGTGCCGTATTCGGTATGTACGCAAAAAGAAAATAAATCGCATGGAGTCCAACAATGCCAGCCAAAACAGCCTTCAGCACAAAAGGAACCGTATAGCCACCTAATTCTGCTGCAACCAACAGAGCCAAGGACAAGCTTGCAAGGCCACTCATGCGCATTTGCGACAGCATGTCACGCCAAGCCAGAAGCCAAGCTGGCTGTTGTTTCATAGCGAGTCCGTGCAAGACGATGAATTTGCCCTTCTTATCCTTGATCGCACGATATGCCGCATCAGCAGCGGACACGTCTTCCCTTGTTGGGCGGCATCGGACGGATTGGTACCCGACAACTCGCCCATCTTCACGAATACCCGATACGTTAGCAATGACCCAATAATAACCACCATCTTTACTCCGGTTCTTAACCACACCCCGCCAAGGACGACCCGCCTGAAGATCCTTCCACATGTCGGCGAAGGCCTCAGGAGGCATGTCCGGATGGCGCACCATATTGTGTGGCTGACCGATCATTTCCTCTCGGGAATAGCCACTAATCCTAGCGAACGCCTCGTTGGCATCTTCAATTATTCCTTTCAGGCTTGTCCGGGAATAGATGAATTCCCCTTCTGGGACAGGGGTTTCAGTGTTGGTAACCGGTAGATTGATTTTCATTTTTCTTGGCTTAATTTACGTTCTCAGTACCAACTTACCATCTTGGTCACTTCTTGTCTTACATCAAAGTGCCAAAAGTTTGATTTATGACAAATATTGCATACAAAATCTTCTATTAGGGCAACCATCCATCACCCCCTAGTCCGACAATTAAAACTCTCTAAGTCCTTAATTTTTAGCGATAATCATGGCGCTGACGGGACAGAAGCTTTGACCTGTTGGTACACCGCTCTCATGAGGTGGCTGGTGGCAATATTCCCAAAGGACTCGTCGTTCATCAGCCGCACGAATATTTCTTCGTTTCCGTCCATGCGCTCAATAAACAGGTTTTCTAGCTGCTTGTTGAATACAGGTTCAAAGTTTTCGATGCTGTTGGCGATGATGGCCTGTCTTAACTGCTCATTGTTAACTGCGGTTTCGCGTATCTGATCAAAAAACAGCTGATCAGCCGGGGTAAATTCAGTTCCAAAGCGTTCGTTCAGCTTGCCGACCAAGGTTGAAAGCTGCACGTCTTCATCCGCTTGGCCGGTGCCGACCGTCGTCGGGCCGTACAGCGACTCGGGTTCACCAACCTTGAGATCAATCGCCCCTTCGCTGATTTTTTGTAGCCGGTAATACTTGAGCTCAACCTCATCGTCGACCTGAACTTTTCGGTTATCCGTCGATCGTGGCAGCTTGGTCAGTAGGAAACGGGCGTAGGTATACAACTTCTCGTGATCGGAGTCTTGATAGGGCACGATCTGAGAGATGAAGCCATACAGATTGCGGAAGCTAACCAACTGCCCTTTGAACAGGTTCTGGTCTTCTTCGCCGAGTTTCTTAAATCGCTCAATTGCCAGATCAAGCAGGCCGTTCAGTTTTTTGTGCTCACCACCAGTGGGGTTCAGTCGATTGCGGAACCAGATTTCGCACCAAGCGCTGACCTCTGCCTCGGTGTAGATCTTCCAGTTAGCCAGTGTATTGAGTTGCTGCGGGTCGGTGTCGTCCCCTTTGTCTGTTGTCTCGTAATAGGGCTTGAAGGCGGTGTAAATGTCGGCAGGCTCGTTGACGAAATCAAGTACAAAAGTGTCGGTCTTGCCCCGCGTTGTGCGATTCAGGCGAGACAGTGTTTGCACCGCCTGAATGCCCGACAAACGTTTGTCCACGTACATGCTGTGCAACAGCGGTTGGTCAAAGCCTGTCT
>JBEGTT010000213.1:0-8918 GCA_041179245.1 Pseudomonadota bacterium
TAAGTCGTTGGCTAAAGGCTGCTGAAGGTACTGAACCAAAGTATCGACGACGTCCTGCGGAGGACACTAAGATTGCTCCATTTATCGAGCGACGTACCAAGGCGTTGGAAGTTGATTTGCGACGTTCCAAGCGAGACCGCCGAACTGCACTCAAGCTATTTCGTGAAATTCAGGCAGCAGGTTTTACGGGTGATTACAGCAGGGTCACTGAGTTCGTTAGGCGCTGGCGGCTAAATGGCGGGCATACGGTTGTAAAAGCCTACGTTCCCTTGAGATTTGAGTTGGGTGAGGCGTTTCAGTTTGACTGGAGCGAAGAGCGGTTAATCATTGGTGGCGTTTGGCGCGAGATTCTGGCTTCGCACTTAAAGCTGTGTGCCAGTAGCGCATTTGTGGTGCAGGCCTATCCGACGCAAAGTCATGAAATGCTATTTGTGACGCCCATACGCGTTAGTTTATGGCCTTGGGCGGGATACCGCGTCGCGGCATTTACGACAACATGAAGACCGAGGTGGATAAGGTACATAAGGGCAAAGGTCGGGCTTTGTGAAGCGAACTACGCCACACCGAATACGGTGATCTGACGATTGCTGAAATGTTGGAGCATGAACATTCCTGCCTGATGCCGATGGTGACACCGTTTGATGGTTATGTTGAAACCATGGGCAAGGTTTCCAGTACCTGCTTGGTAAGTTTCGACCGAAACCGTTATTCGGCACCTTGCGAGTTGGTAGGGCAGATGGTGAGCATCCGAGTCTATCCGGATCGGTTGGAATTTGTTGCCCACGATGAGGTTGTAGCCAGTCATATACGCAGCTTTGATCGCAACCAAACCCGCTATGACTGGCAGCACTACATCCCGCTGATTGAGCGCAAACCGGGTGCTTTGCGAAACGGAGCGCCATTTGCTGACTTGCCGGAGTCTTTACTGAATTTACGCAGCCATCTTCTCAAACGCGAAGGTGGCGATCGAATCATGGCAAAGGTTCTGACTGCTGTTCCCAAAGCCGGATTGGAATCGGTTCTGGTTGCGGTTGAACTGGTACTGGAGTCAGGCAATTTAAGCGCAGAATATGTCGAGAATGTGCTCAACCGATTAAAGTCAGCACCACTGCCATATCGTTGAAACCGGCAATGAGTCCTACCGATTCCGCCACAGCACCACAACGGCGAAGTCACGAATCAAAGCTAGGGAGCAGAGCAAACGAGCAGGAAAACTGGAGGGAATTGATCCGTTCTGACTCGCCAACAGGGGCCAGAATTCGCTACACTAAAAACAAGCTGACCTATGTCAGGCAGCTTTCGCCCCTGGGTAATTTTAAACGCGCGCCAACACTCTCACAGCCAAAAGCTGATACGCCTCTCTTTTGGTAACTAGTTCACCACGTTGATAAGCTCTTTCCTTAGCAGAATCCATGTCTGTTCCCAGTTGTTCCCAATGTCCCCAGCAAAATTATCAAGCCTTTAACTTGATAACCTCGGCCCTGGCTTTCAACTTGTCCAAGTAGTCAGCCCATAGTTGCATCATTACGCGGCGCTCTTTTAAGAACTTGGTACGGTTATAAGCAGTGCCCAACGCATCAGGCACTTTATGAGCCAATTGGTGCTCAATAACTTCTGGTTTTTGGTGCAACTCTTCAGCAAGAATGGTTCTAGCCATCGCCCTAAAGCCGTGTCCGGTTATCTCAGTTTTGGTGTCGTACCCCATGCGGCGAAGGGCGGCGTTAATTGCAGCTTCGCTCATAGGTTTTTGATGGTCACGAGCACCGGGGAAAACATACCTGCCATGCCCTGTTAGTGGCTGAATGTTTTTTAGTATTTCCACGGCCTGTTTAGCCAATGGGACTAGGTGAGGTGTTTTTGTTTTGCTGGTCACATAGCTCCACTCGCCAGCATCAAGGTCAATATCAGCCCATTCAGCATGGCGTAATTCACCAGGGCGAACAAATAGCAACGGGGCAAGGCGTAATGCACAGCGCACAGCATGGGTTCCGTTAAAACCATCAATGGCTCTTAGCAGCCCCGCCGCTTCTTTTGGATCAACAATGGCGGCGAAGTTTCTCTCTAGGGGAGGGGGAAGCGCCCCGCGTAAATCAGGGCAGGGGTCACGCTCTGCTTTTCCGGTTGCAATGGCATAGCGCATCACCTGAGAGATATTGCCCTTGGCTCGGTGGGCGGTGTCCAGCGTTCCCCGGCTTTCGATTCTGCGTAGAACATCAAGCACCAAAGGGGCCGATATTTCGGATATTGCCTTACGCCCCATCCAAGGGAAAACATCGTTTTCAAGTCTGGATATGATCTTGTCCGAGTGACTTGCTACCCACTTGCTTTTAGTTCGCTCAAACCACTCTCTGGCAATTTCCTCGAATGAATCAACGGCGGGCGGGCAGGCCAGCATCAATCCTGCGATCATCTTCAAGAATCTTTGCCTGTACCTCTTTGGCTGCTTTACGTAGATCACTGGGGTCTGTTCCGGCGGCGACAAGCCTACGGGCTTCATCTCGCTTATCACGTGCCACTGCAAGGCTTGTTTCTGGGTAAGTGCCAAGGGATAACCGTTTTTCTTTTCCACCAATCCGGTATTTCAAACGCCACCACTTGCCGCCAGAAGGGGCCACCTCCAAGTAAAGCCTTTTTTCGTCTGACAACTTACGGGGCTTATCGGTTGGCTTTGCGTTCTTTATTGCAGCATCTGTCAGAGGCATGGGGGCAACTCCTTTATACATTCCGGCTTGTTTTTGCAGTTGCCCCAAATGTTGCCCCCGGATGTCAATGCACGAACCCGCACCTTACTGGACAACAAAAAACCCGCAATCCTTGTGAGAGAGCGGGTTTCTGGCCTTTATTGCACTTCTTAAAACAGGTAATTGGTGGAGGCGGGGGGGATCGAACCCCCGTCCGCAAGCCCTCTACAGGCAGTTCTACATACTTAGTCGTGTCATTTGATTTAACGCACCAGACGCCGACGGACAAGCTGCTGATTTGCGATCCGCTTAATTTTGGTGCTGACCCACGCGGCGGGAGCCAACCTTACCTCTGCTGTTAATGACGCTGCGACCTTCAAGTTACCTCTCAGGCCCGACCCGCAGATCGATCGGTGCAGCGCCTAGCCTAAGCGGCTAGGGCGTAAGATTCGTCGTTAGCGACTATCTAGTTTACGGTTGTATTTACGTGGTAAGCCGTGCCACGGTATGCCCTACGCTGCTTTGCAACCCACGTCGAAGCCAAAGTCGCCCCCATGTAGAGCAGTGATACTACCACAGCTCAATTCGCCCCCGGCTCAGACAAAAACCCAATTCTTGCCAAGCCCGCTTTGGCGGCCTGCGCCATCACCTGCGCGACCTTCTCGTATTCAACATGCCGATCAGCGCGAATGTGGATTTCTGGCTGAGGAGATTTCGCAGATTCCGCTGCCAACCGCTTAGGCAAATCCCCGGTGCCGATGACTTCACCATTCCAGAACAATTCACCACTTTCGCGAATACCCAACTCAATATGTTCTGGTTTGGTGACATTGGCGCTGGTTGAGGCTTTGGGTAAGTCAATTTTAACCGCATGCGTCAACAAGGGGGCGGTCACAATAAAAATCACCAGCAGGACGAGCATGACATCGACCAGCGGCACCACGTTCATGTCTGCCATCGGTGGACTATGGCGAAAGCGCTTGAAATTACCGATTGCCATTTTTGACCGTCAGCAGCACATACAAATCATGGGCGAATGAATCCAAACGAGACAACCACATTCGGTTACGTCGATTAAACGCGTTGTAAGCTAACACCGCCGGAATCGCTACCGCCAAACCCAGCGCGGTCATAATCAACGCCTCCCCCACCGGACCAGCCACTTTATCCAGCGTCCCCTGCCCACTCATGCCAATCTGCACCAAAGCGTGATAAATCCCCCACACCGTCCCAAACAGGCCCACATAAGGAGAGGCGGACCCCGCAGAAGCCAGCACAGTCAGACCAAATTCGGCATTCGCCGCCTCGCGGTCAATTTCGTTATTCAGCGTGCGGGTCAGGTATTCCGCCATCCCGCCTGCAGCAGCCAAACCCACATCATCCGATTCCAGATGCTCAATCGCCTCAAATGAACTTTTAGCCAAGGTGGCAAATGCATTATCGGCTGACTGGCTCCTCAACATAGATTGCGCCTCGTTGACTGATCGCGCTTGCCAAAAGGATGTCAGAAACACCTCTGCACTGCGTTGGGCAAACCAATTGTTCAGCGTTCTGGTGACGATCAAATACCAACTGGTTACCGACAACACCAGCAACACCAGCAGTACGAATTTTCCAACGGAATCTGTTTGCGCCAGAAAATGGGCAAAACCAACTTCGGGTTCCATCAATTAACCTCCGTCTATTACAAATCTAAAAGGCTGCAGGGCCGTTGCTCTCACCGCTTGCCCACTCCGTTGAGCAGGCGTGCAGCGCCAATTTTTAACAGCCGCCATGGCCGCCTCATCCAACCTAAAAAAACCACTTGAGCGATGAATTTTTGCCGACGCTACCAAGCCCAATTCGTTTAGCTCAACCGACAAAACAACCAAGCCAGATTCGCCCATTCGGCGCGAAAAATCCGGGTACTTTGGCGCATCTCTTTGCGCACAAGCCACCGAAAGTTCAGAACTCATGGCAACCGGGCCAGCGGGTAACGGGATGGCTGGCGCTTCAATCACCGGCACCGGTTTCGGTGGGGGTGCAATGTAATCCGTCGCGCTTATTGCGGGTGCTTGAACCACGATTTGCTGCGGCGTCGGTTTCTCAATCAACTTGGGCTTAAGCGGTTGCGGTATCGGCTTGGCTGACTCGGTTTTTACCGGAGCCGGCGGCGCGATGAAGTCCACAAACAAGGTCGCCATATCCTGTGGCGCAGGGAGGACTTGTAGATTCCAAAGACTGTAAAGAACCAAAAGATGCAGCACCAAAACGGCTGCTAGCCCTGTGCCTTGCTCAATTCGTTTTTTACCAAACCCCATTGAAATTAACCTTATTCATCAGCGGCGCGGATGTTATCAGGAATGCTAAAGATCAACCGAACCAAGGCTGCGACATGATGCCGCATGCGACGATATGCCACAGAGTTGCCGCAGAAAAATTATTTAAGATTAGGGGGTTATAAGCAAAAACGGAGTTTTAACCATGAAGTTTCACTTGAAGCCCATCGCTATTTTGTTGGCGACCCTGCCAATGGCTGCTTACGCACAAGAAGCCACCGAATTCAGTACGGTTGTCATTAAGGCACAAGCCGATCAACCCCTGAGTGCCTCGTCCCTAAACAACAGCCATATCGCCGCTCAACGCGCTACAACCAGCGACACGGCCAGCTTGTTACGCGATATTCCTGGAGTGAGCCTCTATGGCGCCGGTGGCGTTTCCAGCCTGCCATCCATTCACGGCTTGGCTGATGACCGTATCCGCACCCTAGTCGATGGTATGGACTTGATCTCTTCCTGTCCCAACCACATGAATTCACCTTTGTCGTACATCGACCCAACGAATGTTGAAAGCGTGAAGGTGTACGCAGGGATTACGCCTGTTAGCGTTGGTGGCGACAGCATTGGCGGCACGATTCAGGTGAATTCCGCTAAACCTGTGTTTGCTCAACCGGGTGAAGGCACCCTGACCAAAGGCCAAGCAGGCACTTTCTTCCGTAGCAACGGCAATGCCACCGGCGCAAATATCGGTGCCACCATCGCTGGCGAGAACCTCAGTTTCTACTACCGTGGATCACAAGCTGAAGCAGGCAATTACAAGGCGGCTGAATCATTTAAAGCAGCAGGCAAGGCGGCGACAGATAGAAACCAGTGGTTAAGTGGTGATGTCGTGGGTTCAAGTCGCTACAAAACCCAGAATGAAGAAATCGGCGCGGCTCTGCGCCATGAAAACCATCTGATTGAAGCAAAAATTGGCATTCAGACCACCCCATACGAGGCTTTTCCGAATCAGCGTATGGACATGACTGACAATCGAAGCACCCAATTCAATCTTCGTTACACGGGTTCGTTCCAATGGGGTTCATTAGAAGCCCGTGCTTTCAAACAGGACGTCAAACACAGTATGGATTTTGGGGATGACAAGCGCTGGTACGGCACAGGCATGCCGATGAAAACCAAGTCAGAAACGACTGGTATATCTGCAAAGGCAAACATTGCATTATCCGAGAAAGACACTCTGCGAGTCGGCACGGAAATTCTGAACTACAAGCTGGATGACTGGTGGTCACCGGTCAGCACAACCGTATCGATGATGGGACCGAACGACAATTGGAACATTCGTGATGGTCGTCGAGATCGGCTGGCACTGTTCACTGAACTAGAAACTCAACACACGCAGGAATGGATGAGCCTGCTGGGTATCCGTCATGAAACCGTTACTGCAAATACGGGCAATGCTGCTGGCTACAACAACAGTAATACCACGGCAGGCATGATGCCAATGACCACCAACTACCTGCTTGACTCGACTGCATTTAACGCCAAGAAACATAAACAAACCGATCAAAACTGGGATCTGACTGCGCTCGCTCGCTATACGCCTAGTGACACTGCTTCCTATGAAGGCGGCTACGCTCGTAAAACCCGTTCGCCCAATTTGTATGAGCGTTACACCTGGTCCACTTCCGGTATGTCAGCGATCATGAACAACTTCGTGGGTGATGGTAACGGTTATGTTGGCGACCCAGATTTGAAACCAGAAATCGCTCATACGCTAAGTATTTCCGGCAGTTGGCATGACCCAGCCAAAGAACAGTGGGGTTTGCGTGCCACGCCCTACTACACTTACGTTCAGGACTACATTGACGCCAAACGATGCTCAACCAGCAACTGCGCTAGCATGATGAATGCTGCCACGCAAGCGGCTTCAAATAAATTTGTAGTCTTGAACTACGCCAACCAATCCGCACTACTCTATGGCTTAGATATTTCCGGTTTCAAGTCACTGGGTAAAACCGAGGGTTACGGGAATTTCACTTTAACGGGCTTGGTTAATTACGCTCGTGGGCAGAATCGTGACACGGGTGACAATCTGTACAACCTAATGCCGCTGAATACAAAGCTGGCGCTGGTGCAAAAAGTCGGTAACTGGACAAACGTTGCTGAAACGCAGTTCGTCTCAGCCAAAACCGCCGTTTCAGCAGTGAGGAACGAAGCCGAAACCAAGGCTTACGAACTGCTAAATCTCCGGACAAGCTACGATTTCAAACAAGCCCGCCTTGATTTTGGCATCGAAAATGTGCTGAACCGGTTCTATCAACTACCACTGGGCGGTGCTTACACAGGCCAAGGTTCAACGATGGGTCAAAACGCTATTGCTTGGGGTGTTCCCGTTCCCGGTATGGGCCGTACTTTCTACGCAGGTTTAAACGTCAAGTTCTAATCCTCTTTACTCAAAAACCCGAGTCCCACAACCCGCCCCCGTCGGCGGGTTTTTTTATGCAGGTTTTTTTGATTCTCTCTGCGCTAAAATCCGGCCTATGAACTTTGACCTAACTAACCAGTTTTTGATTGCCATGCCGGCCATGGTGGATCCTTTTTTCAATCGCACACTGGTCTATATCTGTGAGCACAACGAGAACGGTGCACTGGGCATTATTGTCAATCGACCTCTCGATATGAGCCTAGCCACTCTGTTTGACAAAATCGGCATCAAACTTGAAAACGAAGAGATCGCTAATCTCCCGGTTTATTTTGGTGGTCCTGTACAAACCGACAGAGGATTTGTATTGCATCGTCCGCTGGGCGAATGGCAATCAACCCTGAAAATTTCGGACGACATTGGCCTGAGTAGCTCGCGGGATGTGCTTTCAGCCGTAGCTGAAAAGGGCGACCCTGGAGACATCATCGTGACCTTGGGTTATGCGGGGTGGGAAGGCGGGCAGTTGGAAAAAGAATTTGCCGACAATGCTTGGTTAAGCGTTCCTGCTGATCCCGAATTACTGTTTGGCGTCGCGCCAGAAGAAAGACTTGGCGAGGCTTTGCAAAAGCTAGGTATCAGTTTTTCTCAAATTTCCGATGTGGCTGGCCACGCCTAAATTGTGCAGCCATTTGTGAAAAACTCGTGCAGTTAAGCGGCACCATCCTGTGCTTCGATTTTGGCACGCGGCGCATTGGTGTTGCGGTGGGTGAAACCCTGCTCAACCAGGCTCACCCATTGACGGTGCTTCATGGCGAAGCCAATGATGATCGCTTTGCTGCCATTCAAAAACTGATTGATGAATGGCGACCTGTGGGATTTGTCGTAGGACTGCCAACTCATATGGATGGTACTGAACACGAGATGACGGCCCGTTGCCGGCGCTTTGCCAAGCAGCTTCAGGGGCGCTTTTCCTTGCCGGTCGACCTAGTTGATGAGCGGCTGACGTCTGCCGATGCTGAACTCTGTCTTCGCGAAGCCGGCAAAACGGCGAAGTCCGCCAAGAAACACCTAGACGCCGTTGCGGCTCAACTTATTTTGCAAACTTGGTTCGATACTCAAAACTCTACTCATGCTCACTGAAAACAACCTACCGAATGCGGAAACACAATGCCAACAACTGGCTGATTTAATCCGCCCTAATCTCACCCCAGAAACAGCTCTGATTGGTATTTTTAGCGGCGGCGCTTGGATTGCTGAACGCCTTCGTGAGCTACTTGGATTAAAAGATGAAATCGGGCTGATCGACACTTCGTTTTATCGCGATGATTTTGCCGAAAAAGGGCTTCACCCACAGGTTAAACCCACGCACATTCCCTTTGATGTTGAGGGCCGTCGGCTAATTCTGGTGGATGACGTTTTGTACACCGGACGGACGACCCGTGCGGCAATCAATGAGTTATTTGATTATGGTCGCCCAGCGGCTATCGAACTCGCTGTACTGGCGGATCGTGGGCAGCGTGAGCTACCGATTGCACCGACCTATTGTGTCTGGCCCGT
>JBEGTT010000214.1:0-5457 GCA_041179245.1 Pseudomonadota bacterium
CGCGAACTTCCGCACTAGCCGTCAGGAAAACTTTCGTTTTGGCTTGTGGGAAAACCACTGAACCCATGTCGCGGCCATCACCCACTAAGCCGGGTGCTGTTTGAAATACACGCTGACGGAACAGCAAAGCTTCGCGCACAGCGGGCAAAGCAGCGACTTGCGAAGCGCCTGACGACATTTCTTCGCTACGAATGGCTTCGCTGGCATCTTCACCCGCCAACAGAATCGCACCCTCTTTGAACGACACCGGCAAACGAACCGCAATCGCCGCGACACCCGCTTCATCCGACCAATCAACTCCTGCTCGTCGAGCAGCCAACGCCGTTAAACGATAAAGCGAACCCGAATCAAGGTAGCCATAACCCAATGCCGCAGCAACGCGCCCAGCAACGGTGCCTTTACCAGAAGCGGATGGGCCATCAATCGCAATGACCGGAGCTGCTTGGCAAACTCCTGCAAACTCAGCGAAATAACTTGGGAAGGTTTTGCCCACACATTCCGGCTCGTTAATGCGCACCGGCGTGGCAAAGGCAGTCAGCGAGAAACACATCGCCATGCGGTGATCGTCATAGGTGTCAATCGCTGCAGGCATCAGTTCTGCAAAACTAGCTGGAGGGGTAATACGAATAAAGTCAGCCCCCTCCTCTACCGTTACCCCCAATTTACGGAGCTCCGTTGCCATTGCAGCGATACGATCAGTTTCTTTGACGCGCCAACTGGCGATATTGCGCAAAACCGTATCACCCTTGGCATAAATAGCGGTTGTTGCCAGCGTCATCGCAGCATCGGGAATATGGTTGCAATCGAGATCAACGCCCCGCAAACCACCCACTGGTGCACGCGCTTCGATCCAGTTCGGCCCCATCTCAATCACTGCTCCCATTGCTTCAAGCGCTTGGGCAAATTTCACATCGCCCTGAATAGAGTCCTGACCAACGCCTTCTACCCGAACCGGGCCACCTCCGATGGCGCCCAAGGCAAGGAAATAGGACGCCGAGGAAGCATCCCCTTCCACGTAAATTGTCCCCGGAGAAACATAACGGCACCCCGTCGGCACCGTAAATGATTGCCAGCCGTGGCGTTGAACGACAACCCCAAACTTGGCCATCATTGCTAGCGTGATTTCAATGTAAGGCTTGGAAATCAGCTCACCAATTACCTCCACGGTGGTCTCTACCCCCGTCAGCGGTAAAGCCATCAAAAGCCCCGTCAGGAACTGGCTGGAAACATCCCCACGGACTCTCACCATCCCACTGGGTCGAATCGTCGCCGGTTTCAGTGCCAGCGGGGGGAAACCTTCATTGCCTTGATAGGTAATGTCTGCCCCCAACTGTCGCAAACCGTCCACCAAATCACCGATTGGACGTTCATGCATGCGCGGCACACCACGTAGCGTGTAGTCGCCCCCTGCCAGTGCCAGTGCAGCGGTCAGCGGACGAAAAGCCGTACCCGCATTGCCCAGAAAAATATCAGCCGACTTAGTGGGAAAACGACCAGAACATCCGCCGATTTTCCAAGTATTACCACCCAGATCAACCACCTTCAGGCCCAACGTTTGTAGCGCTTCGAGCATCCGCTGGGTATCGTCAGAAGCAAGTAAGTCACGGACTTCCGTTTCACCTTCAGACAAAGCAGCAAGCAGCAGCACCCGATTGGAAATACTTTTAGAACCGGGTAAACGAACCGTTCCGTCCGCTGAAATTTGCTGGGGGAGATCAAGATAAGCGGGCGCAGATTTGGTCACACAAAACCCTTAAATACAGTTAGTTATATTAACAAATTAATTAAATACTTCAGCTTCGGCCAAGTTAATACCTTGCTGATCTTTACCTGATAGAGAGGGTGGTGCATCAAGCTGCCAATCCACACCAATCGCCGGGTCGTCCCAGCAAATCGACCGCTCAAATTGCGGCGCGTAATAGTCCGTCGTTTTGTACAAGAAATCCGCTGAATCGCTGGTCACCACAAAGCCGTGGGCAAAACCGGGCGGAATCCAAAGCTGGTGCTGATTCTCTTCTGACAACTCAATACCAACCCACTGACCAAACGTAGCAGAAGATTTTCGAATATCGACAGCGATATCCAATACGCTTCCACGAGCCACCCGCACTAACTTACCCTGTGCTTGTTGCAACTGGTAGTGCAAACCACGCAGCACGCCTTTGCTAGAACGTGAATGGTTGTCTTGCACGAAGGTGACATTCAAACCCGTCGCTTCAGCAAAGGATTTGGCGTTGAAGCTCTCAAAGAAAAACCCCCGCGCATCTCCAAACACTTTGGGTTCGATGATTAATACATCAGGGATTGCGGTTGGAATGACTTTCATGTCGCAGCACCAGCATATTGTTTTTGCACCCAATCGCGATAAGCACCGCTTTGCACATTACCGACCCAACCTTGATTCGCCAAATACCATTCAACGGTTTTACGAATACCGGTCTCAAAAGTTTCAGCGGGTTTCCAGCCTAATTCGCGCTCAATCTTGCGTGCATCAATCGCATAACGACGATCATGGCCAGGGCGATCCATCACGTAGGCAATTTGTGTTTTGTAAGACTCGCCGTCTGCCCGAGGGCTTAATTCGTCCAGCAAGGCACATACGGTCAGGACAATTTCGATATTCGGTTTTTCATTCCAGCCGCCCACGTTATAGGTTTCACCCAAACGCCCGTCGGCCAACACACAGCGAATGGCTGCGCAATGGTCTTTCACATAGAGCCAGTCACGAATTTGTTGCCCATCGCCATATACCGGTAAGGGCTTGCCCGCTAAGGCATTGACGATCATCAACGGAATCAGCTTTTCCGGGAAATGATAAGGACCGTAATTGTTCGAGCAATTCGTTGTCACCACCGGGAAACCGTAGGTATGAAACCAAGCACGCACCAAATGGTCACTCGCCGCCTTACTGGCGGAATACGGGCTATTGGGTTCGTAAGGATGTGCTTCAGCAAAAGGGGGATCGGTCAGGCTTAAAGAACCATAAACCTCATCGGTACTGACATGGTGAAAACGGAAAACTGACTTGTGCTGTTCTGATAAACCAAGCCAGTAAGCTTTAGCGGCTTCCAGTAGGTTAAAAGTGCCTTCAATATTGGTACGGACAAATTCGGCTGGGCCATGAATACTACGATCCACATGACTTTCAGCGGCAAAATGAATAATGGCGCGCGGTTGGTGTTGCGTCAGGAGCTGATCGACTAAGGTACGGTTGCAGATGTCACCATGCACAAAAATATGTCGCTCATCCCCTTGCAACGTGACTAAGGTTTGCAGATTCCCTGCATAGGTCAGCTTATCTAGGTTGACCACGGTTTCATCGGATTGTGCCAACCAGTCCAGTACAAAATTGGCACCAATGAAACCAGCTCCGCCGGTAACCAGAATACTCAAGTCTTTTCTCCCCATGCTCGACGTGCATTGCGGGCAACTTGAAAGACAGCTTCTAATTTCTCGCCATCTTGTATTTTCAAAGCCGACTCCAAATCGGCCAACTGGTCTTGATAACGATGGAGTTCATCCAACAAAGCTGTTCGATTGGCTAAACAAATATCGCGCCACATTTCCGGGTGGCTGCCGGCAATTCGGGTGAAATCGCGAAACCCCGACGCTGCAAAACCGAAAAAAAGCTCCGCGTCCTCACGAATAGCCAAGTCATTAACCAGTGCAAACGACAACAAATGAGGTAAATGGCTGACAGCGGCAAAGACTTTGTCGTGTTGAGCAGGCGACAGTTCGAAAATATCGGCCCCACACAATGACCACGCTCGTTTAACGCGGTCTAGGGTGTCATCAGAATTCTCAGGTAAGGGGGTAATGACCACTTTTTTGCCCTGATACAACTCATAACGAGCCGCCGCCGCACCGCTATTCTCAGCGCCCGCAATGGGGTGTGCCGGGACAAATTGACCAATCTTTGAACCGAATGCCGCACGGGCCGCAGCTTCAACATCCGATTTAGTACTACCTCCGTCCATCACGATGGTGTCAGGGCCAATGTACGGAGCAATCGTTGCAAAAATATCTGGCATTTGTCCGACGGGTGTGGCCACCAAGACGAGATCAGCATCTGCCAATTCGGTGGCGATATTCATCCCAAGCCGGTCAATGATCCCTAGCTCAACCGCCTCACGCAGGCTGCTAGGGCGCCGACCAAAACCGACAATTTCATCGACTGCGCCGACAGCACGCAAGGCCAAGGCGAACGATCCACCAATCAGCCCGGTACCATAAATAACAACTTTGCGAAATTCTGGAGAAGCCATGGGGGGGGCCTAGAAGGCCGCCTGCAATGCAGTTAGGAAACGGGCATTTTCAAGCTCGGTACCTACGGTTACACGCAACCATTCTGGCATTCCATAAGCACCAATCGGGCGAACAATCACGCCCTGATTGAGAAGAATTTGGTTAACCCGATTTCCAGCGGCAGCTACCACACCCACTTTAAAGGTCACAAAGTTACCGAAAGCCGGTAAATATTCAAGATTCAGGGCATCAAGCCCCGCTTGAATTTGCGTTAGACCTTGCTGATTTAATTCAAAACTGCGCTGAATGAATTCGTGATCATCAAGTGCCGCCAAGGCCCCAGCCAAAGCCAAGTTATTCACGTTAAATGGCTGACGAATCCGGTTCAGCAAACCAGCCACTTCCTCCGATGCCACGGCATAACCAACACGCAACCCAGCAAGTCCATAAATTTTAGAAAAGGTTCGGGTAATTACCAGATTGGGGAATTCCTTGATCCAAGCCACGCTGTCTTTGCGTAGTTCTAGCGGCAAATATTCGTTGTAAGCCTCATCCAAAACCACAATTACATTATCGGGTACCGCGACGAGAAAAGCCTTGATCTCTGATGCGGGTAGAAATGTACCAGTCGGATTGTTAGGGTTAGCAATCCAGACAATCCGAGTCTCCGGCTGAATAGCCATCAACATGGCACTTAGGTCGTGTCCGTAATTCAACGCGGGGGCAACAATATTAGTGCCACCTGCGGCCAGTGTTGCCAATGGATAGACAGCAAATGCATGGGCCGAAAAGACGGATGATCGGCCAGGCGCCAAAAATACGCTAGCGATCAAGTCCAGCACGTCGTTGGAACCATTGCCCAATACAATTTGCGCTTCCTCGACCTTGAGTCGATTAGCTATTTTTGAAACTAACTCAAATTGATCTGGGTATCGAGCTATGCCTGCAATAGCCTTTTCCACAGCAACTTGTGCCAAAGAGCTCATTCCCAGCGGGTTTTCGTTAGAAGCCAGCTTAACAATATTTTCTGCCGCAATTCCCGTTTCTCGGGCGAGTTCGGTAATGGGCTTCCCGGGTTGATACGGGGCAATCGAACCAATATAAGGTAGCGACTGATTAGCAATCGTCATGGAAAACCTTTCGAAAAATCAATACACCGCGCAAGGATAAGAACCCAGCACTTTCAGGAAGGCAGCACGCTCACCTAGCACT
>JBEGTT010000215.1:0-13360 GCA_041179245.1 Pseudomonadota bacterium
CTCACTACGCGCTTTACGGTTATTTCCCTGCCCTCAGTTATTTCGACCACCCACCCCTTGTTGGCTGGTCACAATTTCCATTTTTCCACTTATTTAATAATCCACCGGACTGGGTTCTCCGAATTGTTCCGATGGCTTGCCATGCAGCAACCTTGGTACTCCTCGCCCGCTTTACCGCGACTTACCTTGGCTTAAAAGCAGGACGCTGGACGGCGTTAATCATTACCGTTGCCCCGCTTCCGCACATGCTAGGAGCCGCTCAAGTCCCGGACAGTCTGCTGATACTCTGGGCTGCGGCTCTACTAGTCAGCACCCAAACACTACTCAATAGCCAAAAGGTTCTTCAACTCCGCCCTTGGCTCGCGCTGGGCCTGGTGCTGGGGCTTGCCGGATTAAGTAAATACACAGCGGCCTTCTTTGTTCCGTCAATCGTTGCGGTTCTGTTTTATGCCCACGGCTGGCGAATTCTACGTACCCCCGGCCCCTGGCTTGCCATGCTACTGGCGGCCACTCTCGTCAGCCCAGTAATTATCTGGAATGCTCAACACGAGTGGATTTCCTTTGTCTACCAAGGTGCTCACGGAACGGGCAACAAAAGCTGGCAAGCTGGGCGCGTTATTCAGCAACTGGTACTACAACTGCTGGTCTACGGCCCCTTACTCACCCTTTTCCCGCTGGCTCTGCTTCGTCAACACCAGCCCCGACATTGTGTTAGCCCTATTCATGTTTGCCTGGCTTTAGCGATTCCCTTCCTGCTAATCATGTTTTTTCTGTCCGGTCGGAGTAATGCACTCCCCCACTGGACCTCGCCTGCATGGTTACTTTTAGCGCCAATCGCCGGATATGCCGCCAGCCAAACCCAGCGAAATTGGAAACGCTGGCTGCTAGGATTTCAAGGCCTGCTCTGTATTGTGCTAGTGGGCTGGATGTTATCTGGCGGAACCCCCGATCCTCATGGTTTGAAGAACCCCCCCGCAGACCTGTACGGCTGGGCAGACGCTGGCAAAACAGCCCGGCAACTTGCTCAAACACACGATCTCCAACATTTGGCTGTCCAGAATTGGAGCATTGCCAGCCGCTTGGCTTGGTATGGACGCCCTCTCCCGGTCAATGTATTGGATACCCGCTTCGACCAGTTTGACCTTTGGTATGGCGACTTACCTTTAGGCGCTGATGCCCTGCTGGTTGACTGGTCTCCGCTGCCTTATTTTCTACCCGTTGGCCCCGGTCAGTTTGCTGGCTGTGATCTACTGGCAGAACAAGCGGTTACCCGCTGGGGAAAAACCCTGTCCTATTTCCAGTTTTATGCCTGCCGCCACTGGGGCGGAAAGCCCGCACCACGAGAAAAAAATGGCTAATCGACTTTCCACAGGATTCTGGATTCGCCTCATTTTTACGCTGTCTTTTCTTGGCTGGTTGGGTAGCCGGATTGACTGGAACAATGTCAGCGAAGGACTGAAATCAGCCCAACCGCTCTGGTTTCTGCTGGGCGCTACGCTGCTCATGCTCTCCAGTGTTCTGGCTGGGTTACGCTGGGCTGTCCTAATGAAAAAAGCCGGATTCCGCCAAACACCGATGCTGCGCTGGCAAGGACTTTATTTTGCCGGAAGTCTACTCAATCAAGGACTACCCACCGTGATGGGTGGAGACAGCTTCCGCGCTTGGCAAGCCGCTCGACCCCACAAAGCAGCCGCCTTGGTGACCTCTCCTGACGCCCCCGGTTTGCGGCTGGCTCTCGGCACGGTGGTACTAGACCGTACCCTTGGGCTGATGGGAAATCTGATGCTGGGATGCCTGGGGCTAATTAGCCTAGGAGGCGGCCTGTTGGACATTCCAGCCGACGCACTGGCCGACCCAACTCAAGCAAGCCTGCGCAACCTTCTTTTTGCTGACAGTACAGCTCAACTGGGGGCTATTCTGTTTTCCCTGATGTTAGCCGGGTTAGCTCTATTTTCAGCCCTTCTGTGCTGGCCTGCCTTAGGCCAAAAACTCTCACAACTACTACAAAAGCAGCGTATGGCCGGTTTATTACCCACCGTCGAACTAGCCTATGGCTTTCGCTGGCTGATCCCTCAAATTCTGTTAGCCCTTAGCATTCATGCGCTGGGCGTTGCGGCGATGGCAGCCTGTCTATACGGCGTTGGCATCACACCACCCTTATCGGCACTGATGGTCACTTTACCCGCCATTGGCATCCTACTTTTGCTGCCTATCAGCATTTCCGGATGGGGCCTGCGTGAGTCTGCCTTGGCGGCGGTCCTCTCCATCTGGGGCGTACCTGCTGGCCTCACCGTGTTAGCATCCCTCGCCTTTGGTTTGATGACCTTGTTAGCCGCTTTACCGGGCTTGCCCGCACTCATTTCACACCAACCCACACCCCAAAACACTCCTTAGAAAACTGCAAGATGAACGTAGATACCATGCGCAAAGTGGATTACTGGGCCGGCATTCCGCTGTGCGCCCTGTTAACCCCGATCGTCCGCCTGCTCGACCATTTTCGCGCCCCCCGATCCGGCAAAACGGATCAACCCAAGCGCCTACTATTTATTGAATTATCCGAAATGGGCAGTGCTGTCATCGCCGACCCAGCCATGCGGCTGGCGCTTGATCGAGGTGCCGAATTGTTTTTCCTGATCTTTGCTAGCAATCGCCATAGTTTGGGACTGCTTAATACCGTGGCGCCCGCCAATGTCCTGACCATTCGAGTCGACAGCCTATTTACCTTGGCGATTGATACCCTCCGAATTCTGTGGACGATCCGCCGACTCAATATTGATACGGTGATTGATCTGGAACTGTTTTCCCGTTTCACCGCTTTGCTTACGGGGCTAACCGGGGCTGAACGCCGGGTGGGTTATCACAGCTTTCACAACGAAGGACTCTGGCGCGGAGACATGTTGACCCACAAAGTTCCCTGTAATCCGCACATCCACATTGCCAAGAGTTTTATCGCCCTAGTTGAAGCCGCTTTTGCCGATGAGAAACTGGCCGCTTCCCCTCCTTACGGCAAATTTCTGATCACCGAAGATCAAATCAAATTGGCCCAAGTGGATGTTCCAATGACGGAACAAACGGCCTTGGTTCAACGCATTCAGGGCTTGGCTCAGCAAGCAAGTATCGAATGGAAGCCAGGCCAACAAAACCTGATTCTGATCAACGCCAACGCCAGTGACCTACTTCCTCAGCGCCGCTGGGCGCCTGAGCGCTTTGCCGAGCTGATTTCCTCGCTTAGCCAACGCCTACCGGAGGCCCTATTTCTATTAACCGGTAGCGCCAATGAACAAGTCTACGTTGAGCAAGTGAGGGCTGGAAGCCAATCTCCTCGCGCCATTAATTTTGCAGGCGCAGTCAAATTTGGTGAGTTACCCGCGCTGTACACCCTCGCTGACCTAATGGTCACCAATGACTCTGGGCCGGGGCATTTTGCCGCCGTCACGCCCTTACAAACCATCGTGCTATTTGGGCCGGAAACCCCAAAACTCTACGGTTCACTGGGTAAATCCGTTGCCATCACAGCGAACCTAGCCTGCTCTCCCTGCGTTAGTGCCAGCAACCACCGCAAAACACCTTGTTCCGATAATGTTTGTATGCAGGCGATTACTGTTGAGCAGGTAAGCAATCAAGTGCTTGCTGTATTACCCACTCCACGCGACAGATGACAGCAGAAGACACTGACACTCCGGTTCGAGTTTCCCCCTTAGCGGGGCTCCATATGCGCCAGCTGATCTGGCCAGTCGGGGTGCTAACACTCCTCGGCCTAGCCGCCATGCTCTCCGAACCGGCGTTATTCCTCACCATCAATAAAGCCTGTAGCCAGTTACCAGATGTAGTTTGGGTTGCGCTGTCTTTACTCGGCAATGGCTGGGTGATTGCCGCCCTGCTGCTGCCGCTCGTACCGCGATATCCTCAGCTATTTTTTGCTGCGCTAATGACCGCACCGTGGACGTCCTTGGTGGCTAAGGGAGCCAAGTTGCTATTCAGCACACCCAGGCCACCGGGGGTACTTGAAGCAGGAAGCTTTAATGTCATTGGTGAAGTGCACCTGCAGTCATCCATGCCATCAGGCCACACCATTACCGCATTCGCCGTTGCCATCGCACTGATTCGGATGCCCGGTTCGCCCTTCGTAAAACATGCAGGAAAGTTGCTGTTCGTCGCTGCGCTGGTCGGACTCTCTCGTATGGGGATGGGCGTGCACTGGCCAGAAGACGTTTTGATTGGTGCTGCCATCGGCGGATTAACCGGATTGGTAGCCGCTTCACTCGCTCACCACCTATTTCCAGCCCGCTGGTTAGCCCTACCGGAAAGTGGTTTTCCTGATATTCACGGCAATGGCGCACGTGCTGCCCTAGTTTGGTCGATGATTGGATTACTCCCAACCATCGCGCTATTCACCTTTGATGAAGATCGAGGTCTCGCCCCCGAACTTCGCTATGCACTGGCGGGTTTAGCCCTGTTTTACAGCCTGAAAATGCTGTGGATCGCGAAGCAACGCTGGTGATTTGAATTAATTACTGAGTACATCAACACCCGCTGGGGGCGTAAAGCGAAATACCTCTGGGGATAAAGCGGGGTTCAATTCAGGTTTCACAAAAACAACCCGTGTCACTTGGCCAAAGCTGTCGAGCATTTCCATCGCCTTAAGCTGCGAGCCTGTAAAGCCCAATCGAATTAGCACAAACCCACTTTCTGGGTTCTTCGGTGTCGCCTCCACCCACTCCAGTCCCTCCCGGAAGGGAAGTTCTTTCAGGGCAAACACCTTATCTAACGCCCCCAAAGAGCCATTGCCCGCGAGTAACGCCGCAGGCGTACTACCCAGCGCTGCATCCACTTTCCGATGGGTCGCTTGTTGTAAATCGGGGTCATAAAGCCATACCTGACGAGCATCACCGACCATCAATTGCGGGAATGGCTTTTCGACTTCCCAGCGAAATTTACCGGGGCGAGAAAAAGCCAATTGCCCCTTAGAGGTTTGAGCCACTCGACCATTTTTGGCAATCACCGATTGCTCAAAACCAGCCCGATAAGATCGGACATCGGACATAAAGTGTTGCAGAGAATCCAAGCCACCTGCCACGGCAACATTCGCACAATAAAATACAGACAACACCATCAAAGGAAAGAAACGGGCAAGGTTCATTCTGCGGCATCCCGGCGACCAATAAGTTCGCGGCCACCACGACCATCCATGCCCGACACCAGCCCTGCCTTTTCCATCGCTTCAATCAGACGAGCAGCTCGGTTATAGCCAATCCGCAGGTGGCGTTGCACCAGTGAAATTGAGGCTCGCTTGTTCTTTAAAACAACATCCACGGCTTGATCGTATAGCGGGTCGCTTTCAGCATCGGCGCCCTCCCCATCACCATCGCCCCCCTCTTCATCCAGAGAGCCATTAAGGATTTCGTCGATGTAATCAGGCTCCCCAGTGGTCTTCAGATAATCCACCACGCGGTGCACTTCTTCATCCGAAACAAAGGCCCCGTGCACCCGCGTTGGATAACCTGTTCCCGGCGCCAGATAAAGCATATCCCCCTGCCCCAACAAGGCCTCGGCACCCATTTGATCCAAAATCGTTCGTGAATCAATCTTGCTCGACACTTGGAAGGAAATCCGGGTTGGAATATTGGCTTTAATCAGCCCAGTGATGACATCCACAGAGGGGCGCTGAGTTGCCAGAATCAGGTGAACCCCAGCAGCACGGGCCTTCTGCGCCAAGCGAGCAATGAGTTCCTCGACCTTCTTACCCACCACCATCATCAGGTCAGCCAACTCATCAATCACCACCACAATATGCGGCATGGTCTTCAATGGTTCCGGCGTTTCTGGCGTCAGGCTCAGTGGGTTCCCTAGATGTTCCCCACGCTTCTCTGCTTCCCGAATTTTGGTATTCAGGCCAGCGATATTGCGCACCCCCATCATCGACATCAACTTGTAGCGTTTTTCCATTTCGCCCACACACCAATTCAGCGCATTTGCAGCTTGCTTCATGTCCGTAACGACCGGCGCCAACAAATGGGGAATGCCCTCGTAGATGGAAAGCTCTAGCATCTTAGGGTCAACCATAATCATCCGGACAGAATCCGGGTCTGACTTGTAGACCAACGACAAAATCATGGCATTAACGCCTACTGACTTGCCGGAGCCGGTTGTCCCGGCCACCAACAGGTGAGGCATCTTGGCTAAGTCAGCTACAACGGGCAAACCGGCAATATCCTTGCCCAAGACAATCGTTAGCGGACTACTCATGTCGTGATAAACCTTGCTCGACATGATTTCTGATAGTTTCACCATCTGCCGCTTGGCATTAGGCAGTTCCAGCGCCATACAGGTTTTACCGGGAACCGTTTCAACCACCCGAATGGATACCAAAGCCAGTGCTCTGGCTAAGTCACGGGCCAAATTCAAGACCTGAGAACCTTTTACCCCAACCGCCGGTTCGATCTCATAACGCGTTACCACTGGGCCAGGATAAGCCGCCAAAACCTGTACCTGTACACCAAAATCAGCCAGCTTGCGTTCGATTAGGCGGGAAGTGAACTCCAGCATGTCCATCGACTGGGTTTCTGTTTGCTCAGGCGCAGGATCTAATAAATGCAGCGGTGGCAAACGGCCTCCTTCGACCGCCTCGGGAAAAAGTGCGGGCTGACGCTCACGGTCAATCCGCTTTTCCACCTTCATCGGAACATGCTCTTCGGCAAAATTTGTGCGTTCGACAATCATCACTGGTGCATGATTTTCAACCCGCTTTTTCTCTTCATCGACAACGGCTTCACGCTGCTGGGCCATTTCCCGGCCAATTTTTCGATCCTGCCAGTTATCTTGCAGGCGTCGAATCGACACATAAAACAATTCCAGCAAGCCACCCGTAATTTCACAAAAACGCAGCCAGGACATCTGGACAAACAGGCTCCAGCCTAAGGCCGCAGATCCCAGCAAAAATAAGGTTGCCCCATTAAATCCCAGATAAAGGTAAGCGATTTTCCCAAGTTCAGCACCCAGCATGCCACCTGGCGTTAAGGGCAACTGTGCTTTGATTGAATAAAACCGTAAAGCCTCGATGGTGGCACTGGACAAAAGGAGAACAAAAAAACCGATGATCGACACCAGATGGCTGGAAGTACTTTCACTCGCTTGAGATTTGCGGCCACCGCCCTCTTCATCAAGATTTAGGTACCGGTAACCCCACCAAACCATCGTTAGCAGCAACCACACTAACCACCATGCAGAAAACCCAAACAGGTAAAGCAATAAATCTGAAACCCAAGCCCCAACTCGCCCGGCAGGATTCATGAGCGTGGCACTTTGTACTGCATGAGACCAACCCGGATCACTCCGCTGGAATCCCCCCAGTGCTAGCGCCAAAAAAAGTGCCGCCGCAGCCAACACAAGCCAACGTGACTCCTGAAGCAAATTAACCACTTTATCGGGAAGGGAACTGTTCGAAACGTCTGAACTTTTAGGGGGCATAAGGGAATAAATACGAGGGGAAAGGTGATTCTACCGAAAATGCTTACACAGTGATATTACGGCACTTCAGGCACCGTCTCTTTCTAAATCCAGAATCGCGGTTTGCTCAGGCATTAGCGCGACGAGTACAATCCGCGCCTTGTTTTTAAGGGAACTTTCCATGACCGCCAATGTATTGACAGCACTCTCCCCACTCGATGGGCGCTATGCCAGCAAGGTAGATGCCTTACGCAAACACTTTTCTGAATATGGCCTGATTCGTTCCCGCCTAAAGGTAGAAATCGAATGGCTAAAAGCGCTGTCTGCGGAATCTCACTTTGCTGAAATTCCTGCTTTTTCGGCCAATACTGTCACAGAACTTGATGGGCTAGTTAGCAGCTTCCAGCCCGAGCAAGCTGCGGAAGTAAAAGCCATTGAGGCGACCACCAACCATGATGTCAAAGCGCTGGAATACTGGATCAAGGACAAAACCAAGGCCAATCAGGAAGTAACCAAGGTCAGTGAATTCATTCACTTCGCCTGTACCTCTGAAGACATCAATAACTTGTCCCACGCGCTAATGCTTAAAGCTGCGCGTGATGAAGTCATGCTACCCATGCTGGACAAAGTCATCACCAGGCTTCGCGAACTGGCTCACGAACTCGCCGACACGCCCATGATGAGCCGTACCCACGGCCAACCCGCCACACCATCAACGATGGGCAAGGAAATGGCCAATGTGGTTTATCGCCTGACCCGCGCTCGCGAACGTATCGTTGCCGTGGGGCTACTAGGCAAAATCAACGGGGCCGTCGGCAATTACAACGCTCACCTATCGGCCTACCCCGGTTATGACTGGGAAGGGTTCGCCAAACGCTTTGTTGAAAACCTCGGGCTGGAATTCAATCCCTACACCATCCAAATTGAACCGCACGATGCTATGGCTGAGCTTTACGACGCATTTGCACGCGCCAACACCATCCTGATTGATCTGGATCGTGACGTGTGGGGCTACGTCTGCCTTGGCTTCTTTAAACAAAAAGTTAAAGCCGGCGAAGTGGGTTCTTCCACCATGCCCCACAAGGTCAATCCAATTGATTTCGAAAACTCCGAAGGTAATTTAGGATTGGCCAATGCGGTCCTAAAACATCTGTCAGAAAAGCTCCCTATTTCTCGGTGGCAGCGTGACCTGACAGACTCCACCGTACTCCGCAATATGGGTGTTGGACTGGGTTACGCGCTACTGGCTTATGACTCCCTGCTCAAAGGCTTGAACAAGTTAGAAGTTAATGCACAAGCCATGATGGACGACCTTAACGCTAACTGGGAATTGCTTGCAGAACCTATTCAGACCGTGATGCGCCGTTATGGCATTGCCAATCCGTATGAAAAACTCAAGGAACTGACACGCGGCCAACGCGTCTCTGCTGAAGGCATGCAAGCTTTTGTACAAACCTTAGAAATTCCCGCAGAAGCCAAAGCAGAACTGCTCAAGCTCACACCATGGAATTACACCGGCAAGGCGGCTGAACTGGCCCGGAGAATCTGACATGGGTTTTGCCGACAATCTGAAAAAGCTCCCCGGCATTTCACACCTAGCTGCCATCAACCTGCTTGATGCTGACGAGGTCGTGGTGGCCACCATTGAGAACAAACCCGGCAGTGCAGGTTCTGTTGCGGTCTATAACCAACTTGGGTTAACGTTTGGTGCCATCACCCCGGACGCCGCCCAAAAGGGCTTGGAAATTTATGCTGAACACACCGAGGATGCGAAACAGCATCCCGGAAAACACCCCAATATTGATCGATTATTCAGCGTAATTGAAGGAAATCAAACTTTACGCATCAAACATCAGTTTGCCGCCTAACTGTCCAATCCATTCGACAGCGTTATGCTCCCAAACAAAGCCGGATCAATGAAAGTTAATTCGGCTTTTTTCGCACCCACTAAAAATAGCGTTACAGAACTTGTTCGAGATGGATTTTGTTTGCGGCCACTGCGGTGACTAGTGCTTCCACGTCTTCGTCAGTCAAATCTAGGACGCCCATACAAACCCCGCCAAGTTTTCCCCATTCCCTCGTCTTGTTCAGATTAGTTTGACGTTGAAACAAATATTCAGCCAATTGAGCCAGTGCAATGAAGTGTCTTGAAATGTCAGGGGTTACTCGTGTTTCTCCGCTAATAGCCCCGCTATCGTGGTGAAACTCAACTGCGGTGGCGAACTCCGTGGGAAGTTTCCACTCTTTAACCAGCTTCGCCCCCATCATGGCGTGATTTACGCCTAATTCTTTATCCTCAGGGTCCGTAAAAGGCGACACTTCCTCTAGATTGGCAATCTTCAGAACATCAATGTAGTCAGAGTAGTTAAACATCAACAACGGTATGCCGCAGTCTCTAAACAGTCCAAAGGTGTAGGCTTCCTCTGGTTTGATGCGGCGTTCAGGAAAATTAAATTGGGTCGCAAGCCAGCCTGATATTTGTGCAATGCACGCAGAAGAATCCCAGAACCGTTCAAGATTAGGAACGTTGGCAAAAGTTTTTTTCAGCGAAAGCGCTGCAATTGCGGTGGCCACCGTGTTCAGTCCAAGGACTTGCAAAGCATCTTGTACCGAACGAATATTCCCACTGAACCCAAACAATGCAGAGTTGGCTATTTTTAACAGGCTAGCTGAAACGCCAACATCAAGACTAATCAGTCGTTCCAGTGTGACGTAATTAGGTGCAACTTTACGCATCTCAACTTCAATTCGCTCCAGAACCGCGGGGCGGGGCGGTATCCCGATAGCGATCATTTCGCTACCAATGGATGTTGCCACTGTCGCTGTTCCTGAATGTTTTGAATCGCCCATTGTATTTGCCTAAAGTAATCGCTTATCTAAACGCTGAAATCAATTAACCAGACGAAGAATTTCCTGAAATGCCGCTCGTTGTTTAGCCGCCGTAAAAATTACAGATAGTTCATCAGACACCATCCGGGTGGTTTTGTTCTTCATTAGGGTGGTCGCCATACGCGTCGCCAACTCAATATCCTTGGTTGCAAGTCCGGCTCTGACCACATCTATACCTAGCAGTAAGGGGGGGATTTGCAATGAGATGATGTCGTTTCGGTGCCGTTCCAATTCAGGAGCATGAACGGATGGGTTTGCGGCAGCTTTTAATGCCAGAATGCTAATCTGATCGTTTTCTTCCTGACTTTCGAACAAAGACTCAGAAATTCCAGACAAAGCTTCCATGACTGCATGCGTGTTTTTCACCTTAATCGCAAGACGGGCAAGGTTTAAACGATCCGTCACGTTAGCATCATTGGTCACCAAACTATTTTTCAGTAAATCATCCATCACTGATCGAGCGGTGATTTCGTCATTGTTCAACATCGCGGCTTCGGCCAAAGACTGCTTACGACTCCAGTTTCGAGGATTTTTATTGACCGTTTCCTGAAGGATTCTCTGGGCCGTATCGAAGTCCCCTTGGGCTTGGCATACCTCGGCTTTGGCATCGAAGGCTGAAAGATAGTGAGGATTTTCTTCGACGACCTGATCAATCAACTTTTGGGCTTTAGTGAGATTTTTATCAACAGCCAACGCCCTTGCCAAACCCAACTTGGCCCATGGAAATGGATGGATTGCCAAAATCGCTTCATAGTGTCTAATAGCGTCGGCCGTTCTATTCGCAAGTAGTAATGTTTCAGCACGGTTACGTTTAACTAAAAAGCGATAGGCGCCCGAGCCTTCTGAAGTTAGTTCTAGATGATCCAAAACAGAAATAGCTCCTGCCAGATCATTTTTAAGTTTGGCGATGTAAAAATGCTTCAGAAATATCTTTTTGGCGGCGACGCGATCCAGTCGCAAGTGCAGCAAATCAGGCGTAAAGGGCTTAAGAATGTAATCGTCAGGGCTTAGTTCCGCCACACTCATGACGTTTTCGTAGCTACGTTCCGAGGTAACCATCATAAAAATGGTGTGCTCGTAAATGAGCTTGGATTTACGCATTTCCTCAAAAAGCTGCTGCCCGTCACGTCCTTCTTCCAGATTAAAGTCACAAAGAACAATGTCCGGTACTCTTCGGGAGATTTTGAGCTTGGTAATAGCATCTTTGTAATTGGCCCCAAATATGACCTGCACGCCACCCAT
The DNA here is from genome assembly GCA_041179245.1 of Pseudomonadota bacterium. Lineage (GTDB taxonomy): Bacteria > Pseudomonadota > Gammaproteobacteria > Burkholderiales > Rhodocyclaceae > JBEGTT01. Next base: position 11,578 of record JBEGTT010000215.1, read on the forward strand.
ATTCTGGATAGTAGTTCGCAAGCTTTGCCGAGTACTGGCTTGGTCGTCGATGACCAAGAACACTTTGTCCTTGTAATTGACGGTGCTGGTTTGGGGGTTATAGATGGTCATGGCTATCCCGTACTTAAGGAAGCCTTAGCGTAAACAGCCCGCCACCAAGACGTTCGCTTTTGCCAAGCTGAATACTCCCCTCAACCATTTGCTCGCCATGCCGGCGCTTATGATGAGCGGTAATGTGCGTGGCGATGAATAGCCCGAGGCCGTGACCCTTTAGATCAGGTTTGCCAATCTTCAAGTCATCTGGGAAGCCAGGACCATCGTCATGAATCTCAAGCACTAGGTTTTGCTCTGCAAGGTAGATACCAATTTCAATCTGGTTCTTCGCAAAACGATCAGCGTTCTGAAGAGCATTCACCAGAACATCGTTGATTTCTTCCCGTGCAAGAAGCCAGTCTTCACCAAACGCTTGGTTGATAGCAATGCTGACTTTTTTGGCGCCAGACTCTTTGGCTTGCAAAATGGCATCTTCAATCAAATCTGGAACATTAATCATGTTCATAGGCAATTGCAGATCATGGCGCAGCAGATGGTAAGCACTCAGCATTTTGCTCAAACGAATTGAGGCCGATCTAATCATGACACAGGCGGCTTCAGTATCGACGCTTCCACTCAAGAGCTGGCTTTCAGCCGAAAACAAGTTGTTCTTGACGTCATGGACACCGGAAGCAAGGATGTCCGCAAGAATAAAATTCTCGGTCACTTTCCTTCCACCTTGTGTGGAGCACCCAATTTTGAAATCACAAATTTAGATGCACTCAAAAAATTCCTGATCGTTTCAAGGTTGAACTCGGGTTTAAATGCCTCTTCACAGTCGGCAGTAATACTGAGCTCCCCTTTGGGTGAACGCTCAACCCAACCGCAGTCGATTAGCTTTTTTATTTTGCGGCTGGCTGTCTGAGAAGGAATTCCCAGGTACTGAGAAAGTGAGTAGGTATTACACTTAGGCAGCAAGCGTCTTCGGGTTTCCGGCTGAGCCAAGTCCTCAGTAAGATTCTCGCGTTGCTTCTCAAGCAGTTTGCCAATGTTGAAGCGCCAAATTTCAGAAGCCAGCATGGCTGCGATTGCATCGCCCTCAAACATCTTCAACTGACGAAGATTGTGATTGCAAATAAAGCCAAATGACACGTAGTAAATTTGGTGCCAGTTTTGCAGGTAGGCCTGTTCATCGAACTGCCCGCACTTCTCGCAATACCCATCGCGCAAAAAAGGCTCTAGCGGGTCTTTATGGTCGCAATCGACAAATTCCATCGCAGTTACCGCACCTAGAATAGAGAATGGCTATTATCGAGTTGAAAGCTCGGAAACTCTATTCGCCGACTTCTCAAAATGAGAAGTTTTTTAAAACTCTCAAAAAGTGCTATCGCATCATTACCAAGCCGGTACAGAGACAGATGCAGGAGGCGGCGCAGGCAACAGTGCCCCACTTGCGATACAAACTACTCCCGCAGCAATGAAAATTGCCACGACAAAAACAATCAAACCACCACCGCGTGCAGAATCCCCTGCAGCATTGTCTCGGTAGCCAGTGACCATTGGTCGAATCAGATTATTTTTCTTGATGTGCAAGTAAAACAAAACAGCGGCGAGATGCAAGCCAATCAAAACAGAAAGGCCGTCGAACGCCAGATGGTGCAACTTAGTTAAACGATCAGACAGATCACTGTTAATCAGCGCAACCAAAGGACCGTGAAATGAGATGTCGTCGTTAGAAAACAAGCCCGTT
>JBEGTT010000216.1:0-5806 GCA_041179245.1 Pseudomonadota bacterium
TATGTCCCCACACACAATCAACGGTTCTCACAGCCGCTAACAGGTAACGAGCAAACTGATTTCATTAATAACCGAACAAAACGCATTTTTGACGACCCTGTTGGCAAGAGATGCGGAGAACATCAGTTACCATTCTTGTTACAAACCTATCGCCGTGACACCGGGGAGATTATGCACGACATATCCGCACCAATTTATGTAAACGGTAAACACTGGGGTGGTTTCAGAATAGGTTACAGAACAGAAATCTAAGTGGTAAAAGAACATCTTTAATATGGGCAGATGATTTTCTGCCTTATTTATTGTAAAAATAATCGTGGTGGTACTAGTCTTAAACTAAGGGGGCTTTATGTCGGAACTGCTTAAGAGCATTGATGCTCGAACAAAGCTCGCAGGTACGAACAAACTTGAAATTTTGCTATTTACGCTAGGTATTGACGCAAGAACTGGGCGCCGTGAGACGTATGGAATAAATGTATTCAAGGTCCGCGAAGTCATGAGGACACCTAAAATTACAGCAGCGCCAGAAATGCCCTCTGCCGTTGAGGGAATGGTCAGCCTGCGCGGAGCGCTTGTTCCTGTAGTTGACCTTGCTAAATACAGCGGCGTGACGGCTGACACACCCAGAGAAATTATGATCGTTACTGAATACAATGGTCACACTCAGGGGTTCTTAGTCGAGGCTGTTGACACTATTTTGCGCTTGGATTGGAGCATGATGCGCGTTCCGCCCGATATGCTCACGGCTCAATTAGGCGGTTTAGTAACGGCAGTTACTGAGCTTACTGATGGGCGTCTTGTCATGATGATGGACGTTGAGAAAGTCCTTTCAGAAACAACAAAATATGACGACAACGATTCTACTTTTAGAGGTATTCAACCTCTAGGCATTGCTGAAGCCATGGTTTTCTTCTGTGATGACTCCAGCGTGGCTCGGAAGCAAATTGAGAAAACACTCAACGCTATGGACGTTAGGTATGTAGCTGCGATGAATGGCCGCCAGATGTGGGATGAACTGGAAAAAATTGCACAAACCGCAAAGGCACAAGGTAAACAAGCTCATGATTTCGTTAGCTTGGTATTAACAGATATCGAAATGCCTGAGATGGATGGATATATTCTGACCAAGAAAATCAAGTCAGACGCTCGATTTGCACGCATCCCCGTTATCATGCACTCATCTTTATCTGGCATGTCAAACCAAAAACTTGGCATTTCGGTTGGTGTTGACGAATATGTTCCTAAATTTGAACCTCAGCGGCTATCGCAGGCACTGGGTGCCCGAATTAGAGGCGGAATAACAGCACCTGCAACAGAGGCATAGGAGACAAGAGCATGGATATGACAGAGAGCAAGACACTATTGGACAGCATTGATGCCAGAACGCGTCTTGCTGGGTCTAACAAAATGGAAGTTCTGCTGTTTAATTTGGGTACACGCGAGATTTTTGGAATTAATGTATTCAAGGTTAGAGAAGTTGGACGGACTCCTCACATCACCAAAACACCGAATATGCCCCGCGGTGTGGAAGGACTCATTTCACTGCGCGGTAATGTAATTCCTGTTCTATCGCTTGCTGCATTTATGGATCTCCAAGGAGGACCTCGGCAAGGTCTTGGTAAATCGATGATGGTAGCTGAGTACTCAAAGAGGACGCTCGGCTTCTTGGTCCATGAAGTTGACAGAATTATTCGGGTAGATTGGGATCGAGTTAAGGCACCTGAAAGCGTTTTAACTGCAAATCAAGGATTAATCACCGCAGTTATTGAGCTTGAAGGGGATGTTCTTGTTTCAATCCTTGACGTAGAACAGGTGCTGGCAAACGCGTTTGGTGATACCGTTATTGTGGACATCCCTGCAGCCAGAGTAGATCCTAACACCAACGTATTTTTTGTTGATGACTCGGTTGTGGCTCGTCGCAAGATTACAGAGGTTCTCGACAAACTCGGTGTAAAACATAAACACGCAACCAATGGAGCAGAAGCTTGGACAAGGCTGCAAGCAATTGCCGCTCATGCACATCAAGTTGGCACCAGTGTCCATGATGAGATTCGGGTAATTCTAGTGGATGCTGAGATGCCTGAAGTTGATGGCTATGTCTTGACTAAACAAATCAAGGCAGATTCTCGGTTTGAAGGTGTCCCAGTTTTGATGCATTCATCTTTGTCTTCCGAAGCGAATAGAGCCCGTGGTAAGTCTGTTGGTGCGGATGGTTACGTCGTCAAGTTTGACGCAGAAATGCTTGCTGATACACTCCGCCCATTATTAGAGCGATAAGAATTTCGGAGCCCCTTTATGCCTGTTGATCCAAAAATCAAATTTCTCGTTGTTGATGATTTTTCAACGATGCGTCGTATTGTTCGTAATTTGCTGAAAGAGTTAGGCTTCACTAATGTCGAGGAAGCCGAAGATGGACAAATTGCACTCCAGAGACTAAATGGAAGTTCAAATTTTGACTTCGTCGTTACTGATTGGAACATGCCCAACATGGACGGCTTGACTCTTCTTCAGAACATCCGTTCATCACCGACACTAAAGCACCTACCCGTCTTGATGATTACTGCTGAAGCTAAAAAGGAAAATATTATTGCTGCTGCCCAAGCGGGCGCAAGTGGCTATATTGTTAAGCCATTTACGGCTGCAACGCTTTCAGAAAAGATGAACAAGGTCTTCGAAAAGTACGGCATGCTTTAGGAGCATTACCCTGATGGACAATACCAATGACTCCGCAGAACTCGAAGCACTATTCGATACCATTTCTGCCCAAGAAACCTTGCCAACTCCAGCGCCAGCTGTAGTAAAGCCCGCACCTGCACCACTACCTACCCCAGTTGCGCAAAACGCCACCAGCGACAACGATGATTTGCAAGACTTGTTTGACAGTATTGCTAGCGCACCTGCGCCCCAAGTGAGTTCCGGTAGCGACCTAGATCAACATACCAACACTAGTGAAGGTGATGAAGAGTGGGACGGGCAGGAAGGCGTCTACAAACGTATCGGGAAAATGGCGCGAGAGCTTCACAATGCACTGCACGAATTAGGCTACGACAAGCTTTTAGAAAGTGCTGTTACTGCAGTTCCCGATGCGCGGGACCGTCTGGCGTATATAGCGAACATTACCGAGCAAGCTGCATGCCGAGTTCTTAATGCAACTGATGTCGCTCAACCTCTCGTAGAAAAAATTCAAGTAGATTCCAATACGTTTGCAACCCGTTGGGACGCAGCGTTCAGCAACCAACTTGATGTAGCTGCATTTCGCACACTTGCTGAGGATACGCGGGCGTATTTCAAGACCGGTCTACCTCACCTAACCGGCGAAACCAACACCCAACTTTTAGAAATCATGATGGCACAAGACTTCCAGGATCTTACTGGTCAAGTCATTAAGAAAATTGTTGGTCTGGCAGAATCCCTTGAAAATGGGCTAATGAAGGTTCTGGTTGAAGTAATGCCTGAACACTGTAAAAAATCCGAGGAGGTTAGCAGTCTCCTGAATGGTCCTGTGGTTACAACAGAGGGCCGCACTGATGTTGTTGTCAGTCAACAACAGGTCGACGACCTTCTCGATACACTTGGTTTCTAAGGATATTCAGCATGAGCGATTTCTCTGGAATGGAAGATCTCCTGCAAGATTTTTTGCAGGAGGCTCAGGACCTACTTTCCGATGTTGACAATAAGCTTGTTGACCTCGAGAAGACTCCTGATGACCGTGGTCTACTCAACGTTATTTTTCGCGGCTTTCATACAATCAAGGGGGGCGCAGGCTTTCTAAACGCGACTGAGCTAGTCACGCTTTGCCACCTCACTGAAAATCTGTTTGATCGCTTACGTAATGGTGAGCTTGAGATAACTGCCGATGTCATGGATATCATCATGGCAGCGACTCGTTGCGTACGTGATATGTTTTCAGACTTGGCGCAGGGCGTACAACCAGCCAAGGCTCCTGATGATGTTATTTTTGGGCTTGAATCAGCTTTACGTGGCGAAGCTCCCGGTCAAGCTGGGCACGCCAAGGCTGTTGCAGACGCTTTAGCCGCACAAGAACAGCTAGCTCAACCGACTGCTGCTCCTGCAGCGCCGGCGGTTCCGTCCGTCCAAGCAACTGCTGCACCGCCAACTGCTGATAACCCTATCAATTGGGAAATCATGCATGCCGCCATCGCAGGCACTCCAGCACCAGCACAGGTTGTTGAAACCAGTATTCAGGTAGAGCCAGAAACTCCTGCTCCCGTTGTAGCGGCACCTCCGACACCGGCTCCTCGACCAACCCGTAGTGCGGCCGCTAGTGGTGGGGCACGCCGAGCAGCAGAAGCCACTCGTGAAAACACGATTCGTGTAGATACCGCTCGCTTGGATCAAGTACTGAATCTTTCGGGTGAAATCGGTTTAACCAAAAACCGCTTAACCAGTTTGAGGGCAGATATTCTCGCCGGGAAAAATGATGCGGAAACACTTCATGCTCTAGACCAAGCCGTTAGCCAACTTGATCTACTTGTCTCCGACCTACAAAATTCTGTCATGAAAACCCGGATGCAGCCAATTGGTCGCCTCTTCCAAAAATACCCGCGCATTGCGCGTGACTTAGCGCGTCAGCTAGGTAAAGACGTTGAACTCGTCTTGGCGGGTGAAGAAACAGAAGTTGATAAAACAATGATTGAGGATTTGGCAGATCCTCTCATTCACTTGATTCGCAATGCGGTAGATCATGGTGTTGAATCCCCTGAGGAACGTGGGCGTGCAGGCAAACCTGTTAAGAGTCTAGTTCGCCTTGAAGCTCGCCAAGAAGGTGACCATATCGTCCTAATCATCGCAGATGATGGTAAAGGAATGTCTGCCGAACAAATTCGCGGCAAAGCAGTTGAAAAAGGGCTGATTTCGGAAGAAGAAGGGAACACTCTTGATGAGCGCCAAAGTCTTGGCCTTATTTTCCTTCCTGGATTCTCAACCAAAACTCAAGTTTCTGACGTTTCAGGCCGTGGCGTAGGGATGGATGTTGTTAAAACCAATATTCAAAAGCTAAATGGTTCTATTGAAATTCGTTCAGAAGCCGGTAAGGGCTCAGTTTTCATCATTTCACTTCCGCTCACACTGGCTATTCTGCCCGTTCTGCTCGTACTTCTTGAGAATCAGCCATTTGCGCTACCACTGTCACTGGTTAGGGAAATACTCCCAATTGACCGCAATAAACTGCAGGAAGTGGGCGGTAAAGAGACTATGGTGGTTCGTGGCGAGATTCTTCCCATTCTGTCGCTTTCTGCCATGTTGGGCTGGCCACAAAATGAAAATCCCGAGTTTGGCGTTCTTATGCAGATGGCCGAGCGTAGTTTCATTCTCAGTGTAGACAGTTTTGCAGGCCGTGACGATGCTGTGATCAAGTCACTAGATGATTTCCGTCCTCGCGGTGTTGCTGGGGTTACAACGCTATCAAATGGTCAGATCGTGCTGATTCTGGACATGAAGGAACTTCTTTCAGATCGTAGCGCTAGCATCGACGGTGATCGACATAGTAGAAGTCTTGATTTTGCTTAAGTTTCAATAAAATCTCTGGTTAGAAAAAGGGCTACTGCTTTGTAGCCCTTTTTACATCAAGAAGCCAAGTGGGCTAAGCAACGATCTTCCTGACCGCCTCAGCCAGCTTCTCCGCCTGCTCTCTTACCTGCAAAGCATCTTCGCCTTCTACCATCACGCGCAACAAGGGTTCTGTTCCTGATGCACGTAACAATACCCTACCTTTACCATCCAATACCCGCTCGACTTCACTTTGTGCCGCCGCGATTCTAGAATCCTCACGCCAAGGAAATCCCTT
>JBEGTT010000217.1:0-3462 GCA_041179245.1 Pseudomonadota bacterium
GTCATCCGACAGGGCGGCCATCGCTCTACCAAGTTCGGCAGGGTGCGATAACCAAGCCAATTGGGCTCTGATGAGGGAGGTGAACATGCCAAAAGGATCAACATTTTTCCCGATTGCACCAATCATTTCTTCAATGGGAAGAGGGGAGCTAAGGTGAAGCCCTTTGTGGCCTTGCGATGACACGGAAGTAGATGTCACTTTGTTCTCCTTGGTATTGTTCGATTTTTTTATCATACGCCCACGAAATGTCAGCGTACATATTTCGTTATTGCGATGGCTGGCTCAGCGTTTTAGCGATTTCCTAAGCCTTTTCATACGATTGTGTGTTGCGTTGCAACATTGATTGGTTGGCATTTGATAGAATCCGCGCTTTCTCATTTCGGCAGTCTACTCATGTCCGCTCGTCCAATTCGCAATATCGCCATCATCGCCCACGTTGACCACGGTAAAACTACGCTGGTTGACCAACTACTTCGCCAATCCGGCACCTTTGCCGCTCACCAACAGTTGGTTGAGTGCGTGATGGATTCCAACGATCTAGAAAAAGAGCGTGGTATCACGATTCTTTCTAAGAACACGGCGGTTGAATACGAGGGCGTACATATCAACATCGTTGACACACCGGGGCACGCGGACTTCGGTGGTGAAGTTGAGCGCGTATTGGGTATGGTGGATGGTGTGGTGCTACTGGTTGATGCAGCCGAAGGCCCAATGCCACAAACCCGTTTCGTCACCAAGAAGGCGCTGGCGCTTGGTTTGCGTCCTATCGTGTTGGTCAATAAGGTTGACCGCGATGGTGCTGATCCTGATAGCGCGGTTAATTTAACGTTCGACCTGTTTGACAAACTCGGTGCCAGCGACGAGCAGTTGGATTTCCCGATTGTGTACGCGTCCGGCCTCAATGGCTGGGCAGCCATGGAACTGGATCAGCCGCGCGAAAACATGAAGCCGCTGTTCGACACCATCCTGCGCCATGTGCCGGCCCCGGATACCGATATTGCAGCACCGCTGCAACTTCAGATTACTGCCCTTGATTATTCCTCCTACGTTGGCCGCATTGGCGTGGGCAAAATCAATCGTGGCAAGGTTAAGACGGGTCAACAAGTGTTGGTCATGTTCGGAACGGAAGAAGAAGCTGCTGAGCATGAGCGCACCCCGATCAAGGCCAAAATTGGCCAGGTCTTCGGTTACCGCGGTCTGAACAAAATTGAACTGGATGAAGGTTTTGCCGGCGACATCGTGCAAATCACGGGTATTGAAGATCTGGTTCTCGGCTGTACGGTGACGGATCCAGAGCAGCCAGAATCTTTACCGCTGTTGAAGATTGACGAGCCGACCCTAGAAATGCAGTTCATGGTCAACACCAGCCCGTTGGCCGGTACGGAAGGTAAGTTTGTCACCAGCCGCCAGATCCGTGATCGTCTGCACAAAGAACTGCTGACCAATATGGCCCTGCGCGTGCATGACACGGGTAACGGTGATGTGTTCGACGTCGCGGGTCGTGGTGAATTGCACCTCGGCATCTTGCTTGAGAACATGCGCCGTGAAGGTTTTGAATTGGCCGTTGGTCGTCCGCGTGTGGTTAACAAGACGATCAATGGTGTCGTTTGCGAGCCGTACGAAATGCTGACGGTTGACGTCGAAGAAGACACTCAAGGCGGCGTGATGGAAAGCCTTGGCCAACGTAAGGGCGATTTGCAGGATATGGTGCCGGATGGTCGCGGTCGTGTTCGTATCGAATACCGTATTCCAGCGCGCGGCCTGATCGGCTTCCAAGGCGAGTTCATGAACTTGACCCGTGGTAATGGCCTAATGAGCCATGTTTTCGACGAATACGCCCCGGTTCGTGATGGTGGTGTTGGCGAGCGTCGTAACGGTGTACTGATTTCTCAGGATAACGGTGAAGCCGTTGCCTATGCGCTGTGGAAGTTGCAGGATCGCGGTCGTATGTTTGTGGTGCCGGGCGATAAGCTGTACGAAGGCATGATTATCGGTATCCACAGCCGTGAAAACGACTTGGTGGTTAACCCGATCAAGGGTAAACAATTAACCAACGTTCGCTCTTCCGGCACTGACGAAGCAGTTCGCTTGGTTCCGTCTGTTCAACTGAGCTTGGAATCTGCGGTTGAATTTATCGCTGAAGATGAACTGGTTGAACTGACACCCAAATCGATTCGTTTGCGTAAGCGTTATCTGACCGAAATCGAGCGCAAGCGTTCAGTCCGCAGCTCGTAATTTGTTTAATTCGTTTAACCGCAACAAAAAAGCGACCTAGATGGGTCGCTTTTTTTACGCCTTAAAATTGAAGGTGTATCACCAGAGTTTCCACCAAGATTTGGATTCTGTTTTGGGTTGATCGTCCAGCATCATCGTTTCTGGGTAGTTTTTCAGCAACACGCGTTCAGCATCTTTGCTCAAGTCCATCATGTCTAGCTTTTCGTAAGCCTTGACCATGATGGCCAGCGCTTCTTCCTGAGCGGGAACATTGGGGTATTTTTGGATAGAAGTTTGTGCGCGGTTGGCTGCAGCAATGTAAGCGCCGCGTTTCATGTAATAGCGCGCCACATTGACTTCCTGAGCCGCCATCGAGTTGACCAAGTAATTCATTCGGGCAACAGCATCAGGGGCGTATTTACTGTTTGGGAACTTGGTCACTAAGTCGCGGAAGGCTTCAAAGGCTTCGCGTGACGATTTAGGGTCTCGTTCGCCGGGGTCTTGCTGGCTGAGGTGGGCCAACAATCCCAAGTCCTCGTTAAAGCCGATCAAGCCTTTCAGGTAAAACACATAATCCAGACTTGGGTGGCTGGGGTGGAGCTTAATGAAACGATCACAAGCGGCTAGGGCAGAAGCGGGTTCGTTAGCTTTCCAGTAGGCATAAGCCACTTCCATCTGTGCCTGTTGGGCATAGCTGCCGTAAGGGAAGCGAGCTTCGAGCTTTTCAAAGTATTTGATAGCCTCGGTATAGCCCCCTTCGGTCATCTGATCTTTAGCTTCAGCATACAGCTTGGCGGCTGACCAACCTTTGGTTGGATCATATTCCTTGTCACTCGCACAGCCACTCAGCACCAGACAAGCCGCGATCCCGGCGGCCCCCATCCAGTAGCGAAGGTGATTACGTTGGGTCAAACAAGTCCCTTGTGCGGGCAACAACTTGGGTAAACTTGGCATCATGAAAACCTTATCGGAAATAAATCCGCCCATCGATGGCGGTGATGAAAGCGGGCCAGATTATAGCCCAAGCGACTTGCTTATCTTAGATGAGGAAGGGGAAGAGGCGGCAGAAGAGCATTTGCTTGCACCCACCATCCGGACTTTTATGGTCGATGTTAGCCAACAAGGGCTGCGTCTGGATCAAGTGATAGCCAATTTGGTGCCTCAACATTCGCGTAATCGCTTGCAAAGCTGGATCAGGGACGGCCGGCTGACGGTGGATGGGCACGTAATTTCGGAACCCAAACGTAA
>JBEGTT010000218.1:0-2506 GCA_041179245.1 Pseudomonadota bacterium
TACCAATCGGTTTGACCAACGTGAAATCACTTTAGCATCTGAATTGGAATTAAGTAAATCCAACCTTGAAGCGGCGTTTAAGGCACTGCCACCAGAACAGGCGACTGCCCTAAAATCCGCCGCAAACCGGATTCGCGCTTATGCCGAACACCAAAAAATACAATCTTGGGATTATACGGAAGCTGACGGAACGGTGCTGGGGCAAAAAATTACCCCGTTAGATCGCGTAGGGCTTTATGTGCCGGGCGGCAAAGCCGCTTACCCTTCTTCCGTGTTGATGAACGCCATACCTGCTAAAGTCGCCGGTGTCGGCGAATTGGTCATGGTCGTTCCCACCCCTAAAGGCGAAAGCAACCAACTGGTATTGGCGGCAGCCTATCTGGCGGGTGTCGATAGGATATTCAGCATAGGCGGCGCACAAGCCATTGCCGCGCTTGCTTACGGCACAGAAACCATCCCAGCCGTCGCAAAAATCGTCGGGCCCGGCAATATCTATGTCGCCACCGCCAAGAAACTGGTGTTCGGTCAAGTCGGCATCGACATGATCGCCGGGCCTTCGGAAATCCTGATTATCTGCGATGGTAAGACTAACCCGGACTGGATTGCGATGGATTTGTTTTCCCAAGCTGAACACGATGAAAACGCCCAGGCGATCTTGATTAGTGATGACAGCGCTTATCTTGCAGCCGTCAAGCAAAGCATCAACAACTTGCTGCCGACGATGGAACGCGCTGACATTATCCGAACTTCCTTGTCTACCCGTGGCGCACTCATCAAAGCCAAGGATTTGCTACAAGCTGCCGAAGTCGCCAATACCATAGCGCCAGAGCATTTGGAACTTTCGGTAGAAGACCCAGAAGTCTTGAGCCAACATATCCGCCATGCGGGCGCTATTTTCATGGGACGTTATACGGCTGAAGCCTTAGGCGACTATTGCGCTGGACCCAACCACGTCCTGCCTACATCCAGCACAGCACGGTATTCTTCGCCCTTAGGAGTCTACGATTTCCAGAAACGCACCAGCCTGATTAACTGTTCTAAAGCGGGCGCAAGCGCGTTAGGCAAAACGGCTTCCATACTCGCAAGGGGCGAGAGCCTAACCGCTCATGCGCGTTCTGCCGAATATAGGGTTTAGATAAAATGCAAGGCGAAAGGCGAAGGGCGAAAGGCGAAAATTTTGATGTATTGTGCCTTGCGGATTTCAAATTGCGCCTTGTGCTTTTTGCCTTGTGTCTATTCTTTTGAATATTTTTCGCAAAGAAGTCTTGGCAATGTCTGCCTACAAGGTCGCTGATGCCAGCGGCCTAATCAAGCTGGATGCTATGGAAAATCCCTACAATTGGCCGGATGACATTAAACAAAGCTGGCTCGAAACGCTAAAAACCTGCAAATTAAACCGTTACCCCGATCCTGAAGCAAGACAGCTAACGCAAACGATTAAGGAACAAAATAACATTTCATCAGCTTATGACGTGTTGCTGGGCAACGGTTCCGATGAGCTGATACAAATTTTGTTGATGGCCTTGCCGCCAACTGCTAGTGTGCTTGCGCCGCAGCCAAGTTTTGTCATGTACCAGCAAATCAGCCAGTCGCTTGGCTTGCACTTTATCAACGTGCCGTTGCTGCCCGATACCTTTGACCTGGATTTATCCGCTATGCTGGCAGCGATTGCAACACACCAACCCGGCATTATTTTTTTAGCTTACCCAAATAACCCGACTGGTAACCTGTTTAACATCGACGAGATAAAGCAAATCATTAAAGCCGCTGGCGGGCTGGTCGTCATTGATGAAGCCTACGCGCCTTTTGCGAATGCCAGCTTCATGGACGAATTGGCACAATACGAAAACCTGCTGGTTATGCGTACCGTTTCCAAGCTGGGTTTGGCAGGATTGCGCCTAGGCTATCTGGCCGCAGCACCCAGCATTACCGAACAACTCAATAAAATCAGGTTGCCTTACAACATCAATATCCTCACTCAAATCAGCACCTATTTTGCACTGACCCACCACGCGCTATTTGATGAGCAAACCCAAAAAATCTGTGCAGAACGTACACACGTCTACGAACAACTAAGTAAATTGGATGGTATTACCGCTTATCCCAGCGCCGCAAATTTTATCCTGTTCAGGGTGCCTAAAAATAAGGCAACCGATATTTTCACCGCCATCAAACAACAAGGCGTGTTAATTAAAAATATGAGCCCCCAAGGCGGATTATTGTCCGACTGCTTACGAGTCACCATTGGCAAACCCGACGAAAACCAAGCATTTTTGAAAGCCTTAAATACCAGCTTGGCTTACCTTGGATAATCCCCTTATCCTTTCCTACTAGCGGCAAATACTAACAACAGCTAGTAAAAACAGTTAAAATATCCTTATGAAGCACTCTATTACGAAATTGGTTGATAACACTACCATGCAAACATCCTATAAGACGGACGACCTGAGAATTTGCGAGATCAAGGAAGTCATTGCGCCCATCCAAGTTCATGATGAAATTCCGC
>JBEGTT010000219.1:0-18459 GCA_041179245.1 Pseudomonadota bacterium
TGCATACGATCAGCCTGATTAGCCGCCACTTCGGCTTCGATACGGTAAAACCCAATCACCAAATCAGTTTTCGGCATCTGCGCCATTGCGCCAGCAGGCACGATGTAACACAGAAACACCAGAAAGAAGAATATTGATTTAGATGCCAAATTTGCCATTAATTGCTCACGAATACTGGAAAAATAGAAAGACTGTAATATTAAATGTAAGCTCGCTAATTGGGGAAAATAAGAAACACTGAGAAGCCTCGCTACTTTCATGCCATTTTTTACCCAGAAACCGGTATTTATATTCTTTTCGCTTTGCAGGTATGGCATTATCGCCCGCTTATTTAATGTGTTTTTTGGTGCCGCAAAACAGCCCATAAGCACCAGTTTAGTGCCACATACAGAAGGTGACATTCCATGAAAAAGAATCTGCCCATAACAAACGTTGAAAAATCCTACCCCAAGGGTCACTACCTCGTTTCAAAGACAGACCTCAAAGGTTCGATCACCTACTGTAACCAGACCTTCATCGACATCTCAGGGTTCTCTGTTGAAGAACTCAAAGGTCAAAATCACAACATCGTCCGTCACCCAGACATGCCGCCAGCGGCGTTTGAAGATCTGTGGAAAACGGTAAAAGCGGGTTACCCGTGGAAGGGCGTGGTTAAAAACCGCTGCAAAAATGGCGACCATTACTGGGTAAAAGCCTTCGTTTCCCCAATTGATAAAAATGGTGCGCGCGCGGGTTATATGTCAGTCCGCTCCGAACCCAGCCGGCAAGAAATTCAAAACGCTGAAACACTTTACAAGCAGCTCAATGAATCGGGGGCTGATCTAGACACTTCTCCCCCTTGGTATCAGAAAATTACCGTTCGTGCCCGCTTGGTCGCCATGATTGCATTCATGGCCTGTGTGATTGTGGTCGGCACCTTTGTAGGCATCCGTGGACAGCAACAAATGGGGCTCAATATCGGCCAAGCCTATGAAGCCCATTTAAAACCCGCTGTCGCGATTGCCAAAATGGTTGAGCGAATGGGCGACAACCGCTCCCAAATCATGCTGGGCTTACAACATAGCCCCGATGGCAAATATCACGCTCAACACGATCACTCAGTTGATTTGCACATCGAAGCAACCTTCAACAACCGCAAGGTGATTGAAGACCTGCGCGCAGTCTATGAAAAGCTGCCCAAACCCCCAGCCGAGCAAGCGCTTGCTGACGCGTTCTTTGATGCTCGCGACCGTTTTTCCAAGGAAGGGGTTAGTCCCGCCAGAGATGCTCTGAAAGCTGGCGATTTCGATCGCGCTCAGGGGCTTTTGCTGACCAAAATCAATCCGCTGTACAAAGAAGTCTCCGCCAAAGGGGATGCACTCCAAAACCACTTGGCTAACCAAGGTGATAACGCGGAACAAGAAGCCGAAAAAGAACTCGCTCAAATTACAACCTTGAGCGCCACCGGCGGGGTATTAGCCATTCTGCTGATTTCGCTGGGTGGTTGGCACCTGATCCGTCGCATTACCCATCGCATGGAGCAGATCAATGCGCACTTCCGACTGATGGCCCAAGGCGACTTAACCGATGAAATTGATATACGGGGGCGTGACGAAACGGGCAGAACACTGACCGAACTAGCCATCATGCAGATTAGTCTCAAGGTGATGCTCGACGAAATACAGCTGGCCAGCCGTATGATCGAAGATCAATCGCGGAAAGTGGATTGGCAAACGGCTAATGTCGTTGACCAATCCGAGCAACAGCGAGACAAGGCCGCAACGGTGGCCTCTGCCACAGAAGAGTTTAGCCAGTCTGTTCGCTCGGTTGCTGACTCTGCATCCAGCACGGCTAGCGCGGCTGATAATGCCCAAGAACAGGTTTCCGTGGCGCAAGCCAGTATGGGTAAGAGCATGGAAGCAACGGGCCGAGTGGTAGAGGCAGTCCAGAAATCAAGCTCAACCATCCAAGCACTCAACCTAGCCATTGCCAAAATTGGCGACATTACGAATGTGATTCGCGAAATTGCCGATCAAACCAATCTATTGGCCCTGAATGCAGCGATCGAAGCAGCGCGTGCAGGTGAAGCCGGTCGAGGTTTTGCGGTGGTCGCTGATGAGGTGCGCAAGTTAGCTGAACGGACGGCCACCTCAACCAAGGATATTGCGACCAATGTAGCCGAAATTAAGTCAGTCACCGATACAGCCGTTTCTTCAATGGATGAAGCTGTGCACGAAGTGGAAGCTGGCATTGGCCTAATTCGCGAAAGTGGTTCGGGCCTGTCTCGTATTACTGAAACCAGCGCCCACGTCACCAGCATGGCGCGTGATATAGCGAATGCCGCCAGCGAACAAGTGACCGCCAGCGAATTGGTTGCTCACAATATGGAACGTGTAGTCGAACTGGTTGACGGCAATCTAGATGCGGCCAACCAAGCCAAGGAAGCTGTCCAAAGCTTGGTAGAGACCGCTGGATATCTGAGCCGAATAGCCGCTCGATTTAAGGTCACTTAGTCAAAGGTTTCAAGAAATAGGGATGCCAAATTATTTGCTGAGCCCAGAAGCACCCTATGCAATTTTCTTGGCCTTCATTAGCCTAGCTGTTGCTTTCCGTTCGCTTAAAACCTGGCGAAAATCGCTCATAAACACTTCTGTCTTTTTCTTGGCGTGCCTGCTTGGTGATCTAATTGCAGGCTTACTCGAAGAATTTCATAGCGGAAACGGGCTACTCAATACGGCCAAACTGCTTCGTGAACTAGCCATTTACGGCGAGGGAATGGCGGTTATCCGCTTTGCTGGCTTAGCCTTATTTAGAGTAACTTTGCCGGCAATGAAACTCTCCGTTTCTGGCATTCTGGCAGACATTCTCATTATTATCGGCTACATCGGCTGGGCGTTTATCCGGCTAAATCTCGCCGGAATTGAACTGACCCACCTTTTTGCCACCTCAGCCGTATTGACTGCAGTTCTGGCGTTTTCGATGCAGGACACCCTCGGCAATTTGCTGGGTGGCCTTGCATTGCAAATGGACAATTCACTGGAAATTGGCAACTGGATCAAGATTGACGATCTCAGCGGGCACGTCACCGACATTCAGTGGCGCCATACATCGCTTAAAACCCGCAATGGCGAAACGGTGGTTGTCCCCAACAGCCAATTGATGAAGGGACGTTACTTCGTTATCTGCCACCCCGACTCAGATCCACCTTTTTGGCGACGGCACGTCACCTTTAATGTCGACTTGTCCTTTCCGCCGGCCAAAGTCATCGCAATTGCTACAGAAGCCATTCAGACTGCACAAATTGATAACACGGCCCCGGCGCCTGCCCCGACATGTATTTTGCTTGAGTTCGGGCAAGGGTATGCCCAGTACGACATGCGTTACTGGCTCACCAATCCACAGCAGGATGACTTTACGGATTCCAACGTGCGCATTCATATACTGGCCGCGCTACAACGAGCAGGGATGCGCTTGGCTGTCGGCGATCAAACCGTACATCTCGTCACGGAAGGTTCTCGCCATCGGCAAGAGGTGCATCAGCGAGAACTGAATAAGCGCCTTGATGCGATTGGCCGGGTTGAATTATTTACCCTGCTCTCCCTGCAAGAACGCACCATGTTGGCTGAAAAATTGGTTGCTGCTCCGTTTGCCAAAGGCGATGTCATGACGCACCAAGGGGCTGTTGCGCACTGGCTATACATCATCATTTCAGGTGAAGCGGAAGCGTGGTGGCAACCCCCAGAAGGCCCCAAGCGATTGCATGAAAAACGAGGGCCAGGAAGCGTCTTTGGAGAGCTTGGATTAATGACTGGCGCCCCCCGTCGCGCAACCGTCCTTGCTACCAGCGATGTTGAAGCCTACCGGCTCGACAAGAATGGATTCGAACAAATTATCAGAGCACGCCCAGAACTCGCCGCGAGTTTTTCCGACATTCTTCAGCGCCGCCTCGCGTACTTTGACGCGTTGGAAAAAGGTTATGCTGACAACCTAGGTACGCAGATAAGAACAGGGGAAAGTGGTGACTTGGGGCAAAAAATCCTAGAATTTTTTGGCCTCAATTTATCTAGCTAATCTAGTCTTTTTAGGCAGCCAATATTTCAATCGTCTGCCCAAGACAAACCACACGCTGACCGGCCCTTATTTTGGCTGTTTTACGTAGCTCAACTTCGCCGTCAACCGTCACGCGCCCCTCACCCACCATATGTTTCCCCTGGCCACCACTCCCGGCAACACCTGTTAGCTTCAGCAAGTTACACAGTTCAATGTATTCGCCCATTAGGGGAAATTGAATCACAGACATGGGGATAACCTTTGTTGAGGACATAAAAAACCCCTATGCGCACGGAGCAACACAGGGGGCTGGAATACCGGTAAAAAACCCTTAGGCTTTGCGAACCAGCTTTTCCTTAATACGTGCAGACTTGCCTGAACGTTCGCGCAAGTAGTACAGCTTGGCACGACGAACATCACCTCGACGCTTAACTTCGATGGAAGCTACCAATGGAGAGTAAGTCTGGAATGTACGTTCCACACCTTCGCCAGATGAAATTTTACGGACGATAAACGCAGAGTTCAGACCACGGTTACGCTTTGCAATCACCACGCCCTCATAGGCCTGAAGACGTTCGCGTGTACCTTCCTTAACCTTCACTTGCACGATGACAGTGTCACCAGGTGCGAAAGCAGGAATGGTCTTGCCCAGACGGGCGATTTCTTCTTGTTCAAGTTGTTCAATCAGGTTCATGTGAGTTCCTATTAAATTGTGCTTTACAGCGTTTTCTCACCGCATTGCTCCGCACTGATTTCAGCGAGGAGTTGCGTAATTTCCTTGTTGCGGGCTTTATTAGACAAATGCACAGTTGCCTGAACACCGCCTTGATCGCCCACCACACCTTGCGTCTTCCAGCGATTTACCCATTGGGCAAACAGCTCCGGGCGACGCGCCCGGGTTCTCGCCAGCGATTGTTTCAAGCGCCAGCGCCGAATCTTTTGGTGGTCACCTGATAACAAAACATCGGGCACCGACTGATCTTCATACACTTCTGGCCTCGTGTAGTGCGGGCAATCTAGCAATCCATCAGCAAAAGAATCCTCGATGGCTGATGCAGCATCTCCCAGCACACCCGGCAACTGCCGGATAACGGCATCCATCAGGATCATCGCGGGAAGTTCACCTCCCGACAAAACGAAATCACCGACAGATATTTCTTCGTCGACACACCGTGAGAGAACACGTTCATCAACACCTTCATAACGCCCACAAAGCAAAACGAAACCCTGCAACGGCGTTTCGGCGGCCAATTCCATCACCTTCTTATGCTGCAAGGTGCGTCCCTGTGGCGACAGATAAATCACTTTACTACCCAAACAACCCTCTTTTTTCTGCCGGTCTTTGGCGGCCAGAATCGCTTTTTCGAGCGGCCCAGGCATCATCAACATTCCAGGACCACCACCGTAGGGTCTGTCATCAACAGCCCGGTAAGCGTTATCTGCAAAATCGCGAAGATTCCATGCCTGAAAATCCCAACGTTTTTCTTCTAGGGCTTTGCGTGTAATGCCTGCTTCCGTAACAGCAACAAACATTTCAGGGAAAATCGTGACACAGTCGAAGACTGCCTTCACCAATCCAACTCCCACTCAACCACCATACGTCCAGCGGGAAGATCAATACCCCGAACCACCGCATCAACATAAGGCATCAAACGTTCAGCGCCATCTTGACTGATGACTCGAAGCACATCATTTGCTCCCGTCTCAATCAAGCCCGCTACCTTACCCAAAACCACATTCTGCTGATTAATGACTTCTAATCCAATGAGGTCAGCCCAGTAATATTCATCGGGAGGCAAAGTGGGCAAAACAGATTTAGGAGCCCCGACCAGCATCCCTTTAAAGGATTCGGCCATGGTTCGATCAGAAACAGCCTCAAACTGGGCGACTAGCGCCCTGCCATGCTGCTTACACTGGATTAAAGTGTGAGGGGACCAATTCTCCTGACCATCCCTTCCAACCCACCAGACGGGCATCTTGGCCCAGCCTAGGGGATCATCCGCTTGCGGGTAAATCTTGATCCAGCCGCGAAGACCATACGGCTCGGCAATTTTGCCAAGCACTACATAGTCAGCCAAATTAGGCAGCAACCTTAGCAGCGTATTGCTTAACCAAACGAGCTACCGTTGGAGACAACTGAGCACCGTTGCCAGTCCAGTATGTCAGGCGATCCATCGCAATGCGCAAACCTTCTTCGGTTTCGCCTGCAACAGGATTGTAGAAACCAACACGCTCAACAAAACGACCGTCGCGACGATTACGAGAATCGGCCACAACTAGATTATAAAAAGGGCGCTTCTTAGCACCACCACGAGCAAGACGAATGACAACCATCGTATTCTTTCCGTTGATTCAAAAAGGGCGAGATTATAAGGGGAACTCAAAGAAAATCAAATGCATGGCTAATTTTTAAGCTTAACTGCCTGCAGAAATCTTAGTCGCTCAATAACTTTTACTGGCTTTGGGCCGAAACCCAAGGGCTTTGGAAATACTGGACGCCGTCGCAGAAATCATGCTTTGCCATTCCGGTTTGTGCCTATCAGTGGGTGCGGACACCGACAGACCGGCGACTAACTTACCGGAATCATCACGGACAGGTGCTGCAATACAGCGTAATCCCATCTCCGCTTCTTCATTGTCCATCGCAATATTAAGCAAGCGGATCTGCTTAATTTCCTTTTCTAAAGCCGGCAGCGTGACCAGCGAATGTAACGTTTTGCCTGGCAAACCAGTCCGTTTTACATACGCGGCTATCGCCTCAGCAGAGTCGTCCGCCAAAAAAAGCTTCCCTAATGAAGTCAGATGTAGCGGCGCTCGCCCTCCGACCAGATAAACCACCCGAACAAGGGATCGACCGGATGAAGTTCTTTCGACATACACAATTTCATCTTCATGCCGAACCCCCAAATTGACGCTTTCGCCAAGCTCCTCATGCAGTTTTTGCATGAACGGTAGCGCCACCTCACGTATGCTAATTCTGGACTTAACCAAGTTACCCAATTCGAGCAATCGAATACCCAACCCATACGCTCCATTATCGTCACGCATAACCATGCCAGACACTGTCAACGCAGCAAGAATACGGTGAGTCGTTGACGGATGCAGCTTGGTCATCTGCGACAGTATCTTGAGACTTACTGGCTCTGGATTTTCGGCTAGCGCATCCAGCAAGGACATCATCCGATCAAAGACCTGAATGGACGATTTTTCACTGTCCTTTTTTTGCCTTTCACTTACAACATCATTACCTGCTGGCACGGGTGTCCTTTGAACAAAATCTTGGGGAATTACCAATAGACTGCCCCAATGGCTTCTGCAACCACTTTGGTGCAGCGCAATATCCTTATAATACCATCCAGAACTATCTCTTATAACAGACTCAGGAGTTTCCACCATGATGCTTGCCTCTGAGGGGCCGTCAGCCCTACCTTTATGGATCAACGGCCACGCTTTCCTGACCATGACCGACGATTTTCAGACCGTCAGCAATCCCGTCACCGGGGAAGCCCTTCGCCTTGTTCCCATGTGTGGCGCGGAGGAATTGTTGCTCGCCATCGAAGCCTCAAATATTGCAATACCCTCGTGGGCAAGCAGTACGATTGATATTCGCCAAGCTATTCTGGAAACCACTGCTAGCCTGCTCGAAAAATTCAGCGCCCATTTCACTCAAATTCTCCAAGAAGAAACGGGGCTGGATGAAGCCGCAGCCACAGTAGAAGTTAACCAAGCCTGTACCGCACTCAAAACCGCCAACCCAAAACTCGGCTCAAAATATTCCTTGTGTGCCGTAATCAATGACGCCAGCCAACCTTTTGCAACGCCAGTTCGCCTGATTGCCGAAATCCTTGCCGCTGGGCAATTCGTCATTATTAAGCCTAGCGTGAAAGCTCCTTCTGTCCTGTTTGCCTTTGCCGAACTCACAGGAAGAGCTGGGTTACCTGCCGGTGTTTTAAACCTTGTTCAAGGGGATGACAAAATTATTTCTGCTATTGCCGAATCCCCTTTAATCATAGATATCACCTTTGCGGGACAAGCCAATATTGCCGAAAAAATTCAGGCTCAAATGAACCTGCATCAAAAAAATATGGTCTTAGCTTGATTGATTTTTGATCTACTACCCCCAAAAACTCATAACCCAAAGCCCCACGCAATGTTCCCTCTTTCTGCTGACCTAAAACGCAAACGTTTGCTAGCACTAGGCATTACTGTTTCCGCCTTTGTCTTGTCTTTTTTCCAGCGCTTCGCCCCAGCGGGTATTGCACAAGATTTGGTTGCCACCTTTGAAACGTCAGCAGCATCACTTGGTGTACTAGCCGCAACCTACTTCTACGTTTACACCATCATGCAGGTTCCCACGGGGATCATGGTGGATACTCTTGGACCTCGACGAGTGCTAGTTGCTGGAGCCATCATTGGCGGCATTGGCAGCCTAATTTTTGGACTGGCCCCTACCCTCAATACGGCGCTAGTAGGACGATTACTGATCGGGCTTGGGGTATCAGTCACGTTCGTTTCTATGCTTAAAATTATTGCCGTATGGTTTGAAGAAAACCGTTTTGCCTCGATTACAGGGATCACTGTACTACTAGGCAACCTTGGTTCCGTGCTAGCCGGTGCACCGCTAGCGGCCTTTGCCAGCACCATGGGATGGCGCGGCGTATTTATCGCCGTAGGATTTATTTCTCTGGCCTTAGCGGCGGGCTGCTGGTTCTTAGTGCGAGACTCAGCCCCCAGCGCTAATCCCCCTCAATCAACCAATCGATTTAATCGAACCATCGTTTTGGGAAACCTTTGGAGAATCACCAAAAATCCAGCGACCCATCCGGCCATTTTGGTCAACTTCGGTACCTGCGGTGCCTTTTTTACCTTTGGTGGTTTGTGGGCCATGCCCTATCTGATGCAGGTACATGGCTTTAGCCGCAATGAAGCGGCATCCCATTTGTCCCTGCTATTTCTGGGCTTTGCGGTTGGGAGTTTAATCATGGGCAACCTCTCTGATCGCCTAGGAAAACGACGCCCCATTCTTGTCACCGCCTGCTCACTCAACGCCTTGATTTGGATGGTCTGGGCAAGTGGCGTTCCGCTACCTGCGGGCACCAGTTACGTTCTAATTCTGCTGATGGGGCTTTGCACATCAGGATTCACGCTGAGCTGGGCCTGCGCCAAAGAAGTGAATCCCCCCATGCTGTCAGGCATGTCCACCTCTGTCGCCAATATGGGGGGATTTTTATCTGCGGCCATCTTTCAACCTTTAGTGGGATTGGTCATTGACCTGAGCTGGGACGGGCAGATGCTCAATGGCGTTCGCATTTACTCAACCGGTGATTTTCAGGCTGGCCTGGCATTATTGGCATTGATTGCCTGGCTTGGCGCATTCGGCGCTTGGCGTATTCGGGAAACCGGTTGTCGGAATATCTGGCAAGAACCACCAAAACCCGCACCACAAATTGCTTGACGCTCCGATTCGAGTCGCGTAAAAAGTTACGTGTTTTGATTCAAGTCGTTTCTAGATTGCAGTTGCACTGGTCGCTAGAATCAAACAGCAGTCGGGGTAACCCGTTTTACATGTTTTTTGTAAGGTAAGTGCAATTATGGCAATCGGTACAGTGAAGTGGTTTAATGACGCTAAAGGTTTTGGCTTTATTACTCCTGATGATGGCAGCGAAGATTTGTTCGCACATTTCTCCGCCATCAATATGAATGGCTTTAAGACACTCAAAGAAGGCCAAAAAGTCTCTTTTGAGTTGATTCAAGGTCCAAAAGGTAAGCAAGCCTCCAACATCCAGAGCGCCTAGTTTTAGACGCTTTTTTTGTTGGGCAAGAAACCCGTCTTCGGACGGGTTTTTTCTTGCCTAGCTTCGAGAGACGCGTTCTTGTAAACGACCTTCTAGCTGCTGACGCCCACCGGGGCTGGCCATCACAATTAGTTCCATTCCAACCTCTACCAGAACGTTTCGAGAAGGATTGAAGTGCCACCCAGCTTCATCCTGCATCGCCACAAGAATGTAATGTTCGCTCACGCCCAGCACCTCGCCTAAGGCACAAGGTTCAAAGCCGTCTGGAATTTTTAGTTCTTCTACCCGCAAGTGCAATTCGCTTCGTAACATCTTGTCGAGAAAACTGACCACCTTGGGGCGAACCATTGCGCTAGCCATGCGCATCCCGCCGGTAAAATCAGGCGAAACGACTGAGTTTGCACCAACCTTCTTAAGCTTCTCAATATTTCTGACTTCGTGGCAGCGAGCAACAATACGGACATTGGGATTCAGTTGTTTTGCCGTGATACAGATCATCAAGTTCCGACTATCGTCCCCTGTTACGGCAAACACACCTTCAGCCTCGGCAATATTTGCAGCACGCAGAAGATCGTCATCTGATGCATCTCCCGCCAAAAATAGCAGCCCCTGATGATGTTCCGCCTGAACCTCCAGCGTAATTTCTTCAGGGTCAACCGCCACATAAGGCCGACTGGTCAACTGCAGTTCTCGACCGATATTTTGACCCACTCGACCATAACCACAAACAATGAAGTGGCCCTTCAGGCGCCCAATTTCTTTTTCCATGCGCGAACGTCCTAATGTGTTGTCCAAATCCTGCTCCAAGAAAAATACCGAAAGGCTCGTAAAAAGGAACGTTAAAGAACCAAACCCAGCAACCGCCAAAAACCCAGTGGCTAGCCTTTCCCATACCGTGATGATAGGAACAATCTCACCGTAACCCACCGTCGTTACCGTAATTAGGGACATGAACATGGCATCTGACCAGGTCGAATCTACATCAGCGCCGATTTGGTGAAAAATGACCGTACCGAGAATCAGCACCCCGAGCAAGACTAAGGCTGCATAACGAATCCGCGTCAGAATCCGACTCAGCTCACCGCGCCGCTTACGCTGCTTACGCGTATTGCCTACACCAGCAACTGAGGTAGGGTGCTCAATATCCAGCGGGATCATTAGTTCGCCACCTTAAAACGCATCGAAAGATCCAAGGCCTTCACATCTTTGGTTAATCCCCCAATCGAAATTCGGTCAACGCCTGTTTCAGCAATCGCGCGCAAACCGTCCAAACTCACACCGCCTGACGCCTCCAAAATTGCATTACTGCCTTTACGCTCATTTAGCTCAACCGCTTTTCGCAGTAGCTCAAGCGAAAAATTATCCAGCAATACCATTTCTGCTCCCGCCGCTAAGGCTTCTGTCAGCTCAGTAAGATTCTCAACCTCCACTTGGATGAAGCGGCAGCGCCCCGCAGCGCCAACAGACACCTTACGCGCAGCCTCCAGCGCTAACGTAATGCTGCCCGCCGCCATTATGTGATTTTCCTTAATCAGGATCGCATCCCACAGCGCCAATCGGTGATTAGCACCACCGCCAACACGCACTGCGTACTTCTGTGCAATACGCAGACCCGGCAGGGTTTTACGCGTATCAACAACCTGTGCCCGAGTACCCACAACCACATCAGCATAGACCTGAGTTTTGCTTGCCACGCCGGACATCATCTGCAAAAAATTCAACCCACTGCGCTCAGCCGTTAATAAGGCTCTGGCGTTACCACGGATTTCACATAACACCTGGTCTGCGCTTACACGATCACCATCCTTGGCAAACCAGTCAATTTTTACCATGGGATCTAGACGCACAAAGCAGGCTTCAAACCACGCCCGACCACATAACACTGCAGGTTCTCGGGCAATGACCGTCGCTACGCCAATCCGCTCAATAGGGATCAGGGCAGCCGTCAAGTCGCCCGCTCCCACATCTTCAGCTAGCGCCGCCGACACATCCCGCGCAATTTCTGGCGCCAGCGGTAAGGGAAAGCCAACGTCAACCGTACGAGACTCACTCTTGGTTTCAGGGGCAAACGCGGGGGAAAATGGGTTCATGGCAAAGTTGAAGTAACTGATAGTTTGAAGAAAAGGCAAACGTGCTAAATTTCACCCATTTTAACCGCTGGGGAGTCCTATCGTGCTGAGCGTTTCGCAGGTTATTCAAACAGGACTGAGTATTTTATTGGCATTACTGCTAGTATTTTTAATCACTTATGTCTACATCCGCGACATCACCCAAAAGCAACACACCGTATTGCGAAACTTTCCCATCATTGGACACCTTCGTTATCTCTTTGAAAAAATGGGGGAATATTTCCGCCAGTATTTTTTTATTGGTGATCGTGACGAGATGCCGTTCAATCGAGCGACCCGTTCTTGGGTCTATCGTATGGCCAAAGACGAAGGGGGAATTATCGGTTTTGGCTCGACCTATCGAATCCACGAACCGGGCGCCATCCTTTTCGTAAACGCGCCATTCCCAGTCATTGAGAACGATTTTTTACCAACACCCGCCATCACCATGGGGGAAAATTATTGCTTAACCCCATTTTCAACCAATTCTCTGGTCAATATCAGCGGCATGAGTTTTGGCGCCATTTCCAAACCAGCCGTTGAAGCACTCTCACGGGGTGCAGCTATTGCAGGTTGCTGGATGGGCACCGGCGAAGGCGGTTTATCCCCCCACCATCTGAGTGGTGGATGCGACATCATATTTCAGATCGGAACAGCCAAATACGGGGCGCGTGATTCAAACGGGCAACTTGACCTCGGCAAGCTCAAAGAAATCGCCGCCCATGATTCGGTTCGTGCTTTTGAAATCAAACTTTCACAGGGCGCAAAACCCGGCAAGGGTGGGGTTTTACCGGCCAGTAAAATCACCCCCGAAATTGCCAATATCCGTGGTATCCCATTAGGACAAGACTCCCTCTCGCCCAATCGCCACCCAGACATTTCCAATGTTGATGAACTACTAGACATGGTTGAGCGCATCAGAACGGCGACGGGAAAGCCTGTAGGCATCAAAACAGCGATTGGCGGCTGGCAATTCATGCAAGATTTGACTGACGCTATTCTGCGTCGTGGTCACCATTGCGCTCCCGATTTTATTGCCATTGATGGTGGTGAAGGCGGTTCTGGCGCAGCACCTCAAGCCCTTGCTGATCACATGTCGCTGTCAATCATCGAAGGATTACCCCGGGTAGTGGACAGCCTGATAGAAGCCGACCTGCGGAATAGAATCAAAGTCATCGCAGCGGGAAAATTGGTAACACCCGCCAAAGCAGCATGGGCTCTGGCCTGCGGCGCCGATTTCGTCAATACAGCACGGGGATTTATGTTCAGCTTGGGCTGTATTCAGGCGCTACGCTGCCACCAAAACACTTGCCCCACAGGTATTGCCACCCACAATCCGAAACTGCAACGGGGGCTGGTTGTTGAAGACAAAGCCACCCGAGTTGCTCACTACGCGTTAAATATGAATAAGGAAATGCATATGATCGCCCACGCATGCGGGCTTGCTCACCCACGCGACTTGCGTCGTGAGCATGTACGAATTATTCAGCCAGACGGGATGAGCATTGCATTAAGCACCCGATACCCATACCCATCAGCTCGTCAGCGATAAACCAATACCGGAATCTGCGAGTGAGTCAGCACCTTGTTGGTCTCACTCCCGAGCAACAAACCACTAATCCCCCGCCGCCCGTGTGAAGCCATGAAAATCAGGTCACAGCCGGCTTTTTTGGCTGCCTCGATAATGGCCTCATAAGGCACATCACTAGTCTCAGTTGCTGTATCGCACGTCACCCCCGCATCGGCGCAAACAAGAACAGCGGTTTGCAACACTTTATCCGCCTGCTGATCTGCCATTTCGGCGAATTGGCTGGGTGTTAGCGGATCAATCAAAGCGCCCTCCCCAAAGTACGCCACTGGGAATCCTGGCTTGGCAAAAAACAACGTTACCTTCGCGCCAATCTCGCTGGCAAAGAGAGCGCCTTTGGTGACGGCCAAATCCGAAAGTTCAGAACCATCTGTCGGAATAAGAATATGTTTAAACATCACTACCTCCATTGTTTTGGCTTGCATCTGTGACGATCTTAACAAATTAATAACAAGGTCCTCTTAGATTTAATCTAGGGCTAGAATGCCTTTGCAGCACCAAAACAATCAAGGAGACACCTATGAAACGCCTGATTAAACAAGTTATTGCTGGTCAAACCCTGCTGGTTGCATCCCCCGACATCACCGTTCAAGAAGCAGCAAAACAAATGAGCAGCCGCAATGTCGGCGCAATTCTGCTAGTTAAGAACAATAAACTCGTTGGGATTTTTAGCGAGCGAGATCTGCTGAAAAAAGTTGTTGCTGCGGAGCTTGACCCTGCGACAACAGTTGTTGCGATGGTAATGGTCGAACATGTCGAAACGATCACCGCCGATAGGCCTCTTGCCGAAGCCTTACATATGATGCACGAAGGTCGCTTCCGTCACGTACCCGTTCTAGACTCGAACCGGTCCCCCATTGGAGTCGTATCGTCCCGTGACGCATTCAGTGGCGATTTGGCAGACTTTGAACTAGAAACTCGCCGCATGGAGGAAATAGAGGAGATCATTGCCTAATTGACCAATAGGCCACTTTTTCGCATTCTAACTTCTGTTTTACTTTCCCTCGCTTTCACCGTAGAATGCGCGCCTTCTGGAAGCTTGGCAGAGTGGTCGATTGCACCGGTCTTGAAAACCGGCATACCGAAAGGTATCCAGGGTTCGAATCCCTGAGCTTCCGCCAGATGAATAGAAAAAGCGCCTTTTAAGGCGCTTTTTCTGTTTACCGCAATCAGATCGCTTCACGTAAAGTGCGGTCATAAAACCACCAAATTTCCAGTTGGGTAGCAAAGCTTGGAGCTATGCTACCCACAGAAAAATCAGAACATCCATCCGCCAGTTACCCAAAACCGTGGGTTCTGATCTTTGGTATCTGATGTGGATTTCCCGCCAGCGTCTCGCCATGCAAGGCTGGCATCGACATTAAATGGTCCATCAAGATAACGTAGCCCTAAGCCACTGCTGGCAAGGTCACGTTCGCTGTTCTGGCTCGCGGCTACCCATGGGCTGTGATTGGTTTTGACGTGGCCAATATCGTGAAAAACATAGGGTGTGTAAGGCCCAACGGCATAACGCGCTTCTAGTTGAGCCAACCAACCCTCATCCCCATAGCCTTCACCACCGGGATAACCCCGGACGCCATTAACCCCACCTAAACCAAAATCTTCTGAAGAATCCAGATTCTTGCCAGCCCACTGAACTGAAGTCCGGGCAAAGATGCTCAGGTTTGACACCGGCGTCGATTGAACCCGCGCAACATCCAAGGACCATTTCTCAAATTGACCATTCGTTTTAGCCGTTGCAGCATCGTAGGCTATTTGCGAATTCCCTATTTTCAGATTACCGCTGGTGTAAGTGAGTGCACCATAAGTAATTCCGCCGCCGCCCAATTCATCACGGTGATCAAACTGCACCGCAACCGGCAACACGTCGCTCCGCTTATGGTTACTTGTGTCTGTACTGCCCTGTTTATCATTAAGCTGTTTGCTCTGGAACGTTGCCAACAGCGTCAAATTAGTACGCTGTGAACGCAAAAGGGGATACGACAAACCAATGCTAGCGATGTCTGCTGACCCGGTTGCCCGCAAGTTAGAAAACTGTTTGCCTAACTCGTAATAAGAATGGGCAAAACCAATATTGCCGCGCAAACCTGAACTACCCAATGGGCGGCTATAAGCCACATTACCCATCATTTGATTCTCTTCACTGACCAAGGTTTTAAGGGTGAGTTGGTCGCCAAAGCTAAAGGGACTGTCTGCTTGCAGGTTCACGCGAACACGGTTTTCACCCGTGTAACGATTGCCGTGGTTATCTACACCTACTTCGCCACTCAACAGCTTCTGACGCAATACCTGCACGTCTAAATTACCGGTGCCGAAGGTTTCACCTGGGCGTATCACCGGCAATACTTTGATACCGGGTTGGTCACCCAAAACTAGCACCGCACGTTCCAAGGAAGAAGAACCAATCACGCTGTTAGGCTTCAGTTTCCCTAAGAAGGCCTGTGCAGCTTCGCCCAGCTTGCCTTCACCCGTAGCCTTCAGCTCGCCATAACGCCCTTCCAGCAAGGTGATATTCAGCACCCCATCCGCAAACTCCTGCTCAGCCAAATACGCCAGCGCAAAAGGATAGCCCTCTGCCCGGTAAAACAAGGTCACACGATCAGCCAGTGCCTGTAACCCTGCCATGTCGTAAGTCTGGCCAGCAAACTCGCCCAGAATAGCCTTGAGCTGGCTGTCTGTAAAAATGGTGTGGCTGCTGAAACGAACCGACTGCACTTTCACGGTCACGCCACCGGGAAGCAGCGGCTTGACCGTCGGGGCATTCAAAATATTCAGCGGAGGAAATTCTTTGGGCAGTTGCGGAACCGGGCGTTCCTGCTGCAACAGCTGACCAGCATTAGGCTGCGTTTGCGCCAGTACAGGAAGGGTGGTCAGTGGAGCCGTCAGCGCCACCACCAAAACCGTTGGTCGGAAGATGCTTAAAGGTTGATTCGTGGTCATGGTTACATTCACTTGTTAATCAGCTTTACTGAGCGTTAGCTTGTTCAAGCAAGCCCTTAATATGGTTTTCTAAGGCCCGTTGCGCCATCAGTCGAGTCAATTGCGGTTTTACAGAATCTAGCGAAGGCGCTTGCAGCGGGCGAATATCTTCCAGCTTCACCACATGCCAACCATGGGCCGTTTTCACCGGCTTGTTGGCGACCTTGCCTTTATTTAGCCCTTTGACGGTTTCCTTCAATTCAGGCGATAAACTGTTCAGTGGTGCCCAGTCAGCCAAGCCCTCCTTACCCTTGGTGCCGGCATCTTCCGACACCTGAGCCGCCAATTCAGCCATCGTTTTAACACTGGTCTTAATATCTTTAATGATGGCTTTAGCGGTGTCTTCATCTTTCACCAGCAAATGTCGAATCAGCACTTCGCGCTTGCCGAGTTTGGCAACCTGAGCGGCGTATTCCGCTTTCAGATCAGCGTCGCTCGGCTGGTAGTTAGCCACAAAGTCAGCTTCCCACGCGCTAATCAACACATCGCGCCGAGCCAGTTCAATTTGCGCTTGAACCAAAGGGTTCTGGTCAATCTTGGCTTTGATCGCTTCGGGTTCTAACACCGCTTGCGCGATGAGTGCAGTGCGTACTGATTGGCGTACATCATCGCTATCAGGGGCCCCCTGCAAACGCTTGGCGCGGAAAATAACCTCAGCCAGCGCGTTCGACTGGGCCACGCCATTCACGGTTACAAAGGGCTGTTGCAAGGTATTTGGCCCCTGCTGCGCCAACGCCGGTTGAGCAAACGCCGTGAGCAAGCCCAAGGCCAGCGAAAAAATCGGTAAAAGTTTCATGGTAAAAATTCCAGTAAATCTGTCTTGTTTCGCCATCATAAAAACCCGTCAAAAATCAGTTGGTGCCACTACGTTCCAGTGTCTAGATTTTTTTACCTATTGGAGTTGGAAGGGTGGGGGTACAAATATCACTGGTGCTGTTGGTACTGATGGTGCTGGTACAGATGGTGTTAGTTGAGATGGTGAGATATTAAAGAGTGTGCCGCCACCAACAACTTGAGAAATCCGGTCGCTGAGCAAACCTACTGCTTGTGATGACGCAGACCGATCGACGGTTGATCCGATGTTTGCATTCGATGGTGCTGGCGCTGATTTTTTCACAACGCTGATCTTAAATGACTGAACCGCTACACTACCTTGTGAATCCTGTGCCGTTAAGTTGATCGTAATGCTGCCACTAAAACCAGATGGGGGCGTGCCTGAAAAAGTACCAGTCTGCTGGTTGAATATCAACCAACTCGGTAGTAGCACATTTGAAGGCGGATTTGCCGATAAGGTTATTTTGGTATTAGGGCTAGTTTTGTTTACAAAGGTATCTGAGGGAACCGTAAAAGAGAACGGGCCATCTGTCGATATTGATATCTCACCAAGAGTTTTCTGGGCAACCAAACTCGCAGAGTGATCTGCCGTCAGTGCCTTAACTTGCGTTGTCGTCAGCCCCCGCACTTGATCTATTGTTAGTCCCGATAATTGAGTGGTGCTCAGCGAATTTATTTGCGCTGTGGGTAGCGTGTTTACTTGTGCTGCTGTTACAGCAGTGGGTTGGGTAATGGCGAGCGTATGACCCACATAGGTAATCGTGTAGTTGGCATTGCCCGAACTGGCTAGCGTAATTGGGTATGTCTTATTCGCCACTTCCCCTGCCGTGCGTGTGAGTTCGACCCCAAGGCTATCGCCCGAAACCAGGCCAGAATTAGTTTTGTAGGTCAAAGCAGGGTCGACACTTCCCACAACCTTGGTTTTTGCTTCAGCGGTCACAGTAACGGGCCGTTGTTTAACGGTGAGCGTACTGCTGACATAGCTGATGTCGTAATTACTGCTGCGTAGACCCGATGGGGTAATGGTGTAACTGCCGGCATTGACAGCGCTTTGGCTGGTGCCGGTATAGGTCAGCGCACCAGTGAGTTTCTCAGCCGTTTCGTGATTCACAAACCCGGTGTAGAT
>JBEGTT010000220.1:0-7007 GCA_041179245.1 Pseudomonadota bacterium
ACGTAAGTCGCTACTTAAACAAGATCACACCATTCGCTACAACACTGCTTTTAGCGAAGTTTTGACATGTTGCGCCGAGATGCCTCGCCATGGAGAACTGGGTACGTGGCTTTCATCAGAGATGCAAAATGCCTACAAACAATTACATCAAATGGGGTTCGCCCATTCGGTTGAGACATGGGTAGATGAAAAACTGGTTGGCGGACTCTACGGACTAGCGATTGGTAAGGTGTTCTACGGTGAATCCATGTTCAGCCATCAACCTAATGCCTCGAAGCTGGCTTTTGCCCACTTGCTGCGTCGCTTACAAGAACTGGATTTTGGTTTGCTGGATTGTCAGGTCTACACGCCACATCTGGCTTCGTTGGGGGCGAAACTTATTCCTCGCCACCATTTTCTAGAGCAGTTACGGTTTTTGACGAGACAGACACTGCCTAGCGAACAGCAAGTCTTCCCAAGCTTTTGATTTATCCACCAAGTTACGCAACAAATACGCCGGGTGGTAGGTCACAACAGCAGGAATTCCTTGATACTCGAAGCGTTGTTGGCGAAGCGTTCCTAAGGCCTTATCTTCTTTCAGCACCGAATGAACGGCGGCTCTACCGAGTAAAATAATCATTTTTGGCTTGAGCCATGCAATTTGTTTTTCCAGAAACGGACGACATGCAGCCATTTCGCCATGTTCCGGTGTTCGATTACCCTGAGGGCGACATTTCACCGCATTGGCGATATAAACCCCCTGCCCCCTTTTGATACTCAGTGCCGCAAGCATGTTGTCCAGCAACTTCCCGGCTTGCCCCACAAAAGGTTCGCCCTTCGCATCTTCTTCAGCCCCCGGCCCTTCGCCAACAAACAGCCAATCGGGGTGTAAATCCCCTACCCCCAGCACAGCCTGGTTCCGATGTTCACACAAAGCACAGGATCGACAATTTGCCACTTCTTGTGCCAACACATCCCAGTTTGACGAAGCATTTGAGGGTGATTGAACCAAGCCACTTTCGCGTACGGCCGGCGCTATAGGTAAGTCCACTTCTGTCGTAGCCAGAACGTGAGTACTTGGCACCGCAACTGCAGATACACTCTCGCCACCCTTCCGGCGCCACAAGGTGTTAATGCCCATTTCACGCAACATGGATTCGCGAGTGACCAATGGAGTTTTCATGTTTGATGAGCTAAGAAATCAGTCAAGTTACAGCGTAACAACAAGGCATCTTCTCTCGTTCCTTGCGTATTTCCAGGGTAGTAGGCCTTACGTAATCCGGTCGGAGAAAACCCCAGCTTTTGATAAAGCGCCTGAGCAGAAACATTCCCGGCACGAACTTCCAGCAGACAGGTAGCAATTCCTTCTGAACGCACTTTATTTAATAGCTCAGACAGAAAATAGGCACCAATTCCCTGCTGCTGATGGGCTTGATTGACCACGATGTACAGCAACTCGGCCTCATCCAAAACCAGCTGAAAAACGGCACAGCCCACGACGGTGCAACCCAAAAATGAGCCTTGTTTTTGTTCGAGCACATAGGCCTGGTGGTTCACCAGTGAGTCAGCCAACAATCGCTGTGACCACGCATGGGGATCACTGTCGGCAGCCAATGCTGCCAGACAGACCAGATCCTCTTGGCGCATGGGTCGAATGTTGCAACCAACCATCAAGCCTTGCCTCCCTCAGCCAGTCGTTCTGCGATAGTTTTAGCCACACGATCACGAACATAAAGCGGTGCCGCTAACGCAGAATCAACAAATTCCTTTCGCTGGAAAGCAAACACCGCTAACTCAGCAATTTCAATCGCCCGAGGAAATAATGCGGGGAGCAAAATATTTCCATCCCCTGAGTAATGTGTTGCGAGTTGAGGGTATTCAGTAAATACATTACCGCATACCACCCCAATGTGGGGCTGCGCCATCAGCTCGTCAGGCGTTCTAAGAACCAGTTCGCCGACTTGCGTTACCCCGTCCTCAGAGAGAATAAAATTTCCCGTATACACTTCTCCCATTCGAGCATCCAACAGCGCCATAATGGGTAAACCTGAAATAGATTTTCCGCTATCCCCGACTAACTTCCCTGCCTGCCATGCCATCGCAGCCAAAGTTGTAACGGGAATAACCGGTTTATCATGTGCAACAGCAATACCTTGAGCAATTGCGCAGGCCATACGCAACCCCGTAAATGCACCGGGGCCTGCACCAAAAGCAATGGCATCCAAATCCTGAAAAGTGACACCGGCATCTGCCAGCAGTTGTTGGGTTGCTGGTAGTAACGTAGCTGAATGTTGCCCATCTGTTCCCGCAGTCCGTGGACATTCCTCTATATGAACAACACCCTGATGCCATAAGGCACAGGACGCCAAATCGGTTGACGTTTCAAAAGCCAGAATCAGCATGAAAATGAACGGTAGTTAGCGGAAGTGGGCATATTTCTAGACGCGGCGTGCAGAGATAATGCCATCAAGGGTCAGAACTAAACTTAAGGTTCGTTGCAACTGAGGAAGATTGAGCACTTCCACGGTAAAGCCCATTCTCGCTCGACTCGCCTGCGACTGGGTATTCACCGCAATGACGTTAATTTTTTCACGCGCAAGAACATCAGAAATATCACGCAGTAGACCTTGTCGATCATAAGCATCCACCATGATATCGGCCGCAAACACGCCTTGAGTTTTATCTCCCCAGGCAGTTTCAATGACTCGCTCCGGATGCAAAGCCGCAAGGTGAATAAAATTCGAACAGTCTACGCGGTGAATCGAAATACCTTTTCCTCGGGTCACGAAACCTTCAATGGAGTCTGGTGGCGTAGGCTTACAACAACGAGCCAGTTGGGTAAGTAGCTTATCAACCCCTACGATCAGAATCCCCTGATTACCCTCGACGGCAGTTGCCGGACGACTTCTGAGTGTAAGCTGCTCTGGAACCACCTGCGGGACATCCCCGCGAGCCATCATTTGTAGCTGGCGCAGACTCAATTCATTTTTGGCTGCTGCCAGATAAAGATCTTCAGATTTCGGAAATCCCAGTTTCTGCGCCAGCGACTCCTGATTCGTGCCACCTAGTCCAATGCGCTGTAACTCCTTAGCGACAATGGCTTTGCCTTCCACCAGCGTATTTTCCTGCGCCAAGCTGGCAAACCATTGGCGCACTTTGATCCGCGCACTTTTAGTATGGATATAACCTAATGGTGGGTTAAGCCAATCACGTGATGGGCCACCCAGTTTGGCGGTGATGATCTCGATTCTTTGGCCTGTTTCCAACTGCGTGTTTAGGGGAACCAGCGCACCATTGATTTTTGCACCACGGCAGCGGTGTCCTAAATCGGTATGGACACGATAGGCAAAATCCACTGGGGTAGCACCGCTTGGCAAATCAACGACTTTCCCTTGAGGGGTCATCACATAAACAGTCTCATCCAGTGCGGCCTGCTTGTAATGGCGCACCCAGTCAGAGCTATCCGCCACTTCATCCTTCCAAGTCAGAAGTTGGCGTAGCCAAGCAATTTTTTCGTCGTAACTATCTTCGCTTTGCTGGCTACCTTCCTTGTAACGCCAGTGGGCTGCAACACCCAATTCAGCATGGCGGTGCATGTCCCAGGTCCGAATTTGGACTTCTAGCGAACGACCATCAGGCGCACGCACAGCGGTATGCAACGATTGGTAGTTATTCCCCTTAGGATTGGAAATGTAGTCGTCAAACTCTTTCGGAATAGGCGCCCAAATGTTGTGCACGACACCCAAAACGGTGTAGCAATCCTTAACCTCATCAACAATCACTCGAAGTGCACGCACGTCATAGACTTCGGAAAATTCGACACCTTTTTTGCGCATCTTGTTCCAGATGCTATAGATATGCTTTGGACGACCGTAAATTTCGGCCTTGTTGATCCCCAACTGCGCCAACTCATCTTTCAGTCGGACAATCGCATCTTCAATAAATTGCTCTCGCTCACGGCGTTTTTCATCCAGCAAGCCGGCAATTTTTTTGTAGGTATCAGGGTGGAGAAAACGAAAAGACAAATCCTCCAGTTCCCACTTCAACTCCCAAACGCCTAGGCGATTGGCCAATGGCGAATAAATTTCTAGGGTTTCGCGTGCGACCTGAACCCGCAAATCATCAGGATTCTTGGCGTAGAAACGTAAAGTTTGCGTCCGACTGGCAAGGCGAAGTAAAACAACCCGGATATCCTCCACCATTGCCAACAACATCTTGCGCAGCACTTCAACCTGAGCACTTAACTCCTGAGGATTGGTTTGAGGGCTTTCAAGATTCTCAACTATCAAATCCCGCGTAATTGGGCGTAGGCGATTAAGACGAGAAATGCCCTTCACCAGAAGCGCAACAGATGACCCGAAATCCTCTTCAAGCCATTCCAGACCACGCTCATGGTAAACAGGAATGGCAAATAACAAGGCCGCAATCCGTGCATCAATATCTAGCTTGAGACCGGCAACAATCAGCCCAATGCCCAAGGCGTGGGGCCAAACTCCCTCACCACTGCCTAATACGGCATTTCCATAGATTGACTTTGCGGCTTCGATAGCCGCACGGACACGGCACTGATCTACATCCGGGAGGCCTTCCGCCAAGATGAGGAGTGATTGATCAGGATCACTTTGGGATGCAACAGAATGAACGACGGAAACCATGTCTTAATTATAAGTCCTGAACCGCACCTTCAATGTCATTTAGGAATACGGGGATACCAAACAAAAATAAAGCAGTCTGAATTGGGTTTTGGCAACCAGTCGAACTTCACACCAATACCAAAACATCCAACCAGCGTCTCGCCAATAAACATCAAAGGGAAACTAGCCTTCACCCAAGGAGGAAACCCAGAATCCTGCAAATGTTTTTTTAGGGGACGATTAGGACGATTAGCTGCCAACTGAAGTTTTTCACCCCCAGATCGGGAAGCAAAACGCAACGTATTATCCTGCTGAAAGGCATTTTCAACAGCCGCTTTATCTAGCCTTAAGATATACGAATTGACGTCATGCTCACCACCAGTAATGCTCATCTTGTCACAACAGTTAATGACCCCATCCCCAAAAGCTAATGAACTATTTTGCAGGGACGGCAACTCCGTCAGTTCTACGGGCTTCAAAAGGTTTTGAGTTCTGGAAACACAATAAGCATTTCCCTGCCATAACCGGCACTCACCTGCAGAATAAGACAACACAGCCATTGACCCCGCATCGGCACACTCCAACTGCTTTTGCCATTCCAGTAAGGTATGCATTTCAGGGGCTGGCCACCCTTGCAGCTTCAACCAGTAGCGTAATAAATTCCGCAGTCTGGCTGGCGCTAATTGCTGCAATTGAACTAGCCCCAACGCTGACGAATCTTGTGCTGACTGACATGCGGCCAAATCCTCTTCTGCTCGCTCATCAAGTAGAACGCTCGCTTCATCAGCCAGTTGAGCAGTCCTTCCCAAAATAAGTTTTACCGCCGGGAAACGAGATGCCAATTCTGGCAGCACCGTATGACGCAAATAGTTGCGCGTAAAGTATTGATACGCGTTGCTGTCATCCTCAACCCACTGAAGCGCATGCCTAGCCGCATAGTTTTCAAGCTCGGCCCTAGCTTGATCCAGGAATGGGCGCCATAAAATCTGCTGGTTTGCCTGTTGGCGTAAACGAGGCATTGCCGCCAACCCATGAACGCCGCTGCCGCGAAATAATCGAAGCAATACCGTTTCGGCCTGATCGTCTAAATGATGTGCCAGAGCCACAACACTTGCTCCGGCCTCGGCAAATGCGCTAAAGCGGGCAAGCCGAGCCGCCGCCTCTAGTCCGGCGCCGTCAGATTTAATGGAGGCATGGTGAATTGCACAATGAACGCCACGTTCTGCTGCAAATTGGGTACAAAAATCAGCCCATTCATCAGCATATTTGGAGAGGCCATGGTGAACGTGTAAAGCTTTCAGCCGAGAACCATCATTCGGCAAAAGTCGGGATAAGGCATCGAGCAAAACAACTGAATCACGCCCACCTGAAAACCCAACGGTAATCACTGTCTCTGCCGGCAAATCCTCAAGCAAACGGGCTTGAAGACAACGTAACAAAGAATCCTCTGGTGGGTTAATTCACATTCTCCAAACCAACTGGAACAAGCAGAACTAGCTAACTGCTTGTTCCTTATAACGCCCATAGGCCATCAAGCGTTCATAACGATTGGCAAGTAGTTCTTGGGTCGATAAACCACTCAGTTGTTTGAGGGAATCCTGCAGGTTTTTCTTCAACGACTGCGCCATCATTCGATAATCACGATGGGCGCCGCCACAAGGTTCGTTAACCACTTTATCGATCAAACCCAAGCTTTTCAGCCGACTTGCCGTAATGCCCATAATTTCAGCAGCATCCGGGGCCTTGGCTGCACTTTTCCACAGAATCGAAGCACAACCTTCCGGCGAAATCACAGAATAGGTTGAGTATTGCAACATCTGCAGCACATCCCCCACCGCAATAGCCAACGCGCCCCCCGAACCGCCCTCACCAATGATCGTCACGATAATTGGCACCTTCAGCTCGGCCATCACATAGAGGTTATGCCCAATCGCTTCGGACTGTCCGCGCTCCTCGGCATCAATCCCCGGATAAGCGCCGGGTGTATCGACAAAGGTAAAAACCGGTAGACCAAATTTTTCAGCCAACTTCATCAGGCGCATCGCCTTACGATAGCCTTCTGGCCTAGGCATCCCGAAGTTGCGATAAATTTTTTCTTTAGTGTCGCGGCCTTTTTGGTGGCCAATCACCATACAGGGTTGGTCATTAAAACGGGCCAAGCCGCCGACAA
This sequence comes from Pseudomonadota bacterium, assembly GCA_041179245.1. Taxonomy (GTDB): domain Bacteria; phylum Pseudomonadota; class Gammaproteobacteria; order Burkholderiales; family Rhodocyclaceae; genus JBEGTT01. Next base: position 6,784 of record JBEGTT010000220.1, read on the forward strand.
TGGCTTTGTCATCAGAGAACGAACGATCCCCGTGCAGTTCTTCAAAATCGGTAAAAATATGCTCTACGTAATCCAAGGTATAGGGGCGCTGTGGATGCCGAGCAACCTGTGCTATTTGCCAAGGTGAGAGCTTGGCGTACAAATCCTTGGTCAGCGACTGACTTTTCTTTTCCAGTTGTTCGATCTCTTCGGCGATATCCACCGCAGAATCTTCCTGAACGAAA